>JAUNOM010000035.1 GCA_030531085.1 Prevotellaceae bacterium | reverse complement strand
GGGGTCACATCTGCTACTCTCTGTCTGTGGCCGGAAATTAATTCAGCAGACCCTAGTTAGTTGTAGTTTAATGTAATGGACTGGATGGCTGGCTTAGGCGACAAGAAAAAAGGTATCGGTAGCGTCCGTGCCTGTCGCCTAAGACCATGCTAAGCCAGAAACTTCTGCACCTGACATGACTGACTGCAATATGTTGTATCTACTGTATCACATAAATATAATACATATAATGAAAAAGATATTATCGGCTGTGCTTCTTGCAGCCTCATTGTCCGTATATGCGGATGGTAATGCTACTTTTGGATATTTTGACTATAAGGGTGATGATGTACGTTTTGCAAAGACATTTGATGCGGCAAAGCAGTACCTCAATCCTGTCATTGCCGGTTTCGCCCCTGATCCGTCTATCTGCCGTAAGGGTGATACCTATTATCTTGTCAATTCTTCTTTCTCTTTTTTCCCCGGTGTGCCTATATATAAGAGTAAGGATCTCGTGAACTGGGAGAGCATCGGCCATGTGCTGGACCGTAAGAGCCAGCTGCCTTTGCAGGGACAGAAGGTCAGCGGTGGCATATTTGCGCCAGCAATATCATATAATGAGAAGAACAAGACCTTCTATATGATAACCACTAATGTCGGTGCGGGCAACTTCTTCGTTAAGAGTAAGGACCCAGAGAAGGGATGGAGTGAGCCTATATATCTTCGTAAGGTTGGTGGCATTGACCCCTCTTTCTTCTTTGACAAGGACGGTAAGGGATATATAGTGAATAATGATGAGCCTGTAGGTGGGCATGACTACCAGGGGCAGCGCAGCATTATGTGTCATCGTTTCAGTGTGGAGGGAGACAGTGTCATTGGCGATCAGGTGGAGATATTACGCGGAGGTACTCATGTGGACAAACAGCCTATATGGATTGAGGGTCCACACATGTTCCGGGTGGGGAAGTATTATTATCTGATGTGTGCGGAAGGCGGAACTGGCGAATGGCACAGTGAGGTCATTCTGCGTTCCAAAAGCCCTATGGGACCTTTTGAGGAATATTCCGGTAATCCTATACTTACACAGCGGACGGGCCTGAACCCGGATCGTGAGGACTATGTGTCAAGTGCCGGTCATGCCGACATCGTCCAGACCCCTAAGGGTGACTGGTGGGCTGTATTCCTGGCATGCCGTCCGTATGACAATAACAAGTATTACAACACAGGCCGTGACACGTATATGCTTCCCGTTACATGGAAGGACGGATGGCCGGTAATTCTCGACAAAGGCAAGGTAGTTCCTACAGTTGTGGACTATAAGGGCGGCACTATTGCGCCCCAGACTCCAGAGACAGCATACCGTACCGGTAATTTCGAGTACCGTGATGATTTCAAGGGCGACAAGTTACACGGACGCTGGCTGACACTGCGTAATCCATCTGTAAAGTTCTGGAGCACAGGTGTAAATGGTGTTACAATCAAGCCGTTGCCCGTTAATATATCACAGAGGGAAAGTCTTTCCGCCTTGTTCACACCGCAGCAGCATACAACATTCACGGCCGAGACACGTCTGGACTTCAATCCTACTAAAGAGACAGAGCTTGCTGGCTTTGCGCTGTTGCAGAATGAGGACTATCACTTCACCTTCGGTAAGACAATGCTGAAGAATGGTTCCAAGGCTGTAGTGCTCACCAGAAAGGAGAAGACTCCTGTGGATGTATCAACAGTGATACTTACCAACGAGGAGGCTGACAAGCCGCTACGGCTTAAAATAAAAGGTGACGGCGGACTGTATGACTTCTACTATGCTGTTGGTGACGGTCAGTGGCAGCTTGCCGCAAAGGGTGTTGACGCCACAAACCTTACCACTAACAAGAGTGGTGGCTTCATAGGGGCCTGTATAGGAATGTACGCTACAAGTAAAAGGTAATCTTATTGTATAATCTAAAGGAAGTTAAATTGTATACAAATCAATTATTAACGAATAGGATCACTGCAATTCTCCTTGCTCTCAGTCTGTCATTGACATTCGGCTGGGCGCAAGGAGAATTGTGGCTTAGGGAAATGTCCGCCAATGCGGACGCAGTACAGCCAATATCCCCTGTCGCTAACAGTCCATATACCCTACGTCTGCTGAATCATTGGGACAATCCCGATGGCACTGTAGAGCGTGGATATGCAGGGCGAAGCATATTCTGGAAGCCAGACGGTGTGGCTGACCTAGATATAGTGCGGCGTTATGCCATAGCCAATGCCTCCATAGGCATTAATGGTACAGTACTTAATAACGTCAATGCAAAGCCGTCAATGCTCACAAGGCAGAAACTGAAGGAGGCAAAACGTATTGCTGATGTGCTGCGTCCATACTGTATAAAGGTGTATCTTTCCGTAAACTTCGCCTCACCGAAAGCATTGGGTGAGGTGTCTACCGCTGATCCTCTTGACAGAAAGGTCTGCGAATGGTGGAAGAGGAAGGTGCGCGAGGTGTATCGTATGATACCAGATTTCGGAGGTTTCCTTGTCAAGGCGAACTCCGAGGGTGAGCCAGGGCCTATGGACTACGGCCGCACTCACGTGGACGGAGCCAATATGCTGGCCGATGCACTGCGCCCTTACGGTGGCATTGTAATGTGGAGGGCCTTTGTCTACAAGCCGGACGCTGCCGACCGCGCTTCGCAGGCTTATGAGGAGTTCCTGCCACTTGACGGACTGTTTCGTGATAATGTCATAATACAGATAAAGAACGGTCCTGTAGACTTCCAGCCACGTGAGCCACTGTCACCGCTATTCTTCGCTCTTAAAAAGACAAAGATGATGCTTGAGGTGCAGATAACCCAGGAGTACACAGGCCAGAGCATACACACGTGCTTCATGCCTTTCCATGAGTCATACGAACAGCTTCACGGTCTGCCCAACCTCATCGGTGTCGCAGGTGTCGCTAATATCGGTGATTCTCCTACATGGTGCGGCTCGGAGATGGCACAGGCCAACTGGTATGGCTTCGGGCGTATGACATCGGACCCGACAATGACTAAGGAAAAGATAGCACGTGAGTGGCTGTCACGCACCTTTACCGCAGATACGGCATTCGTCAATCCTATGACACGGGTGCTGACGGCGAGTCATGAGGCGGTGGTAAACTACATGATGCCATTGGGACTGCATCATATCTTTGCCGGAGGTCATCACTATGGACCAGAGCCTTGGTGCGACCCTGCCGGATGGCGTGAGGACTGGAAGCCCCGTTATTATCATCAGGCTTCAGAGAATGGAATAGGCTTTAACCGTACTACCGATGGCGGTTCAGGAAACACGCGTCTCTATCCCGACTCTCTGTACTATATATATAATAAGGTGGAAACCTGTCCGGAACAGCTGTTGCTGTGGTTCCATCATCTGCCATGGACGTACCGTCTGCATTCCGGCGAGACTCTATGGGACGGTCTGTGCCACCGTTACGATCAGGGAGTGCGAGAGGCGGAGGCTTTCGCAAAGGTGTGGAGCGCCATGCGTCCGTTCATGGAGGCAGAGCGCCATGCGACGCAGCAGCGTCTCTTTGACAAGCAGGCCCAGGATGCCTGGTGGTGGAGGGATGCCTGTCTGCTTTACTTCCAGCAGTTCTCCAGACTGCCACTGCCGCTTGACTCTCCACAGCCGCGTCACGGATTAAAGGATATGATGCGTATCAACCTTGGCATAGACAACTATTCCAGGGCACCACTTTAACATTATAGATTAATAATTTCAATCCTAAATAAAACCTTAAACTAACAACTATTCGCTTATGGAAGGCTTCTATAAATTGTCATGGCTTCAGCGCCTTGGCTTTGGTGCCGGTGACTTGGCACAGAATCTTATCTACCAGACCATCTGTATGTATCTGCTGTTTTTCTATACAGACATCTATGGACTGGATGCCGGTTCGGCAGCAACGATGTTTCTTGTGGTGCGTCTTATAGACGTGCTATGGGATCCACTTGTCGGCACATACGTAGACAAGCACAACCCGCGTTGGGGAAAGTACCGCTCATATCTTGTGCTGGCAGGACTGCCTCTTACGGGTCTTGCCATCCTCTGCTTCTGGAACGGCTTCTCCGGCTCTCTGCTCTATGCGTACGTGACATACGTGGGCCTGTCAATGCTCTATACTCTTATCAATGTGCCTTACGGTGCGCTCAACTCGTCACTGACGCGCGACACAGACGAGATTACCATACTTACCTCTGTGCGTATGTTCATGGCCAACTGTGGTGGTCTGGCAGTCAGTGCCGGCGTGCCTATCCTTGTGGCCATGCTTGCCGCTCCGCAGGGTGAGCTGCCTATAGAACTTGCACTCTTCATGGGCCTTGGCTCTCTGCCGTCATTTATCTTCATGCCGCTTGTGCCTGCCATAAAGAGAAAGGTGGGCAAGAAGAATATGTTCTATATCTTCCTTACAGTAGCCATTGTAGGTATGGCAATGCTGTACATCATCAGTAAGTCCGGACCTGTCGAGGAGAACATCACTCTGGTATATGTGGCACAGTTCATAAAGTCAACGGGTGTGATTGTCGCCACTGGATATATGTGGGCACTTATTCCGGAGGTCATTTCCTTTGCGGAGTATACCACAGGCAGGCGCATCGCAGGTATCGTCAATGCCCTTACCGGTATATTCTACAAGGCCGGCATGGCATTGGGCGGTGTTGTGCCCGGTGCCATCCTTGCCTATACAGGCTATCAGCCGGCCGCTGCCGGAGCCAGCACACTGCCCAAGGACTCTTCCGCATGGTTCTATGCTATGCTGATATATGCCGTCATAGGCATGGCTCTGCTCATATTCTGCTTCTCGCAGACCAAGGAGCGTGTGGTTATGGATGAGGCTGCCACGAAGGATGTCAAGATCAGCGACCTGTGGATGGAGTTCTTCCATAACCGTCCCTTGAGGATTGTGGCTCTCTTCTTCATCACAGCCTTTGCAATGATGTCTGTGGGCAATGCGGCGGGCGCATACTTTATGAATAACCTTGAGGCTCAGACACCGCTTGCACAGGAGGGTATACGCTGGCTTGTGTGTGTCATTCCGGCCGCCATGCTTCTCCTTGCCATGTATATCATTTCCAAATATGAGCTTACAGACGAGCGTATAGACGAGATAAACAGAGAAATCACTAATAAACAACAGAAAAAATAAAGAACAATAATGCGTATAGGAAAAAACTTCTTGGCTTTCATTGCCATGCAGGCGGCGGTAACCGCTGCCAGTGCGCAGTCCCTTAGTAAGGCATACGGGGACTACTGGCGCACGGGAATGAGCGTGAACCAGTGGGAGGTAGACTCCAACCAGGTTAGCCATTTCCCCAT
This sequence comes from Prevotellaceae bacterium, assembly GCA_030531085.1. Taxonomy (GTDB): domain Bacteria; phylum Bacteroidota; class Bacteroidia; order Bacteroidales; family Bacteroidaceae; genus Prevotella. The sequence continues at coordinate 19,003 of JAUNOM010000035.1, read as the reverse complement.
AATCGCCAATCACTTTAACTGGGTGGTGGCAGAGAACTGTATGAAGATGGAGTCGCTGCAGCCCAGTGAAGGGCGTTTCGACTTCCGTAAGGCGGACGCCTTTGTGGACAAGGCGCTTGCGGAAGGCCTGCAGGTGGTGGGTCATTGCCTCATCTGGCATTCGCAGTGTCCTGCCTGGTTCTTTAAGGATAAGAACGGCAAGGATGTCACCCCAGAGGTGTTGAAGAAGCGTATGCGTGAGCACATACGTACTATCCTCGGACACTTCAGAGGCCGTGTGAAGGCATGGGATGTCGTTAACGAGGCGTTCGAGGATGACGGCTCGCTGCGTCAGAGCAAGTTCTACAAGATACTTGGCGAGGACTTTATCCCCCTGGCATTCCATTATGCCCATGAGGCAGACCCGAGTATAGAGCTGTACTATAATGACTATTCCATGAACAAGGCGTCAAAGGTGGATGGAGTGGTGCGCTTCTTCAAGCCGCTTATGGCTAAGGGACTGTCCCTGACAGCCATAGGCCTGCAGGGACACATGGTGCTGGGCAGCGATGATTATGTGGCTCAATATGAGCAGAGCATCAAAAAAATAAGTCAGGAACTCGGGGTTCCTGCGCAGTTCACGGAGCTTGACCTCTCTGTTCTGCCTAATCCTTACGGCTTTGCCGGTGCCAATATATCGGACAACTTCAAATACCGTAAGGAGATGGATCCGTACAGGGACGGTCTGCCGAACTCTGTGGCTCGCAAGGCGGAGGAGTTCTGGATAGACTTCTACAAGATGCTGATAAAGAACCGCGAGAACATACTCCGTGTGGGCTTCTGGTGCTTTAACGACGCTAACTCCTGGCGTAACGGTTTCCCCATACCGGGACGCACAGACTACGCCACACTCTTTGACCGTGACAGCAATCCTAAACCAACAATAAAGAAACTTGTGGAGCTTGTGGAGAAGTAGGTTCTTTAGGTTGTTGGTTGTGGGTTATAGGTCTTTGGTGTTGGTTTTGGGTTATGGGTTTTAGGTTGATGGTCTTTCGGGGCTGGCTTTTGTCCTTTAGGCGATAAATATTTAAACAGGACAGCCCCACGACCTACCCCCTATAACCTATAATCCAAAACCAGATAAGACCCACAACCCACAACCTACAACCTAAAACCCACAACCACCTTCAAACCAACCCAAAAATAAACAACTATGGAAGGAAAATATTATCTCGTGCCAAATGACTATATGGCCGACCCGTCCGTTCATGTATGGAACGGCAAACTGTATATATATCCCTCACACGACAGAGAGTCCGGTATAGAGGAGAATGATAACGGTGACCACTTCGATATGTGTGACTATCATGTGTTCTCCACAGATGACCTTGAGGCCGTGGTTAATGGCGAGAAGACGCTTGAGGACCATGGCGTGATACTAAGCGTTGCGGACATACCATGGGCAGGCCGTCAGCTCTGGGACTGTGATGTGCAGGAGAAGGACGGCAAGTATTATATGTACTTCCCATTGAAGGACCGTAATGACATCTTCCGCTTTGGCGTGGCGGTGGCTGACAGACCGGAAGGTCCGTTCATTCCGCAGCCCGACCCCATGCGTGGCTCTTACTCCATTGATGTGGCCGTGCTGAAGGATGATGTGCCTGGCAAGGAAGGCAAGCCTGACTACTATTTCTATTTTGGCGGTATATGGGGCGGACAGTTGCAGCGCTACTGTGACAATAAGGCTTTGGAGAATGCACATCTGCCCGAGGGCGATGAGCCTGCGCTGCCTTCGCGTGTGGCGCGTCTGTCTGACGATATGCTACAGTTTGCAGAGGAGCCGCAGCCCGTTATGGTTGTGGACGCTGACGGCAATCCGCTAAAGGCCAATGACCCTCATCGCTTCTTCGAGGCCAGTTGGGTGCACAAGTATAACGGCCGCTACTATCTCTCATATTCTACAGGAGACACGCACCTGATATGCTATGCCACCAGTGACAACCCGTATGGCCCGTTCACTTACCAGGGTGTGATACTCACTCCTGTGAAGGCAGGCTGGACCACGCATCACTGCATTGTGGAGTTCAAGGGTAAGTGGTACCTGTTCCATCATGATTCCGTGCCGTCAGGCAAGACTTGGCTGCGGTCATTGAAGGTATGCGAGCTGCATCACAATGAGGATGGAACCATTGACACTATTGAGGGATAAGGTTTTGGTGGTTGTAGGTTTTTGGTTATGGGTTGTGGGTCTTAGGTCTTTGGTTATGGTTTTTCGGTCTTTCGGAAATAAATATTTAAGCAGGACAGACCCACAACCTAAAACCAACAACCTACAACCAAATAAAACCTACAACCTACAACCATCAAGAGTGACTCTCACTCCAGCTCCGGCGCAGTCCGCCTGCATGGGCGGTGCAATCTTCATTATGTCCACAGTGACCGAGGCCGCGGCTGTGAAGGTGTCAAGCACGGCATGGGCTATGCGCCATGCCACATTCTCTATGAGACAGGACGGCGTGCCCATCTCCCTCTGTATGATGGCCGCTGCGTCGGCATAGCTCATGGTGTCCTCCACCTTGTCGCTTTGCGCCGCTGTCTCCACTGGATAGTCCACACTGAGGTTCACCACGTAGTCGTTGCCCACCTCACGCTCCTGTGGCAGCACTCCGTGAAAGGCGTGCAGGCGCAGGTCCTTGATGTAAATAGTTCCCATATAGGTGATAATTGTTAATGGCGGTACGGTCACCGCCCCCGTTGAAGAATGTATGTAAAGGACAGGCATATCCCGTCATTGCCGGGTTATGCCTGTCCTTGTCTCTGTCTGTAAGGGTGTGTTCCGGTATCAGTCCAGGTGGAACACTTCCTTTATAGGTATGGTTACCGGCGAGTTGTCCGGGTTCACTTCCATTATGTCGGCCATCATGTCCCACCATTTCTGTGTGATGGGGTCCACGCCGTTGGATGTGTCCTGGCTGTTAGTCTCGCTGCTGCACTCCTGATAGCCAAAGAGTATGTTGGTGTCCTTGTCCCAGTATATGCTGTAGTTGCTCACTCCGGAGTCCTTAATCATCTTTACCAGTTCCGGCCAGATGGCTGCATGGCGCTTCTGGTATTCCTCCTCGCAGCCGGGTTTGAGGAACATCTTGAATGCAAATCGTGTCATTTTGGTTGTTTAGTTGGTTAGTTGTTTGGTTTATTAGTTGTTTGGTGGTTTTGTGGTTTGGCTATTTCGTCGTTTGGCCGACAACTCTATTCAGTATCAACCAAACCACCAAACAACTAAACTACCAAACAACCAGAAAACTACGCCTCTCCGCCGAATGGATTAGCTGTGCGTGGTCCCTGCTGTGCGGCAGGCATCTCCAGCTGTATCTTTCCAAATTCCTGCTCGTAGCGCATGATATTGTCCTGCAAAGCCATTGCCAAACGCTTGGCGTGCTCCGGTGCCAGTATCACACGGCTTACAACCTGCGCCTTAGGAGCGCCAGGCAGTGTGGAGGCAAGGTCAACTATGAACTCCGCACGTGAGTGTGAGATGATGGCGAAATTGCTGTATACTCCCTGAGCCACCTCAGGCTTGATGTCAATCTGGAGCTGCTGCCCCTGCTGTTGCTGTTTGTTGTCCATGTTTAATTGTTTGGGTTATTTGTTTTTAGATATTAATTAGAACTGCGTTTTCATGTCACGGCGGTGTCATCTGCCGCCGTCCGTGGGTGTTTCGAGGTTCAAAGTTACAATAAATTTCCGAGACGACCAAACAAATGACTATATTTTTTGACTTCAGCTGAAGATAGTGGCATCATTGGAGCGTTGTGCCCATTTTGACAAAGTGTCACAAAAACGGCCCTTTTTGTGACACTTTGATTTTTGGGAACCATCGTCCGCACTTCGCATTCTGGAGAGAAAAAGCTATGTCTTTATGCTGTTCAGAGGGGTGGAACAACGCTTCCTATACCAATTTGATAGCTATTGGAGGGTAATCACTATGTGATTGCACTGCTATTTGTACCTGATTACCCCGCAATCACATAGTGATTATAGCGTGAAAGCATAGCTTTTGGACCGCTTTTGAGCATGAATCCTATGCACGTTTTTACATAATAGGCAGATTTACAGTCTGTTGATGATATTAACGGAGAATGCGCTGTACGCGTCCGCGTGGAAATAATTTTCAAATACGCGATTCTCAGAGGGGTACGGGAAATCAAAGTGTCACAAAAACACGCATTTTTGTGACACTTTGATTTTTCATATAAATTCCTGTTTGTGGAGAATACAGAGATATTTTTAGCATAAACTCTCCGTTTTATACAATATTTTGCAGACTGTTACGTATCTTTACTAAAACGGCCCTGCCGTTTGTAATGCAGAATTTAGGTATGACGAGACAAGTTAGTATGTTATATGCTATATATATAAAATATGTGAAGGAGGTGGCGGAATGAGCTTTTTCAGAAAACTGTCACATTGGTATTTCAGCAAGGACGCACTGCCTTACTGGTGCGTTCTGGTGCTTGACTGTGCCATTCTGGTCTTTTTCTTCTTCTTCGGGTATTACTGTGTTCTGGGCGGTAATGGTGTTGTGGATATGTTCTGGCCGAAGTTTCTTGTCATCATGTGCTGTCTGCCAGCCTATCTGCTGTGGTTCCGGGTGTTTCACACATACGCCAACATCATACGCTACTCCTCTTTCATAGATTTGTATCATGTGGCCCTGTCCAATTTCATTGGCTCCCTGTTGGTTCTGCTTGTCAGAATGGTGTTCTTTGAGCCGGACTGTCTGCTTTTTCCAGGTCTGCGCGTCACGCTGCTGGCCTTCAGCTTCGGCACACTGGCCATGGTGGGCTGGCGCGTGCTTGTGAAGACGCTCTTTGACATCTGTAATCTTAATGTGAATGCGAAGTATATCTATATCTATGGCACCAAGTCCGGCGGCGTCAGCATAGCCAAGAGCCTGCGTAACCAGAAGCAGGCCAAGTATATGCTCAAGGGCTTTGTGTCGTCAGAGCATGACATACAGAACCGCTATCTTATGGGCGTGCCCGTTTATCCGTCGGATCTGAGGCTTGTGCCGCGTATGCTGGACGAGAATGTGAAGGGTATCATGGTCTCGCCGCTGATGACGGAGCAGTTCCGTAATGACGAGCGGCTGGTCAGTGACATCACAGAGGCGGGCATAAAGATATACATGATGCCGGAGGAGCAGGAGTGGGACGGCACGTCCGACATAGACCACCGCCAGATGCTGCATCATGTGGAGATAGAGGACCTGCTGCCGCGCGAGCAGATAGATGTGGACATGGAGGCCATTGGCAATCTGCTGCACGGGCATAGCATTCTGATAACGGGGGCGGCAGGCAGCATTGGCAGTGAGCTGGTGAGACTGATTGCCACCTTCGGGCCTTCGGAGATGGTGTTGATAGACCAGGCTGAGACTCCGATGCATGATGTGAGGATGTATATGGCAAGGACTTTTCCGGATGTTAAGTGCCATACCATAGTGACAAGCATAACCAACGGGGCGCGTATGGAGAGCATCTTCTCGCAGCACAGGCCGGACTATGTGTTCCATGCTGCGGCATACAAGCACGTGCCCATGATGGAGGACAACCCTGCGGAGGCCGTGATGAACAATGTGTATGGCACGCGTGTGATAGCGGATTTGGCCGTGAAGTACCGTACGCGCAAGTTTGTGATGGTGTCAACGGACAAGGCCGTGAACCCCACCAATGTCATGGGGTGCTCAAAGCGTATATGCGAGATATACACGCAGTCACTGAATGCGGCCGTGAAGTCGGGTGAGGTGAAGGGCATAACGCAGTTCGTAACCACACGCTTCGGCAATGTCCTTGGCTCAAACGGTTCCGTGATACCCATATTCCGTGAGCAGATACGCAACGGCGGACCTGTCACCGTGACGCATCCGGACATTATACGCTACTTTATGCTTATCCCCGAGGCCTGCAAGTTGGTGCTGCAGGCAGGCACCTTTGGACATGGCGGCGAGATATTCGTGTTTGACATGGGCAAGCCTGTGCGCATAGCGGACCTTGCAAGGCGCATGATAGCCCTTTCCAAGGCTAAGGATGTGGAGATAAAGTTTACGGGACTGCGTGAGGGGGAGAAACTCTTTGAGGAGGTGCTGAGCGATGCGGAGAAGACTGTGCCGACGGAGCACCCGAAGATTCATGTGGCACTGGTTAGGGAGTACCCGTACAGTGAGGCGCTGAAGAATGAGCGGAGGCTTGTGGAGGCCTGCAGGGACTTTGACAGTATGAACATTGTGAAGGTGATGAAGGAGATAGTGCCGGAATATAAGAGCAACAACTCTGTCTACAGTGTGCTTGACGCATAGTGGCAGATGGCATTGGTAAGGACTTATAAATGAAAGAAGTTTCCATCAAAAGTATGATAAACGGACCGTCAACGGATGCCTTTGCCATGGGCAGTGCAGTGAAGAGGATGTTTGACATCATTCTGTCCGCGCTGTCGATGCTGTGCTTCTCGCCCCTGTTCCTGTACTGTTATATCAGGATAAGGCGTGAGGACCATGGGCCGGCCATATACTGTCAGGAAAGAATAGGGAAGGGTGGCCGGCCATTCATGATATACAAGTTCCGCTCCATGCGTACGGATGCGGAGAAGTTCGGGCCGCAGCTGTTTGATAATGACAACGACCACCCGATGTTGACAGAGACGGGTAAGTTCCTGCGGGCGCACCATCTGGACGAGTTGCCGCAGTTGTGGAATGTGTTATGTGGGGATATGTCGTTTGTGGGATACCGTCCGGAACGGCAGCATTTCATCAGCCAGATAATGCAGAGGGACAGGCGTTATGAGCGGTTGTACAGCATACGGCCGGGTGTTACGAGTTATGCCACGTTGTATAACGGGTATACCGACACTATGGAGAAGATGCTGCGGAGGCTGGAGATGGACCTCTATTATCTGGAGCACCGCTCGCTGTTGTTTGACATAAGGATACTATGGCTGACTTTCTATAGCATAGTGACGGGCAAGCAGTTTTAGTATGAAGTGTAGCCTCTACCGCCCCGCAGGCAAATGGCCTGTGGGGCGGTAGAGCTTTATTTGCCTATTATGCCATAATGTTCCAGTGCCTTGGCTATGCCGTCAGCCTCATTGGTGTCTGTAATGAATGTGGCTACGCTCTTTACGTCCTCTTCCGCATTGCCCATTGCCACGCCTATGCCCGCAGCCTGTAGCATAGTGATGTCGTTGTAGCTGTCGCCGAAGGCCATCATGTTGCCACTGTTCAGGCCGATGTGGCCGAGTAGCTGGGTGAGGGCGCCACCCTTGTCGATGCCTGTTGGCAGCAGTTCTATGAAGTACGGGGTGGAGCGGCAGATGTTCATGCGTCCCTCCGTCTCCCTTTGCATCACCTTCTCCCAGTGCGGCACATACTCCGGGTTGCCAACCATGAGGCATTTGTAGAGAGGTCTCGGGGTGTCGTTGACGAAGTCATTCACTCCTATGACGGCCATCTTGTTGTTTCTTGACGACTGTTGCACGTAAGGGTCATCCGGATGCTCTGTGTATATATGGTCTTTATGGTATGTCATGAGCGTCATGCCAGAGCGCTGCTGGCAGTCATGCAGGTATGGCAGCAGAGTAGGGGAGAGAGTCCTCGATACAAGTACTTCCCCAGTCTGGCAGTCCTCTATGTGTCCCCCGTTGTAGCACAGCAGCAGTCCGCCATAGCGCTCCATCTGTAGCTGGCGTGCAAGTGGGCGCATACCGTACGGTGGCCGTCCGGAGGAGAGGCATAGCCGCACCCCTTGTCGCTGTACCTGCATAAGCGCGTTGAGTGTGCGCGGTGTTATCTCCTTCCGCTCGTTAGTCAGTGTACCGTCAAGGTCAAGTGCTATCAGTCTTATGTTATACGTCATCTTGTTAGTCATTGTCATTGTTAATGTGAAGAGAGTTCTTTCTGTTTTTATTTCCTAATAGCATATCTTGTTTCTATTTTGTGTCGATTTCCATTATATAAATTCAGTTTACTTTCCATTCGCCGCCATATCTGGCACCACCTACACGCGTAATTCTACCACTCTGTTTTAGTTTCTTGATATGGTATGCTACACCATCTTCTGTTATGCCGCATGCAGATGCAATTTCCCTTGTTGTAATCTTAGGGTTATTGCTAATCATATTGAGAATAGTTTCCGTAGTAACCGTAGTAGTTTCCGTAGTAATCTCCTTCAGTTTAAGTTTTAAACGTATTTGTTCTGCAATATTCATATTATTCAATCTTTACAGTTGTTTACTTTTCAAAAAGAGTTCTTTGGATATTTAAGTGGGGACAAAGTTACAAAATAAATTCCTAACAAGCTTGGTTTTGCGGCCATAAAATCATAATATTGTCACAGAGCAAGCCAAGAGTATGGAGATAATGTGATGCGCGAGAGTCGGATGTAGCCTGTATATATGAACATAATCATTACTCCGAAACGCATTTTTATTGTCATAAAATGATTTATTATCAAATATTATTTGTACCTTTGCATATTGATAGAATGCACATACCTGTTCGTCATACCGTTTCATGCTGTATGATGGACTCGTAGCATAATGTCAAGACTACACGTATAAGGATAAGAGAACACGATGCGCCCTATAATAAAGAAACTGGACATATTCATGCTGAAGCAGTTCATGCTGCTGTTCGCCGGAACCTTCTTCATAAGCCTTTTCGTGCTTATGATGCAGTTTCTATGGCGATATGTGGACGAGCTGATAGGCAAAGGACTGTCTATAGAGGTGCTGGCACAGTTTTTCTGGTATATGGGACAGATGCTTGTTCCGCAGGCTCTGCCTTTGGCCATACTGCTGTCATCGCTGATTACATTGGGAAACATTGGCGAGAGTTCTGAGCTCACTGCGATAAAGGCTGCAGGCATACCGCTGGTCAAGGCGTTACGCTCACTTTTCTTTGTCTCTGTATTCATTGCGGTGGGTTCATTCGTATTCCAAAACAACATCGGTCCGAAAGCTAACATACAGCTGAAGCAGCTGCTTCTGTCCATGAAGCAGAAAAGTCCGGAACTGGAAATACCGGAAGAGATATTCTACGGAGGCATACCTAACTGCAACCTTTATGTGCAGCGCAAGGACATGGAGACGGGAATGCTGTATGGAGTGATGATATACCGCATGACAGAGAGCTTTGAGGATGCCGCAATAATACTGGCAGACTCTGGTAAGCTGCAGTCTACTGCGGAGAAACAGCATCTGCTATTGACTCTGTACAACGGTGAGTGGTTTGAGAATATGCGTTCACAGGAAATAACAAGCACCGCGAACGTACCATACCGTAGGGAATCCTTCATACAGAAATACATTCTGCTTGACTTTGACAACGGTTTCAATCTTGCCGAGGCTTCAGGCATAGCGCAAATGGCCGCATCACAAAGCATCAGCCAGTTGATTACAAGGATTGACTCCGTGAAGAACACAGGAGACAGCGTAGGACGTGCGGTAGCACGTGATATGACAAATTCGCATTTCAGTATCCCGGCCATTGACAAGGCGGACTCTATCAAGGCTATGGACAAAGTGGAGAAAGGCACACTGAGCTATGACTCCATATATAACAGCCTGACGCCGGAAAGGCAGAGACAGCTGTTGCAGATGATGGGCAACAGCATCAGAATGACTGGTGCGGACCTCGAGTTCAAAGCCATGCTGGCGGACGACTACAATCAGAGGGAGCGCGAATACAAGATAGAGCTGATAAACAAGTTCACACTGTCACTGACCTGTATAATATTCTTCTTTATAGGAGCGTCACTCGGTGCCATAATAAGAAAAGGTGGACTGGGCGTACCAGTCATAATATCTGTACTGGTGTTCATAGTTTTCTACCTTCTTGACAACACCGGATCCCGTATGGCGCGGCAGGGATTGTGGGCAATATGGTTCGGCAAGGGACTGGCTCCAGCCGTACTCATACCATTGGCGGCATTCATAACCTACAAGGCTAATCAGGACTCCGCTGTATTTAATATGGATGCGTACCGTATCTTCTTCATGCGTCTGCTCGGCATGAGGATGAAGCGCAGCATGGTAGCAAAGGAGGTGATTATAAACGACCCGAACTATCAGCAGAATGCGGAACGCCTCAATATGATAAGCGGACAGATAGAGAGATATATAAAGGACAAGCGTCTGACACGACTGGCAAATCCTGTACAGGTATTCTTCAAATATCAGCCTGACCATGAGATAGAACAGATGTCCGGCCAACTGGAGGAAGTAATAGAGGAGCTGAGCAACTCACGTGACAGACAGATAATGTCCTGCCTAAGCCAGTACCCTGTAGTGTCGGAAAAGGCGCACACTAGACCGTTTGACCACAAATGGATGAACATTACAGCAGCGCTGATAATGCCTGTGGGCATAATACTATATATAAGGATGTGGAGGTTCCGCCTGCGCCTATACAATGACCTGAAACAAATACTGCGTCTGAATGCGCAGATCACAAGTCATATATTAAACAAAATGTAAGTAAAACATTCAAATATTAACGCAAAAGCTTTCTATTTCAAAAGAAAAGTTGTAACTTTGCAACCGCTAAAAAAGCAAAATCAAACAAACATAAATATAATATGGGACATTTATCAAGCAGATTGAACAGATTGGCACCTTCTGCCACACTTGCCATGTCACAAAAGAGCGGTGAGATGAAGGCACAAGGTATTGATGTTATCAACCTTAGCGTCGGCGAGCCCGACTTTAACACACCTGATCACATCAAGGAAGCTGCCAAGAAGGCCGTAGACGACAACTGGTCTAAATATTCTCCTGTTGCAGGATATGCAGACCTGCGTGAGGCTATATCTGCCAAACTGAAGAATGAGAATGGACTTGATTATAAGCCATGTGAGATATCAGTCGGCAATGGTGCGAAGCAGGCGGTCTGCAATGCTGTAATGGCATTGGTTGACGATGGTGATGAGGTGATAATCCCTGCGCCATATTGGGTAAGCTATCCGCAGATGGTGCTTCTTGCCGGTGGTATTCCTGTGCATATTCCTGCTGGTTTCGACCAGAATTTCAAGATTACACCGGAACAGCTTGAGGCGGCTATAACACCAAAGACACGTATGCTGATACTGTGTTCACCAAGCAACCCGACAGGTTCCGTATATACAAAGGCGGAATTGGAGGCTTTGGCGAATGTAATCAAGAAGCATCCGGATATGTATGTACTTGCAGACGAGATATATGAACATATAAATTATGTTGGCAAACATGAGAGCATAGCGCAGTTCCCTGGCATGAAGGAGCAGTCTGTCATTATCAACGGCGTGAGCAAGGCATACGCCATGACAGGATGGAGAATAGGATATATGGCCGCACCGGAATGGATTATAAAGGGATGCAACAAGCTCCAGGGACAGTACACATCCGGTCCTTGTTCTGTAAGTCAGAAGACAGCCATGGCCGCTTATACCGCAGACCAGCAGTGTGTGGAGGATATGCGTAAGGCTTTTGAGCGCAGACGCAACCTTATTGTTGACCTTGTCAAGGAGATTCCTGGACTGGAAATCAATGTGCCGGAGGGCGCGTTCTATGTATTCCCTAAGTGTAAGAGCTATCTTGGCAAGACAGATGGCAAGCGGGTCATAAACGACACTAACGACTTCGCCATGTATCTGCTTGAGGAGGGCCATGTAGCCACGGTGGGCGGTGACGCCTTCGGTGACCCAGAGTGCTTCCGCATGAGCTATGCGACAAGTGATGATAATATCCGCGAGGCAATGCGCCGCATAAAAGAGTGTCTGGCAAAGCTGAAGTAATGGCCGTTTGGCATAAACGTCATTGTGTGACGGCATCAGCATTCCTTGTCTATTGAACAAAGGCACATATCATGCAGCATTCGATTCCTTACAGGAGTAGAAGAAGACATATCTATATATTTCCTTATATAGTACACGGATAAACGCAAAAGGAGGCTTCCATAAGTCTCCTTTTGCGCCCACAAATACAGCAAGGAGATTTTTATTTTGTTAAAAGTCCTTAATTCCTGTTGTAGTTCAACTTTATTTGTTACCTTTGTCTTTGAAAAGCAAGAACGCTAACCTCAATCATATATTCATAACTATAAACGCTAATATTCAATAATCATTAATATTAATAATTTAAAATCTAAACAAACAACTATGGCAGCTACAAAAAAAACAGCCGCACCTAAGAAGTCAGCAGGCTTTCAGGGTGTAAGACACGCAATCATTATCATTATCTTCGCTTTCGCGGTAGGTGTGTGCTTCTACCTCTTCTTCCTTGGTAATCCAGCCAACTTCGCGAACAACGATCCAGAAGGTCACCCACTGAATATGCTCGGCACAGTCTATAAGGGTGGATGGGTCGTACCTATCATTCTCGGACTGCTCTGCACCGTTATCGCTATGTCAGTAGAGCGTATCATAGCTATCTCTGCATGCGCAGGTAAGGGTAATGTTGTAAAATTCACAGAGAACGTAAAGAAGGCCCTCAAGGACGGTGATATCAACAAGGCAGAGGAACTCTGCAACAAGCAGCGCGGTTCTGTAGCCAATGTGGTTCTCGCTGACCTCAAGGCTTACAAGGAGATGGAGACAGCACCTATCAAGCTCAAGGAGAAGGTTGCAGCTATCCAGAACGCACACGAGGAGGCAAGTGCACTTGAGATGCCTACTATGACAATGAACCTCCCAATCATCGCTACTATCGTAACACTGGGTACTCTTACCGCCCTCTTTGGTACTGTGCTTGGTATGATACGTTCATTCGCCGCTCTTGCTGCTGGTGGTGGTGCTGACTCTATGGCACTTTCAACCGGTATCTCTGAGGCCCTTGTGAACACCGCTTCCGGTATCGCTACCTCATGGGTATCTGTAGTTGCATACAACTACTTCACAAACAAGATTGACAAGCTGACATTTGCAATGGACGAGATTGGTTATACAATCGCTCATACCTACGAAGACAAGCACCCAGAAGCTTAATTTTTACTAACCCTTTAAATTTTATTCTGTTATGGGTAAGTTAAAAATTAAGAAAAGCGACGTCTGGATAGACATGACCCCGATGTCAGACGTGATGGTGCTTTTGCTTACCTTCTTCATGCTTACGTCAACGTTCGTGAAGAATGAGCCGGTAAAAGTGAACCAGCCGATGTCTGTATCGGAGATTAAAATTCCAGAAAAGGACGTCCTGAATATCATTGTCGATAAAAGCGGCAAGGTGTTTATGAGTATGGACAATCAGAACGATATGATGACTGTTATCCAGGACATGGATAGCAAATTCAATCTGCAGCTGAGTGCCCAGGACATGAAGAAGTTCCAGACCGACCCTATGTGGGGTATGAGTCTGTCACTGCTGAAGACATATCTCGGACTGCCTAATGAGAAGATGACAGAGGCTATCACTGGCAAGGAAGCCGGTATTCCTCTTGACTCTATTGACAATGGCAAGAGCGAGTTCCAGGAATGGGTGACTTCAGTTGTGGACAACACTGACGACATAAAGATTGCAATAAAGGCAGACTCAGACACTCCTTATGCAAACATAAAGAAAGTGATGTCCGAACTTCAGGATATGGACCAGAACCGTTACTACCTTATCACATCTTTAAAGACAGGGGAGGAATAAGAAATGGCAAAGAAACAAGAAAAGCAAAAGAAGATGAACGTCCGCGTGGACTTCACGCCGATGGTTGATATGATGATGCTTCTTATCACTTTCTTCATGCTCTGTACCTCTCTGGCAAAGCCCCAGTCTATGGAGCTCTCAATGCCGTCAAACGACAAGAACCTTGAAGATAATGATAAGTCTGTGACAAAGGCTTCATATACCATTACTATATTTGTCACAGGCAATAATAAGATATTCTATGTAGAAGGACAGCCTAAATATGATGATCCTTCATGCCTTAAGGAAACAACATGGGGCAAGAACGGTATCCGAAAGGTTCTCCAGAAGCACGTGACTGAGGATGGTACACAGCCTGTACTTCAGGTTATGATGGCTAAGGCAAAACTTGATGAGCAGAAGGATAAGATGACAGAGGCGGAGTACTCTGCAGAGCTTTCTAAGATTAAGGCCGGCACCATCAATGGCGAGAAGATACAGACAATGACTGTTATCATCAAAGCCACTGACGCCTCTACCTACAAGAATGTTATTGACGCTCTTGACGAGATGCAGATATGCAGCATTGGTAAGTACGTCCTTGACAAGATTAACGACCAGGACAAGAAGCTCCTTGACGAGAAGGGAGTTAAGTAAGAAAGTCCTGTAAGTTGACTAAGGACCAGTATTAACATTAAAAAGATTAACACAATGTCAAAAATAGATCTCATATCTGGTGAGTGGACCGACATAGTTTTCGCGAACCGCAACCAGGCGTATGGCGCTTATGCTCTCCGTAAGGGTACTGGCCGCCGTAACGTAGTAGCTATTCTGGCTGTTATCTTGCTCGCTATCGCATGTCAGGTTGGTCTCACCCTCAAGAATATTGCGGATGAGGCTGCGGCAAGAAAGGCAGCTATGAACCAGGTGACAGAACTCTCCGCCCTAAAGCAGGAGAAGAAGAAGGAAGCCAAGGTTGAGCGCAAGCAGCTTGTGAAGCAGGAGCAGGTACAGAAAGTCGTGGAGAAGGTAAAGAGCTCCGTGAAGTTCACCGCACCTGTAATCAAGAAAGATGATGAAGTTAGACCTGAGGATGAGCTGAAGTCACAGGAGGATATCATGAAGAGTTCCGCAGCTGTAGGTTCATTCGACGTTGTCGGTAACGACGAAGGCGGTGAGGTGCTGAAGGCTAAGGAAGTAATTGCACAGGAGCCAGTAAAGCCGAAGGAAGAGGAGAACAAGGTGTTCGACGTAGTTGAGCAGATGCCTTCTTATCCTGGCGGTATGGGTGCACTGATGCAGTTCCTCAACTCTCACATCCATTATCCTGCAATAGCAGAGGAGAATGGTATTCAGGGACGTGTGATATGTACATTCGTTGTAGAGCGTGACGGTTCTATCACAGATATACGTGTAGCAAAGTCCGTTGACCCATCACTTGACAAGGAGGCACAGCGCGTGATTAAGGCTATGCCTAACTGGATTCCAGGTAAGCAGAACGGTTCAGCAGTGCGTGTGAAGTACACACTCCCTGTAACATTCCGTCTCCAGTAATACAAATCATCTATACTTGCAAATGATTAGATCAATATCTTACATAATAGTAGGATTAACACTTATGGCCAGCTTTTATTCTTGCGGAAACAAGAATAAAAGCGGCCGTACAGACACTTACTCGTCAGGGGCGATATCCTTCGCCTCTGACGAAAGTTTTAGTCCCATCATTGATGAAGAGCGCTCACTGTTTGAGGCTCTCTATCCATTGGCAAAACTGACGCCGATATACACTAACGAGTCAGAGGCTATCAATATGCTGCTACAGGGTAAGGTAAGTATGGCGATAACTGCCCGTGACTTCAAACCTGCGGAGTTGCAGAGTCTGAAAGACCGCAAGCAATTCCCCCTTTCCGTAAGAATAGCATACGACGGACTGGCATTGATACAGAACACACAGAACACTGACTCATGCATCAGTGTGAAAGACATAAAGAGAATACTGACAGGCGAGGTGACACATTGGAACGAGATATATCCTGGTTCTGATAAAGGAGAGATTATTGTCGCATTCGACAACCGTCGTTCATCCACTGTGCACTACGTGGAAGACAGCATCCTTGGCGGAAAGCCGATAACAAGTCCCAACGTCTTTGCTGTAAATAAGACTGCCGACGTGGTGACATACGTTGAGAAGAACAAAGGCGCCATAGGCATAATTGGCAGCAATTGGCTGAACGACCAGCGTGACACTACAAACCTGACATTCCGCAAGGAGGTGCGTCCAATGGCTGTTACCAGTAAGGACGTAGCCACAGTAGCAAACTCATGGAAACCATACCAGTATTATTTCTATAATGGTAACTACCCATTAGTACGTACAATATATATACTGCTCAATGACACACACATGGGACTGCCTACTGGTTTTAAGAATTTCATAATATCACAGGACAGAGGACAGATTGTAATTCTGAAGGCCGGTCTGTTGCCAGCATACGGCAACCTTACAATCCGCCAGGTACACGTTAATGACTGAGGATGTCAATACAGGTGATACCGACCTACGACAAAAATCCAATTCAATAAAGCAATAAAAAAAGAATACATCTATGAAAACCAAGCATTACATTATTGGAGCCATGTTGCTATTTGCAACTGCTCCTGCTATGGCACAGACACAGCCTGATGAAATCATGACAAAGGTCTCAGCCATTATCAAGAGTAAATCTCCTGACGCTAACGATCAGATAGAGGACATCGCCAAAGAATACAAAAAGGATGCCATGGCTACAGCTGGCATCGCCAAGGCATATCTTGCAGCAAAGGATCATGACAACGCACAGTTGTATGCAGATAAGGCGCTCGCTCTTGTCACAAAGAAGGGCACACCAGAGGAGAAAGGCAACGTATATGTTCTGCTTGGCAATATCGCTGTAGCCAAGGATGACGGTGGTAAGGCCGCAGAATGGTTTCAGCAGGCCATATATGCCGACCCTAAAAGCCCTGACGGCTATCGTCGTTATGCACAGATTATGAGCAAGACAGATCCTACAGGTGCGGTACAGACACTGGAGAACCTCCGTGCACAGCGTCCGGACTATCCTGTTGACCTCATTGCAGCAGAGATATACTCCAGCAGCGGTAAGATGAAGCAGGCCATCGAGTACTACAATAAAGTGAAGCTTGATGATATGAAGGACTATCAGATTTCAGACTTCGCTACCAATCTGTTCCTCTCACAGGACTATAACAAGTCACTTGAGGTTGCTAATTACGGACATCAGAAATGGCCACGTAACGCTTCCATGAACCGTCTCATACTTTTCAATGAGGCATCCAATAAGAACTATGACGCAGCTTTGGCAGCCGGTGACGCACTTTTCAATGCATCAGACTCCGCAAAGATAACCGCCTTTGACTATAACTACTACGCCATGGCGCAGAAAGGTGCAGAGAAGTATGAAGATGCCATCAAGACATACGAGAAGATACAACAGCTTGAAGGCATTGACGCTGGCACGGTGACCGAAAAGAACAAGGATATCTCTGACTGCTACAAGAAGCTCAGCAACTATGCAAAGGCAGGCGAGTACCTTGACAAATACCTAAAGGCACAGTCACAGCAGACATTCAGTCTTGACGAGACTCTGGCAACTCTCTATGCAGATGAGCTGATGGACGAGAAGACTACTCCTGAGCGCAAGGAGGAAGCGTACAAGATGGCTGATGAGGCGTATGCAAAGCTGGCCGAGAAATATCCTACCAACGCCGCTTACATAGCCATTAAGCGTTCCAAGTTGCCATTCTCGCTCAATCTTGATGATATGGGTAAACTGAAGATGGCCGCTCCACATTACATCACACTTGCAGGCATCCTTGAAGCGCAGCAAGACCGTAGTGCAGGTGAGACAAAGATTCTTACCAACGCATACAATGCCATCTGTGCGTACTACGTCCACATTGCCGATGACCTTGAGTCAGCAAAGCAGTACGCAAACAAGCTGTTACAGCTTGATCCTGAAAACGCCAACGCAAAGGCCATTGTAAGTCTCGGCGAGTAATTATATAGAAAATATTATTTTTACAATATTAAAGCGTGACAGACCATCCGCATTCCGGTCTGTCACGCTTTTTGTAATATTACAGAACAGTTGTCAGTACATAGGTAATCACTATCATGTAGAACAGTGCAAGCCCAGTATTGTGGTGGCTTTATCATAATAGTTACATGAAAAAGGTATGCATTCAATCTGTTATGCGCCATACTCCATAAACATTGAGAACTCCAAGGCATGATATTTAAATGGCCTTGGAGTTCTCAATTATAAATATATAGATGTGATGGCGTGATAACTTGGAAGTTTAAAACATTACCTTTTTACCGTTTACGATGTTCACACCCTTCACCGGCGCATTGAGCTTGCGGCCGTTCAGGTCATAATAGATGGGCTGCTGTGACTGTCTGTCGGCATTTATGTTTGTCATCCCCGTTGCCTCTATGCCCTGTATGTTCATGAAGTTTTTCCGTACATCAGCTGTCCTGTATGCTTCCAGTGCGTCATCGGGAACATAAAGGGTTGCATACCGTTGTTCATGATAAAAAGAATGTGAAAATATACTTGGAGGAATGGAATTCAAAGAATAAACCGAGGTCAAGCTACTGCAACCCTCGAAAGCGGACTCTCCTATTGTGGTTGCACTATTAGGAATGATAATAGAGGTTAGGTCTCTGCAGCCATAGAAAGCGGACTCACCTATAGTGGTTACATTCTTAGGAATAATAACAGAGGTTAGTTTTCGGCAGTTATGGAAAGCAGCATCACCTATAGTTATCACACTATTAGGAATGGTGACAGAAGTCAAGCCGCTGCAATCCATGAAAACTGCGGCACCAATAGCCGTTACACTATTTGGAATGATGACGGAGGCCAAGCTGCTGCAACCACTGAAAGCATTATAACCAATAGTTGTTACGCTATTAGGGATGGTAACAGATGTCAAACCATCGCAATAATAGAAAGCTGACTCATCTATAGTCGTTACACTATTAGGAATAGTAACAGAAGTCAGCCCGCTGCAACAATAGAAAGCCCACTCGCCTATAGTTGTTACACCTTCTGGAATGACAAGTTCCGTGACTTTTTCCCCATTTAAATATAGGTTGTGGGCATATCCTAATGGATTCTCATTAAATTCCCCAAACTTGATGTTGCACCATGCTGCAACATCTTGGATATTCACGGCAGTCAAATTTTTGCAATTATGGAAAGCCTGCGCCCCTATATTTGTAACACTATTAGGAATTGTAACAGAAGACAGGCCACTGCAATCGTAGTATCTATTATCAGTTGATTATCAATACTATACGCTCTAAACGGTAGAAAAGTGG
>JAUNOM010000049.1 GCA_030531085.1 Prevotellaceae bacterium | reverse complement strand
GCTATAAAAACCTAAATATCAGAGTGATATGAATTATTCAGCGAACACTAAATAACAATGCGTTGAACAGAAAAATCAAAGATGTTATTAGGAGGCTTTCGGAAAGTGTGCCAAGCCTCAGAGAGGAGATACCGACAAGGCTGCGCCTTGACCAAAGCAAGATGGAAGGCGAAGGACGGATTTCCTTCAAACGGAACAAGCGCGGAGAGGTGTTAATTCCCAAGTATGCCCTTGTGACCTCACACACGGCAAGGCGAACTGGCATCACCCTAATGTACCTCAGCCGCATACTGGACACGCACGAAATGATGTCGATAAGCGGACACAAGACCGAAAGCGTCTTCCACGACTACATCAAGCTCAGCGGCATAGAACTTGCCACAGGCATCGCAAAGAAAGTAGCCAAGGCGAAAAGCGAAGCAGAAGTGAAGTCTATGCTGCTGAAACAGTTCGAGAGCATGTCATCGGAACAGCTTGCACGGCTTTTGGAACTGGCAAACCTGTGATACGCTCCTTTTATACAACTTAAGCGGAACTAAAACAAAGAACGGAATTTATGAAAGAGACCATTGAAGACATAAACGCAGACATTGAACTCCAGTACGGAAAGAAGAACATGGATGACAACATCGCCTATATCCTCAGTCTGCTTGAAGCCAGAATGAAAGACGGTGTATTGGACGACAATATCCCTGTCCCATCCCACGAGGCTGCCGCGAAAACCATCCTCCTGCTGCTGGACAGACCTGAACTGTCATGGGAAACCATCTGCCGCGAGAACCGCGTCAGAAATGTAATGGAATACCTTTTTATTCGCGCCCACAACCACTATGACGAGGTGCATGATTTTGTCTGCGTATTACTGCGGAACTACGTCAAAGGCATTTCTCCCCAAATAGTCCTCACGTTCATGAACGCATGGCGGTTTGCAGTCTGTCAAGACAGACCGACACGCTTTGCAGATGAAATCCTCTATCCTGAATATGCGGACAGGATTCTTGACACACTCCGCTTCCTACTGGACGGGGAGGTCGGCAGGGGCGCCGCGCTCGTCATGGTGTGCGCAAGGGACGAGGGGCTTGTGCGGAACATCGCCCACGCAATAGTCAGTACGGAGTTTGGGCATATCTCAAAGACCGCCTACAACAACTATCTCCATGAACGGTTTACCGATAAAGAGAAGAACCGTACCATAGGTACACTCCGCACTAAAATCGGCTACACAAAAGAGGATGATGGGCGGATAATGTTTATAGACCAGCACTTATCCCGGAAAGGGTTGTTTTTCAAATTATGGAGAGGCATCAAGTCGCTCACTTCGTAAAACCATCCAAACGCCATACAATACAGACCTGTTTCCAAAATTATACGGAGGCAGGTCTTATTTTTATATTTTTCTTTTCACAGGTATTGTTCCCTGTCTTTTACTCATAATAAAGCCCTGTTCTACTGTTAATTCCCTTAACGAAAATGTCTCCCGGTTGTCGGCAGGCAATGGCAATCCAAAATATTTCAGAAACATATCATCCTGTAATAATTTTGCAGCTGCGAATCCGTTTCAGCCCTCACTGACACGGTGAAGCTCGGACAGGAGCGAGGCAAATGTCTTGCCGTGAGGATCGCCAACAATCCTGTCCCCGATAAGGATGAAATATAAAAATGAACTATACGGTCGATTGCCAGACACCGTGGTTGTAACTTCCGTAGAAACGCTCAAATCTGCCATTAAACAATGGACAGCCGAACAGATTGAGGAATGGGCAGCGAAAAAGGAGGATGTTCTGCTGGATGAAACTGCCGTATTAAAACGTCTCGGTAAAAGTCGGGCCACTTTATGGCGATGGAATGTTTCCGACTATCTTCCCTGCTATAAAGTCGGAGGCAAGAACTGCTATAGGCAATCCGATGTGGAACGGATTGAGAAAGGCCGAAAGTAATTGGAGGTATGCAGCAATGAATAGGCACATGCAGTTGTGCCCCAATTCACGATGTCCGAAAAGTTCAAACGAGAGAACATATCACCATGAGTATAAACCAGTAAAATTATAGAAGATGAAACATTCAATACATTATCAAATCACCCTGTCCGCTCCACAACTGGAATATTTGGCAGGAAGCAAATATCACAAGAACCGTATGGCATTCTTCCTCGACCTTGTAAAGAGTGCCGTGCTGAAATCTTCAAAAAGTCTATTGCCCGGCTGTGATAAAATCATCGTCACGGGGCAAGTGGAAAAGTCCGAAGTACAGTTGGCGAATGATTGGGATTGTGACAGGAAAACCGTTTCAAAGGTCATAGGCAAGATGAACGAGTTGGGGATAATCACAACGGAAAAGAGCAACCGTACATCTGTGCATATCATTCATCCTGTCGCTGCATGGATAGTGGACAATGTGAGAATCCGTAACCCGCATTTCAGGACTGGTTATGATTATAGGAAAATCCATGAAGGGGCATTTGAGTGTATTCCTGATGCGGAAAATTTCATCAAGGATTTCGAGTCGATAAATCAAGAAGAAATCCCAATACAGTGCAGTAAGAACAGTAAGAACTTCCCCAAGGGTAAGAGCGTCAATAAATATACAGTGGTTCGTCAATTGCCTACTATCAAAAATTTTGAGAAGTACGAACAGAGGGAAAATGAAATATCAAGCACCCAACCTTCTTCCAATGTAGAGAATACTGGAGGAAATGGAGAAAAGTGGATGGAAGCCCAATCTTTTCTTCCCTCATTTAGCCCTGCTCACTCCAATGAAGAATCATCGTTGAGAGCCATACAGTCCAATAGCGATACTTCTCTGCATTGTGTAAAGGACATATCCGTTATGGATGATGCAGAGAAAACAATAAGCGATGAGAAAATTAATGCTGAGAGGGACAGTAACAGTATAGTGACGAAACTGGAATCTCCACAACTCTTATTTGATGAAAACAGTGAGGCTTAAAATCTTTTTGAGGCACAACGGCATCCCATTGTATATTGGCATCCGGCGATTGAACCATACGACTATTGCTTGGGTTAATCAAATGCATTTTTTAATGGGTATTCTATGCAAGAAGTACCACTGTCCGACAAGAATGTTACACACCTTTGCCGTCTTAGTGGCATCTTGCACCGCTCGCAAGCTCGCAGTCGGTTCCTATCCTTATTTATACCAAACCATTTAAAAGCATAAATATGACAACAGAAAATAATGAAAAACGTACAGGCCGCATCAAGCATATAGACATCCGTTTGACGGAAGCGGAATACAGTATGGTCAAGCATAAGGCTTCAGAATGTGGCATGACCCTTAGCGACTACGGTCGAAGGCTTCTTCAGGATCACCGTCCGCACAAACGCCTATCCGATACGGAGGTCGAAGCTCTCAATGCGCTTTCGGATGCGAGGGCGGATTTGATACGTATTCAGAATGTCCTTCGGAACAAGCCCGATGAAGTAAAAAGGCAATATTTCAAAGACTACAGATATATGCAGGCTTGGATTGAAGCCGTTGACGGGTTGATTACCCGATGGGGACAGATTCGGGATAACATAAATCAAAAATAGGACAACCCTTCAAAATAGGAAAAAATATGATAGCACAAGGAGATGCGATAGCACACGGAGCAATGGCTATAGAATACGCTTTGGATAAAGAGAGGGCGCAGCTTGTAAAGCTGAACGGTCTCCCTGACAGTATAGAACCGCTTGCAATGTGGGCAAGGATGATGCAGTTGCAGCATCAGAAAATGAAGGACAGGAACAGCCCGAAACCAATTACGCTGAATGCACTACGTTTTGAAATATCCCCAGCAATGGAGGAAACTGCGGGGTGGACAATGGACGACTGGCAAAAGTTGGCTGACGATTTCATGCGGACATTGGACAGTATAGACTATCGCCCGAGCAAACCGTCACAGAAGCTCAGAAAGACCAATGTCAGAAACAGCCAGTATGTAGTGTCACTTCACACTGACAGCAAGAGCGGCATTCCACATCTTCACATAGTTGCGAACCGTATAGATAATATGGGCAGGACGAATGATGCCCATTATATCGGTGAACGTGCTGCCCATGCTGCTAACCTTATCAATGAAAAACGTGGCTGGGTACAATCCATGCAACGCAGGAGTGAAAACATTGAAAGGATATACAATGACTGCATGGCAATACTGAAAGAGATGCCTTGTTTCGACTGGGGTATTTATTGCCGCATGGTCACTGAAAAAGGCTATCATATACAAACAAAGTCAGATAACCAAAATAAAATACGTGGGTACTCCATCCGCATGGGTAACTCCATTTATAAATCATCGGAAATAGGTACAGGGCGGAAACTGATGCCGTCAACAATTGAAGCGACATGAGCGAAACTCCACAACGAAAAGGAGCAAACTTCCGCACCAGCCATTATCAAATCCAATGGAGAAAATACATCTGTAGTAAATGAATACGCTTGTCGTCCGATACATCAGAATAATGGTGCGCTTTCCGTTCTCCACTTTTCTATTCCTGTTGCCGATCGTATGTTTGAGATAGACATACCCGATGCTATCAATGGCATATTCGAAAAGGATTTTAAGGTTCTGAACTCTTCAGAAGATGTAGAGGCGACAGACTATGCAAAAGTGGCCGTCTTGCTCTTTGCCGGATATTTGGATGCGGCTACTTCGATGGCAGCGTCAAGTGGAGGTGGTGGAAGTCCCGGCACAGGTTGGGGAAAAGATAAAGACGAGGATGAATGGAACTGGGCACGCCGTTGTGCGAAAATGGCACATTGGATGTGTAAACCGATAAGACGGAGTTATAAACGATAAATATATTATATAATTATGAGGAAGAGCAAATACGATACCATGCAACTATCACCCACACAAACAGACGGAAACGAGTGTGGCAATGACAAAATTGATTCGATTGAGAACCGTATCGAACATTCTGCGGAGATTGTAGCTTTGGAAGAACAGACAAAAACACTCAAACAACTTATTGTCGAGTTGCAAAAAATACAGACCTATGGAGAGTGTACAATGGAGGAATACAGGAAATCCACAAAAGCATTCAATGCCGCAGTGCAAAGTTCGGATAATATCGTGAATGGAATATGCCGTTCTATCGCCCGTGCGGAGAAATCTGTTATAACAGTCAGGTTGTCTAAAGAGGAAAAAGATGAGCTTGCAAACCATCGCCAAAAGCTAATTGAAGGAGAGAAAAATTTGCTTGAAGCGCAAGTAATGGAAATAAGAAAGGTTCAAGAAACCCATTGGAAAGAGGTTCGTAATTTCTTCAAAGCGGAATCCGGTTTTTACTTGACAGGCAAAATGGCCAAATTGGCACTCTATACATTTTGGGGACTGTATGCTTATTTTTGTATAACATTAGGTATAATGATAATATGCAGACTTTTACACTGACATGACATGATTTCGCTAAATCAGAATTTA
>JAUNOM010000008.1 GCA_030531085.1 Prevotellaceae bacterium | reverse complement strand
CACATCTGCTACTCTCTGTCTGTGGCCGGAAATTAATTCAGCAGACCCTAATTACCAATAATATAGAACTTAGATGTACTGTCTATACTTTTTTAAAGCTCTTACCTGCATATCATATATACTATCACCAACAACATATATTTTACATCACATTTCCCTAAAATTAGTGGCTCTTGTAAATTGAATTAAATTTGAATCTTTCAATATCAATAGGATTATGTATGTCTATAACTTTATCTTTTGCAAAAGTAATGATAACACTTTGTTCATCTTTCATTTCTTGTTTTTGTCATTATTATAATTTAATTTTTTCTCCAAATCTTAAATTCCATTCTTTGGGAGTAAATGTTCCAAATCCTCCTGCTGGGAAGAAAGTAATTTCTCCAAAAAGGATTTTACCGTTGATATTGTAGAAATCCACCCTAACAAAGGGACTCTCACTTTTTCTTGCAAGTTCCGATGCAAGCTTTACCATTATTTTATAATTGACAGGAGGGTTGTTTGATGCAACGGGGTTGTTTGATGCAACGGGGTTGAGTCCGTAAAAAGGCATATGTCTCCAGTCTGTATCATAAAAATCTATAGTTTCATTTGTTGTGCGTCCCGTGATAACTTGACAATACTCAGCTTCTCCATTAAAGCAATAGAATTTATAATCTTTCAAGTCATTATTATCTGTCTCTTCTATATACTCTTCTGCTATTATTTGTGGCTTAACATTCTTATAGGGCCATTCTCTGTTCTCATAATAGTATCTGCGCCTCATACACTGATCTATTTTCTTTTTTACAAGTCCAATATCCAAAGTTGCCTTATCTCTACAAATGATAAGACCTCCAGAATCATGTGTACATTTCAGTACAAACTTCTTCGGCATAGTTCTAAAGTCTATTTGTTCAAAAGATTCCCAAACCCCAATTGTCGGTATGATATATTGTTCACCTATTGTCGAAGCCACAATAGACTTTACTCGAAATTTATCCACCAAAGATGTATGCAATGGTTTCCTATTATTAATCTTAAGCCACTGCAATTTTTCTTGAAAAGTCTTAGGAGTATTCAGATTAAGGATACATTTTTGTTCACATAACCATACAAACTTTAAATATGTTCTATCATCCTTGATTAATGGAGACAATTTGCGTAAAAGTTCCCTAAATACAATACTTGGATTAAATAGAAACTTTTTTATTCTTTCACAATTATTCTTACTTTGCCTTTTTTTAAATATAAAATTTTCAGACATATTATTTTCTTATAGTTTTTAATATTGCTGCAGGTACAATCATTAATAAAATGATTATCTTGTCCACATTTCTTAGTTCATATAGTTTGTTGAATGGGCTTAGTCCCAATCTGAATGAATTGTATGTCAGAATTAAGAGATTTAGGAAATATTGTCTCTTTTCATATTTCCACATCAAATCACATTGTTCTTTATTCAAATAGACACAGCGGACAATGTTGTTATAGAAGTGTTTTACATTACCTGAAGACTTACACAAAGTCCCCTCTGTACCTTGATTATAGACACGTACGACATCATTGATGAATCTTGATTTATATTTACGCGCTATACGACTCCATAATATTCCTTCACTGAAGTTGTTGCATCGGTCCTCGTAAATGAAAGGTGGTATGCCAAATTCCCTCAATACCGAAGACTTACGGCACGCATGCATCTCACTCTTGAAGTGTTCCTTATATGTAAGTAAATTATAATCAGAATCGTAAATGTTATTACCTTTGAGGAATCCCCCCCCTAATAATATTCCATGCTGATTGATAACTTGCCCCTTTACTTCCCAAAAGTCATCATAGAAAACTTGATTTTCCAGTTCTTTCCAATGCCTGTCAAATATTTCCAATGCATTAGGAAACAGTGTATCATCACTATCAAGCGTCACTGCGTATTTTCCTTGGAATAGATTTATAGCAAGTCTCCATGCCGTGTGCTTTCCTCCGTTTTCTTTTTTTATATATGTGACAGGAAACGGGGCCTCTGCTCTGAAATGCGTACAAATAAGTTCTGTATCATCATCACTACCGTCATCTATGATAATCCATTCAAAATCTTTAAAAGTCTGATTACACAGGCATTTGTAAACGTTGTGCATCAGATGTCCGCGATTATATGTAGCGGTCCATACAGAAAAACGATATTTCTCTTTCATTATATATTTATATTATAATTTTTTTATCATCAATAAGTGATTCATACAGAATCTTTATTTAAAACAATTATTTACATTTTTTAGAATACAAGTATATCGAACAACCTAATATGGCACGAGTTCCACCAACAACAATTGCGGCTCCCAAATAGTCAAAAAACGATATGACTGGATATGCCATTAACATACCTAAAAAAGACACTAAGAATGTAATATTTCTAAGTTGCCGTTCTTTTCCTTGTAATATGAGAAAATTCACGCCATATATATGCGTCATGGAAAGAAAGAACAGTGAAACGGCCAATAAACGTAGTACCCATATAGCAGAAACAAACTCCTTACTAAAAAGGAAAATTATTAGCGGCTCTGCCATTATAAAAAGAGCACAGGAACAACATATTGTCAAAACCAATTGATACTTTGCATATAATGAGTGTTTGTCTAAACGTCTTGACAAAAAAGGGAAGAAAGCACGTGAAATAACATTTAACATCCTGTCTGCAATGGAAACTAATTTGTTACCGGCTTCATACAAACCGTTAGCATTTGGAGTTCCGCATAATCCAAGCAGCATCACAGAAAAATTATTATATAGATTAGGCATTAGTTGGTTTATAAAAATATCTGTACTACCCTTCATTGTTTGTAGCAGATGACATCTTCTTATAGCCAAAAAATGAATATTCATTTTTTTTAGGATAATATACCAAGATAAAAATCCTGCCGCTATGTATCCCAGTCCTATAAGGATGGGTTGCCAAATATAGTCACTTTTATCTTTGATAAAAATAAAGACTGCTATGGTAAAAAACAGTTTGGATAACAAATTTAGTATTGTGATATACTTCATTTTCTCCAATCCTTGGAACAGCCACTCTGGAAACATGGCATAACCTGGAAGCAAGATGAATGTTGCCCAGAAAATATTGGCATTGTCATGGAAAATACTTATTATTGCCGTCATACATCCTAAGATGACAGCAGACATCAAAACAAGACAAAACTTGCAATACATAACAGAGGAGAATAATATGGATATTTTCTCCTTATCTTCTCTATAACGTGCAATATCACGGGTAGCCGTATAATTAAAGCCGTAATCAACAAGTGTTTGGAAATATGCTATAACGGCTCCGGCAAATGCTATCTTGCCTATATATAAAACACCTAATGTATGTGCAAGATATGGCATTGTTATTAATGGAAATACGTATCCTGCAATTTGTAAGATTCCTAATGCCATTATATTATTGAGAATGATTCTGGCATTCTTGGACTTGTTGATAATCTTCATTTAAATTAATGAATAACTATTTGACTTTTAGTGGTTATTACTTATTATTATTTACACAAACATCTTCCCTATCCTTGAAAGTCTTGTTATATACGTCAAAAGGAGTGACAATAATAGTGTGAAACAGAATCCAATCCAAGGGAGCAACATATTCCCTGTTAATACTGGTAAGTTTGTATGATAATACAAGTATTAGTTAGAGAATAGTTATATTTACCACCATACAAAGTTATTTACAACCCATTGAATTCACGTTAATTTAGTTGTTGAATATAATGGTAATATGAGGAAATCACCACCAATTAAATTTTCCGTAATGATTTATTACACCAGCTCCTATGCAGCATAAACCAAGACCCACGGCAAAAGGAGCAGATATAAATCCTCCAGCAAATACTCCGCATTTAATGGCTGCCGTTACACCAATACCTTTTGTAATAACCGCTGCTTTACCAAATAATCCAATAGTTGTTAAGCCGGCACCAAATTGTGCAGCTTTATCCTCTATAAAATCCTTATTTGCCATAATGTTAGTTTTAATTTAGAGAAATTAATTATTTATAGTAAGAAGGTTATATATTAATCTCTGATATACTCAACATAGCCCATGCAATCTTTAGGCATTTAAATCAGAATACAACATATCTTCATGTACCTGTCTTTATTGGTAATATTCTTTATACCACTCTGCAAACTTCCTCAGTCCTGTCCTCAACGATGTGCTTGGCTTAAAACCAAAGTCTTCTTCCAATGGTGTGGTGTCGGCGTAAGTCACAGGCACATCGCCAGGTTGCATAGGAACAAGTTCCTTGTGTGCCTCGAAGTCATAGTCTTTTGGAAGAATGCCTGCACGCACAAGTTCTTCTTGGAGGATGGTCACGAAGTCGAGAAGGTTCTCGGGCTGGTTGTTGCCGATGTTATATACCTTGTAGGGTGGTATCGGCAGGCCGTCATCACCGTTTTCTTTTTCAGGTGCGTGTTGCATCACGCGGACCACGCCCTCAACTATGTCGTCAACGTATGTGAAGTCGCGCCTGCAGTTGCCGTAATTGAAGATCTTTATTCTTTCTCCACTTACTAACTTGTCGGTGAAGCCGAAGTAGGCCATGTCGGGACGACCTGCGGGACCGTAGACCGTGAAGAACCTCAGGCCCGTGCTCGGGATGTTGTAGAGCTTGCTGTAGGCGTGAGCCATCAGCTCGTTGCTCTTCTTCGTGGCGGCATAGAGCGACACGGGATTGTCCACCTTGTCGTCCGTGGAATAAGGTACCTTCTTGTTTGAGCCGTAGACTGATGAGGAGCTTGCATATACAAGATGCTCCACCTCGTGATGGCGGCAGGCCTCAAGGATATTGTAGAAGCCTATGAGGTTGCTCTCGATGTAGGCATCTGGATTGGTGATGCTGTACCGAACGCCGGCCTGTGCGGCGAGGTTCACAACCACAGCTATATTGTTCTCTGTGAATATTCTCTCCACAGCATCCTTATCGGCTATGGAGGCATGGACGAAGATCCAGTCCTTGTTCATTGTCTCTATCTCCGCGAGCCTTTCCATCTTCAGACTCACGTCGTAGTAGTCGCTCAGGGAGTCGATGCCGATGACCTTTATGTCATGAATGTCTCTGAACAGCCTCTTTACGAGACTGCTGCCGATGAAGCCTGCGGCACCGGTCACGAGGACGCTCTTTCCCGATAAGTCTATATTATTTTGAAGCATTGTCTGTATTCCTTTCCTATTTGTCCTTGGCGTCATTCACGAATCGTGCACCGTCATCGGGCTGCACCCAGTAGACCTTAAAGGTGTTGGTGTATTCGGGATATTCGTTGAGATACCGCTCTGTGAGCGTCTTCTCAATCTCCTCCTTATAGGCAGGGTCGACAAGTGCGATTACCGCCCCCTTGAAGCCCGCTCCTGAGAATCTGCCGCCGTAAACTCCATGCAGGGGGCGCATGATGTTGTAGATGGATATAAGCTCGGGAGAGCCGCACTCGTAGTTGTGGATGCTGCTCTCGCAGGAGTCGAAGCTGAGCTTGCCGAAGAGCTGGAGGTTGCCCGTCTCCCATGCGGTCACTCCCTGACGCACGCGGCGGTACTCGCTGTAGAAGTGCTCGGCGCGGCGTGCGAAGCGCGTCGGCATCATGTCGCGGGTCTTGTCGAAGGTCTCCTTTGGTATGTCGCGCAGGAAGGTCTTGTCGAAGGTCCTCAGCGGCTGTCCGTGATATGCGAGCATGTTCCATGCGGCGGTCTTGCACTCGAACACGCGCAGGTTGTAGTCGCTGTTCACGAGGTTGCGGGTGAGTCCCGAGAAGAATATGCCTATCTCGAAGTCGGGAATGTTTGGATTGCGCCTTATTATCCTGTAGTCGTTGCTGTCGCAGTCGAGGAACAGCAGTCCGTCCCTCTGTCCCAAGGCTATGCACGCCTGGTCGAGCAGTCCGTTGTTTAGTCCGATGTACTCGCGCTCCGCCTCTGACGCTATCTGCACCACCTCGAACGGCTTCAGCGTTATGCCGTTGGCCTTGGCGAAGGCCATTACATAGGCTATAAGCACGGCGGCCGATGAGCTCAGACCGCCTACGGGCAGAGAGCCCCTTATAACCCCGTCTATGCCGTGGGTAAGCTCAAACCGCTTCTTTAGGGCATATTTCGCTCCGCGGGCGTAGTCACCCCAGTGCATCTCACGCACCTCTGAGCGCCGTGAAAGGTCGAACTCCACGGTTCCCTCGAAGGTGAGGGAGGACAGTTTCACAATTGAGTCCTCACGGACATTGAACCAAAGGTCGACGCCCTTGTTGATGGCAAAGCCTGTTACGAGGCCGTGCTGGTGGTCGACGTGGGCGCCAAGGGGACAGACCCTGTATGGTGAGAAGATGTGATACTGATGATTTTCCATATTTTTCAGATGAGTTTATTTGCTTACCCCATATTTCTCACATGCCTCGTAGTAGGTGTCGAGCGAGCCTATATCGAAGCGGCCTGCCGACATCTGCCATGCGTGCATCACGGTGTTGTCCACCATATAATGCGCGAGGTTGCCGGGAGCGTCCTTGCCGCAGCCGTGCTCAACGGCATGGCGGATGAGCTCAAGGTCGTGCCTCATGTAGATGTAGAAGGGCGGTACAGCCCACCGGCTCTTCGGCTCCTGCGGTTTCTCCTCCATATTGAGCACCCTGCTGTCATCATCCAGCACCACGACTCCCGTACGCTGGAGCTTTTCTGTTGACGGCTGCTCATGGCACATGATGCACGATGTGCCCTTTTCTTTTGCAAAGTCCACGAACTCCTGGAAGGAGAAGAACAGAAGATTGTCCGCCGCCACCACCAGTATGTCATCGTCGATGCTTAGTCTGTCCATGGCAAGGAGCAGGTCGCAGACGGCGCCGAGGCGTGTATCGTTGGTCTCTGTGCCATCATCAACTATGGTTATCGGCTTCGTGTAATGCTGTTCTCTCTTCCATTCCCCGAAGCTGTGCGCAAACTTGTGGTTGGTGATGATGATGTGCTCGTCGATACTCTCTATCCTGTCGATGTCGTCAAGCATACGCCCGAGGATGGTGCTGTCACCTATCTTCAGCAACGGCTTGGGATAGTTACGGGTCAGTTCGCCCAACCGTGTGGCATAGCCCGCCGCGATTACTATGTTCTTCATATATATATAATTCTATGTCTGTGAGATATTCACCTTTCTTCTGATTTCAGACAAACAGATAACTGAAGCGTGACATACAGCTGTCACGCTCGGCAAGGATATCATAGCGGATGTCTTCCGTCAGATGGGGGCTGTCTATCATGGCGTCTATCTGGATTATGATATGACGTGCGGCCGTCAGGACTGGAGCGATGTCAAGCGTTCCTGACACAAGGACGGACGTAAGACGGTAGCCGATCTCCTCAAGCAGGAAGAAGAGGATTTCACGGGACTCGGCCATAAGGCCCTTTGCCTGATAGACAGAGGCACGCTCCACCCACAGTTCTATGTTCTCCGCCACTGTATTCATGTCACTTTGGGTGCTGGGAACATGGAGGCTGTCGTCTATACGCTGCTGCAGATATGTCAGATGGCGGTCCTTCTGTCTTACTGTCTCTGTACGGACGGCGGTGGGGATGTCGTCACGCACTACCTCGAATGTCTCGCCATGGATGCCGCTGATGGCTACGGTCATGCCGCCAATGTCCATAACAAGGCGGCGGTCTCGGTCTATGCGGATGATGTAACCCTCGAAACCCTTCAGGAAACCGCTGACTATGCGGAGGCGGGTGTTGCCGTCGGCGTAGTGGCGGAGGGGCTTCAGAAGGAAGCGGACACGCGAGGGGTCACTGTCTACAACACGCATGAAGGGCTCCATGCGGCTGTGGGGGATTACGGCGGGAAGGCCTGTGCTGCAGTCCTTTACAAGATAATGCGAGGGGAAACGGTCGTTAAGATAACGCTGGAGTTCTGTGCTGTCACCCTGAAGGAACACGAGGCCGCTCACTGTCGGACGCTCAACCTCCCTCACACCGCCGCGACGCTTGCGCTGGTAGTGCACGGTGCGATGGATAAAGAAAGGGATGCCGTCATGACTCAAACGGGCGGCGAGCTGGTCCATCTTACGGTGGTGGATGAAAAGGTAGCTCCAGGGGAGATTGGGGTATGGACACTTCTCCACCTCTGAACCTACCACGGAGGAAGGCTCAATAACATGGATGCCGACTGGGAGGCGCTTGACCAGGGACGGCGGTATAGAATGAGAGACTGTTCTGTCCAGATGCATATTCGCTCACACTATTTTATGTCAGGGGTAAGAGCCGACTGAGGCGGCTTGGCCCGGAACATAAGGTTCAAAAAACACTTTTCCATAAAGGAAGGGATTTTGTACATATATCCATACTCATATAACAGGAGACTACAATGCGGTACGCCTGTTTTCTTCCTGTAAAACGATTACGGCGCATATCACGCTATATTTCTGTGGATTGTAGGAGATGTTAGCTGACGTTTGTCAAACTTTTACAGTTCTTTTATAAAAAAGATTAATTGCTGTAGGAAAAAAATCGAACGAAATTGCGTGAATTTAAAGAAAATATATTAACTTTGCAGCAGAATAATCGTTTTACAGGAAGAAAACAAGCATTATTCATTAGTCTACCGAACATAAACTGTCACCACGTTCCTAAGGTGTGGGAATGTGCTAATAACGGAATAAATAAGCGTCAGTTTCTTTGAATGGCAGCATAGTATTCCACACATCTCCAAATGTTAAAGTTTCCTTAGTGTTGGCGATACAGACACTACTAACTGTGTTCTATATCGCGGAATCACCAGTTTTGTATCTTTTCCAGCCGCAATATGATAGCTTTTGGAAGGCAATATCTATCTGATTGCACTGCAATCACTATGCTTTTGTTGTGCAATATGATAGCGATTGCTGCGGAAAGGCATTTTTATTGAAAAGACAGAAAATACGCATCGCGTTTTTAGCACTTTACAGGCGTTCTGAGAGCATCATGTCCTTTCCGGCATATTTGTCCACCGCCTCTATTTTAACACGGCAGAATGAGTTTTCTGTTTTCAACATATTTTCTGACTATCCCATCATTAATGTTTTCTCAAAATAAACCAACCAACAACTTTTGAAACTGAGTTGCACAGATATTTTTGTAATTTTGCCGTGGAAAACATTAAATCTCAATAAAAACAACACAATTTATGAAAAAACTATCATTCATTACAAGCGTACTGGGTATTACTCTGCTTGTAGCGTGTAATAACAACTCGCATCAAGAGCAGACTAATCACACAGAAGATAACGAGCATAGTGAAATGCGGACTGATAATGGTAGCGGCCAAAAGGAAGCACACAATGCGGACGAGATCATCCTATCGCCAGAGAAAGCCAAGGCTGCAGGAATACAGGTTACCACCATACAGCCTTCAGACTTTCATGGAGTAACCGTAACAAGCGGCAAAATTATTTCCGCTTCAGGTGACGAGACGACAGTAGTAGCCAAAATTGCCGGTGTCGTTTCACTGAGCAGACAGTTCACGGAAGGAATGGCGGTAAACAAAGGTGCTGCCATATTCACCATAGAATCAGCAGGAATTCAGGACGGAGACGTATCACGGCGTGCCAACATAGCGTATCAGACGGCTAAGACTGAATATGAGAGAGCCCAGAAACTGGTAGCAGACAGGATTATTTCCGAAAAAGAATACCTTGCGGCCAAGGCGGCATACGAGAATGCAGAAGTGGCCTACAGAGCCATAGGAATGTCCACCAACGCCAGGGGAGTAACCATAACGGCGCCAAGCGGTGGCTATGTCAAGGAATGTATGGTAAAAGAAGGCGACTATGTGACCGTAGGACAGCCTATGATGACAGTCACACAGAACAGGCACCTGTATCTTAGGGCCGAGGTGGCAGAACGTGACTACGCCATACTGAACCGCATCACCTCCGCCAAGTTCAAGACATCATACAGCGACAAGGTGTATGACCTGAAAGAACTAAAAGGCCGACTGGTATCATACGGCAGGACCCAGGGCAGCACATCTTCCTTTATCCCCGTCACATTCGAGTTTGACAACCACAGCGGCATCATATCCGGATCGTTCACAGAGGTGTACCTGCTTACAGGGAAACGCTGTAATGTAATCAATGTACCTGTGACAGCCCTAACAGAAGAACAGGGTGTCTACTATGTATACATACAGGAACATGATGACAGCTACAGAAAACAGGAGGTGAAATTAGGAGAAAGTGACGGAACACACATTGAAATCACGTCCGGTCTGAAAGGCGGCGAGAGAGTTGTCACGACAGGTTCCATACACATAAGACTGGCATCTGCTGCCAATAGCATTCCCGGACACACACACGAACACTAAATTCACAAGACTATGCTTAACAATATAATAAGGTTCTCACTGCACAACCGCCTGCTGATACTGATAGGTTCGGTGCTGCTTGTTATATGCGGACTGTACACAGCACACCATGCCGAGGTGGATGTGTTCCCTGATCTCAACGCTCCAACAGTCGTTGTAATGACAGAAGCCAACGGAATGGCAACAGAAGAGGTGGAGAAGCTGGTGACATTCCCTATCGAGACATCCGTAAACGGTGCTGCGGGAGTGCGCAGAGTCCGTTCTTCGTCCACCACAGGATTCTCCGTTGTATGGGTAGAGTTTGACTGGAACACAGACATTTACATTGCAAGGCAGACGGTATCCGAGAAGTTAGCAACCATAAGCAGCACACTGCCGGACAATGTAGGACGCCCCACCCTCGGGCCACAGTCATCCATTCTGGGCGAGGTGCTTATCGTAGGACTCACGGCCGACAGCACTTCCATGCTTGACCTGCGCACATTAGCGGACTGGAGCATACGCCCACGCCTGCTGTCAACAGGCGGAGTAGCCCAGGTATCAGTAATAGGTGGAGACTTGAAAGAATACCAGATACTCATCAATCCCGACAAGATGAAGCACTACGGTGTTAGTCTCGCAGACGTGATGGCAGTGACAAGGGGGATGAACCGCAGCACCAATGGCGGCGTAATATATGAATATGGTAACGAGTACATAGTGTGCGGTGTGGTATCGTCAGACGTCATAAGGCGGTTATCCAAATCTGTCGTGAAGGCCACTGATGGCATTCCGGTCACACTGGCTGACATTGCAGATATACGAACAGGTGCAGAAAGCCCTAAAATGGGGCTGGCATCAGAGAACGGCAGACCCGCAGTACTGCTCACTGTAACCAAACAACCGAACACTGGAACAATAGAACTGACACAGAAACTGGAGGAGACAATAGCCGACCTGCAGAAAAGTCTGCCGGCTGACGTTCATGTATCGACAGACATTTTCAGACAATCACGCTTCATAGACAGTTCCATAGAGAATGTGAAGACTTCACTGTTTGAGGGAGCACTGTTTGTAGTGATAATACTATTCCTTTTTCTTGCCAATGTGCGTACCACGTTAATCTCACTGGTAACCATTCCGCTATCATTAATAGTATCATTACTTGTGCTCCATTATCTCGATCTTAGCCTTAACACCATGAGCCTTGGCGGAATGGCAATAGCAATAGGCTCACTGGTGGACGATGCCATTGTCGACGTGGAGAACATCTGGAAGAAACTCCGCGAGAACCGTATGCTGCCAGAGAAGGAGCGCAGCACGACTCTGAATGTAGTGTATGAAGCTTCCAAGGAAGTACGAATGCCCATCCTCTACTCTACCCTTATTATCATTGTCAGCTTCATGCCGCTCTTCTTCCTTAGCGGTATGGAGGGTAAAATGCTCATTCCACTCGGCATAGCATTCATCGTTGCCCTCTTCGCCTCAACGGTTGTGGCGCTTACTCTGACACCTGTACTGTGCAGCTACCTGTTAGGAGGCAAAGAAACAGTGTTAACCAAGGAGGCATTTGTTACAGTATGGCTCAAAAAGTACTATCACAACAGTCTGATTTGGGCTTTAAAACACAGGAAAGCGGTTGCCATTGGCACTGTAACACTGTTTGTCGCCACGGTTGGCATATTCTTCACTCTGGGCCGTAACTTCCTGCCACCATTCAATGAAGGGTCATTCACCGTCAATGTCAGTTCACTTCCCGGTATATCCCTTGAGGAATCAGACAAGATAGGCAGACAGGCTGAACAGCTGCTGATGAGCATACCAGAGATAAAGACCGTGGCAAGAAAGACAGGACGGGCGGAACTGGATGAACACGCACTGGGAGTGAACGTGTCGGAGATAGAGGCACCATTTGAATTGGACGGACGTTCACATCAGGAAGTACTGGAAGAGGTGCGCGAGAAGCTGTCGGTAATAGTGGGAGCGAACATAGAGATAGGCCAACCAATAAGTCATCGCATCGATGCCATGCTGAGTGGAACGCAGGCCAGCATAGCGATAAAGCTGTTCGGAGAGGACCTTAACAGAATGTTCACTTTGGGCAACCAGATAAAGGATGCCATACAACAGATTAATGGCATAGCGGACCTGAACGTGGAGCAACAGATAGAACGTCCGGAGATAAAGATTGTGCCCAAACCCGATATGCTTGCACGCTATGGCATTTCCGAACCGGAGCTAAACGAGTTCATTACAGTGATGATGGCCGGTGAGACAGTGTCACAGGTTTATGATGGGGACAGGAAATTCAACATCATTGTCAGAGCCAGTGAGGACAGCAGAAAGTCTATAGAGAATATACGGCGGATGCTGATAGACACTCCTGACGGAATGAAGATACCGTTGTGTAACGTGGCGGATATTGTATCCGCCTCTGGCCCTAACACTATAAACAGAGAGAATGCGAAAAGGAAGATTGTGATTTCGGCCAACACAAGCGGACGCGATATACGAAGCGTGGTAAACGACATACAGGACAAGGTGGAGGAAAGTGTGAAGTTGCCGGAAGGTTATCACATAGAGTACGGCGGACAGTTTGAGAGTGAACAGGCGGCAAGCCACACACTGCTACTAATGTCACTGGTCAGTATCACGGTTATATTCCTATTATTATATATGCAGTTCAGAAATACCACCGAAAGCTGTGTAATACTGCTGAACCTGCCATTCGCCCTCATCGGCGGAGTTATCATACTGCGTCTTACATCAGGCGTGGTAAGCATCCCGGCCATCATAGGTTTCATATCACTGTTTGGCATTGCCACAAGAAACGGTATGCTACTGATGACAAGATACAACCACCTGCACAGAGACAGAGGCTTGCCGATACACGAAAGCGTAATAAAAGGTTCCATGGACAGACTGAACCCTATACTAATGACGGCACTTACATCCGCATTGGCGTTGTTTCCGCTCACTCTCCGTGGAGGATTGCCAGGGAATGAGATTCAGAGTCCTATGGCAACAGTAATCCTTGGAGGCCTGTTGACATCGACACTGCTTAACGCATTCATCATCCCGATAGTATATGAATGGATGCACAGGAAGGACTAATGTACATAAAAAACAATGAAGTTATGAACAGATTATCATTTACCATATTAATATCCGCCATAGGGATAAGCACACAGGCACAGGACATAGCATCAGTGCTACGCGAAATAGAGCATAACAACCTTGAGCTGAAGGCTGCACAAAGCAGCAACAGGGCTGAGATTTTTGACCTAAAAGGACAGAACTGCCCTGAGAATATGTCTGTGGAATACAGCCCGTTCTTCAGAAAAGGAGTGACGGGAATGGCAAGTTCAGAAATGGTAGTGTCGCAGGAGTTTGATTTCCCTACACTATATGCCGCACGTAACAAAGCTGTCAGACTGCAACAGAACGCAATGGATATGGAATATATGTCTGTAAGAAGGGACATTCTGCTGACCGCACAACTGAAGTGCATGGAATTGATACTGCTAAACAGGATGCGTGACATAATGGACGAACGGACATCCAATGCAGAGGAGTTACTGGTTCTGTACACAAAAAGGCTGAAGGAGGGAGATGCAACAAGCATAGAACTGAACAAGATTAAAATGGAACTGATGGATGTGCAGACAGAATTACTGCAAAATGAAGCGTCACGCCAACAGATAATAATGGAACTGCAAGCAATGAACAGTAACAAGGCGCTGTCATTAGACTCCATATCTTATCCGGACAATGAAATAACTGAGGACGGACTGTGGAAAGATGCCGTGAATGGTGACAGGGGTGTCATGACAGCAGAGGCCATGTTGGCGGTACAGGAACAGGAAGTTAGGATAAGCAGACAAGGATGGTTGCCCAAATTGTCTATAGGTTACCGCAGAAATACGGAACAGGACGAGGCAAGCAATGGATTCATGGTTGGAGCATCTCTGCCTATATTCTCGAACAGAAACAAGGTAAAGGCGGCAAAGGCGAGACAGACTGCGGTACAACAGGCGCTTGACAACGAGCGGATACAGGTAGAGAGTGCCATGAGGACACAGATTGCGGAACTGAAACAATTGAAAGAGATGTTAAGAATATACGACAACGAACTGATGAAGCAGTCACAGACCTTGCTGAAAAAGTCTGTCATGGCCGGGAATATGTCGTTAATAGAATATTATACCGAAATGGACAAGGTCTATCAGAAGCGTCTGACTTATCTGAACATTGAGAACAAATACCATAGTCTACTGGCTACACTGCATAGGAACAGACTGTAAAAACACGGCCTCGAATTGCAATGGCAATCCGAGGCCGTATCTTTTTCTACACCTTATTATATATATAGTATAACGGGGAGCACTTATCTGGTCAGTGAGAACTTCATGCTCAGTCCGAAATCCTGCGTTACTGTCGGATAACTGCCAGCTGACAGTAGAGGTGTGTTGCTCTGTCTGTCATAATAGAAGCTCATGGTAAGCAGCCTTGACAGAGTATAGTCTGCCGAGAAAGCGAGCTTGAAGGCATCATTACCGGATGTGGCTGACGAGCTCATGGAGGCTATGTCACGCGTCAGTGCGGCCTGTGAACGCAGGCTGATGTCCAGTCTCAGATTCAAATCATGGGCAAATCCCTTGGACTTATTAGTAACACGGCTGGAGGACTGGTTCTGGTTATCATCGGCATTACCCTTGTTACGGTTTCTCGAAGCGGCAGCAAGGGCACGGCTTCTCATGAAACGGAAGTCCGCTATCTTGTAACCTATACCGAAAACCCAGTCCTTTGATATAGCCTCATTGATCTGAACACTTGTCATAGAGAGGTTAAGTACACGGGTAGTACGGTATTCCGCCTTGAAAGTAAGGTTGTTTGGCAGCGTGAAGTCTAAGCCCAAAAGCGGAGAGAACGCCTCGTTGATACTTACTGAGGATATGTTATACATCGAGTTTGGTATAGGATTGCCCGTCGTTGCATCGCTTACAAATCCTATCATATCACCCATAAACTCCTTATATGTGGAATATGAGCTGTATGAACCTACTGCAAACACACTCTTATATGAATGGTTTATGTTCACACTCTTGAAGCGGTCACGTATCCATGGCAGCTGTGCAAGACCGGAATAACGTATCGTCCAGTTTGGCAGCATACGCTTCAAGGTAGGGAACAGGTTCAGGTCACTGTTGCCAGTATACGCATCAAGGAATGCCGGTATCATGACATCGGCACTGTATCTGTTCACGCCACCATTGGCAGCATTGAACTTCTGTCCAGCCATAGCGGTGCCAGCAGGGTATATAGCACCCTCATACCGCGCCTGAACACGCGCCCGATAATTGTCCAGAGAGTTGCAGAAACGCTCGAATGATGCGGAATGATAACCGTTATTGGCATCACCCATTCCCTCAAAAGCGGACTTTATGCTTATGGTTGTCATGGAGAAAGAACCGCTCTGCGTGGTAGGTGAGCCATCATACATATACTGTATGGACCTTGAGGTGGACTTGTTACGCATCATGTTGAGGTCTATCTTCAGATTACGCACAGGTTCCAACGTCAGCTTTACCTGCAGGTCCTGACTGGTATTTGTAGTAGCCGGTGTGGCGACCGAGTCACTATATAGCAGCCATCCGTTAGACCGTGCCTTGTCTATGTAGCTGTCATCTATCATGCCAAACGCGAAATCAAGACCCGGACTCATCACTCCACCGGTGCGCTGTCCAAAAACATCTCCCACATTAGGCATGAATCCCGGCAGCACCATGGAATACTGGTTACGGTATGTGATGCCGATGTTACGCACCATCATCAGCACACGCGATGCAGACTGCGCCACCTTGTACCACGTAAGGTTCTCAAGCGGCTCAAGTGCAAGCACGGATATCTTCATGGTAACATCGCTGTCCGCACGGTTGATAATCTTTATCTTGTTCTCATCAACCTTCTTGTACTTGATGTCTATTGCCTTTCCATTCTTGTCCTTTGCAGACACCAGAAGACGTTTTGACTTCTTTCCGTGTGTTATGACGATGGCAGTATCAGCCTTTACGGTTATCTCACGGGTGAAGGTGTTCTTCTTCTTCCGCTCTTCCGCCAACTTCACCTTGGCTTCCTCACGCTTTTTCTTTGCCTCTTCCTCCTGTTCCTTGGCCTTCTTCGGGTCCTCTTCCTCCTTTGTCTTAACCTGCGGCTTCTTCTGTTGCTGTCTGTTTCTGTTCACCACAGGTGTCCTGTTGAACTTCTCATTAACCTTCTTCAAGAACGGAATGTGGTTATACAGATTGACAAGGTTCAGCGTGGAGTTTATATTTATGGAACGGTTACTGTTTATTGTGTTACCAAACGAATAGCCATCCTCCTGCTCCGTACCCCTTGCCCATCTGTATGTGGCACTGTATGAGGCGTTGGCCTGCATCCAGTCCAATATAGGCAGCTGGTACAGCGGCAGTTTGTATGACGCGGTAAACGTCTGGTTGTAGTCCAATGGTGTGCCAAGACGCTTGATACTGCTCCATATAGAGTCCTTCCATGCCTGATAACGCTCTGGATAAAGGTCCTTGTTTATCTGAGTGTACGGCTCCTCTATCTCCGCCCTTGTGGCACTTTGGAAGTTCATGTGCAGATTAGAAGTGAGGTCCCAACGCATGGAGAACTCCCTATTCCACAGAAATTGCGAGCTGAAAGTGGCAGGAATGCTGTTTGAACTGCCCAGGTCCTCCAGATCACGCTCCTGCAATTCGTAGTAGTTGCGCGTCATTTCCGAGTTTGCGGATATGTTCTGCGGCAGCCAGTTCAGCGCAAACTTCTTCAGGATATCATAATTCTTGGACTTAGACTTTATCTTCTTGAACGGTGTAAGGGACTTATATACCGGTGTCCATGAATAATTCACGACCCCACGCCATTGCTCCTCATTCTCATAAACAGTAGTCTGTCCGTCTGTATGGCGGTCTGTACGGCTGTAAGAGAACGTGAAGTTAGCCGGATCGTATGGCATTGGATGGCGTTTGGTCGCTATTCCAACGCGCATACCTGATACAGAGAAGTTCTTGCTTACTGTATTCGTCACAGCTATGCTGCGAATGGAATCCTTCTCATGCTCATTCGCCGCACTCTCCAAAGCATCATCAAGCAGCATATCCGTATCCAGAGGATTATACTTCGGTGTTGTCTTCTCCTTTGTCACGCTATAGTAGACTGGTATTGTCACCTTAGCCTTATCCGGGAAGAACTTGCCGAGTTCAGCATTAGCGGTGACGGTATATGATCCAAACTTATCCGTCGTGCGTTCCATCACCTTCTGCTCCAAACCGCCATAACCGTCACTGATATACTTTCCAGAAGCGGCGACATTACCAAAGTCTGACAACTGGACATTAAGGTTTGCGGCTGCAGCCCATCCGCCGTCACTCTCCGGTTCCAGCAGGCGCAGCTCATTAACCCACACCTCTCCGTCCTTGATATCATTGGAATTGTTACGCACACCTATCATCATCGTCCTCACCTCACCCAGTGATGGATTACCAACGATTGATATCTTATTACTCTGGTTGTCCGAATCGTACTCTGAATACACAGCGTTGAAAGAAGCAAGACCAAGCGCTTTCTTCTTGTTGCGCTCCTTCTTCAAGGCCGTGAACTTCTTCAATTCTATGTCAAGCATATTCTCCTCCGGCCATACCGCACGACAGTCCGCAACAGAATAGGTGTTATACACGCCTGGAGCAGTGAGCTTCAGTGGTATCTCATACTCGTAATAGTTATTGTTATAGTCAGAACCCAGACGCAGGAACAGGGCAAGCTGTCCATTCTGCAGATTAGTGACATTCTGTTCCAAGGCATTCGCATGGACAAACATCTGCAAACGGTTATAATAACGCATATCATGCGTGGAGTTCTTATAGACAGCCACAGCGTCCGCATGAGACATATCAGTGAGATCAAAGCGCATTGCCTGCTCATTGTTTTCCGTAAGCTGCTGCTGTGTCGGGTCTACCACACGTGATATTCCCGGCGGTAGCACGTAGTTCACAGGCTTCTTGTCATTGTTCTCCTCAATGTTTATGGACGAAGTAGTGAAGCGTGCTGTAGGATTTGCAGACGCTCCCTTTATCTGTTGCTCATATACACGCCAGTCACCTCTTACAAGATCCAGACTTGCC
This sequence comes from Prevotellaceae bacterium, assembly GCA_030531085.1. Taxonomy (GTDB): domain Bacteria; phylum Bacteroidota; class Bacteroidia; order Bacteroidales; family Bacteroidaceae; genus Prevotella. The sequence goes on along the minus strand of JAUNOM010000008.1, from coordinate 59,629 downwards.
AGTCGCAATACCGTCGTCTCCTCAAAGTCCGTCATGTACATTCTCATAAAGCGTATGGACGAGAAGTCATTGATACCGCCTACAGGTGTGCCACGGTTTATTGGGACACGGAACTGATACCACGTCACGGTCTCCTTCTTTCCATTCCTCAACGACACTGTTGCCTCACGCTTGTCAACAATATAGTTGCTGCCCACATTGAGTTGGTTCGGATCTATCTCCACACAGTACTGATAATACTTCTCATACTCATTCAGAGTATAGTCCTGATTGATGTCCTCAACGTCCGGTCCAGTCTTGTATGATGTATCATACGCCTCTGTACGCGAGTCTGAATCCGGTGAGTTTCCCTGCGGATTGTTGATATATTTGTATCTGTCCAGAATGGAAGCACGCTTCCTGTCCCAGAAATCACCACGGAAATACTTATAGTCATCATTCGCAGGATCAGCTATTATCTCCTGTAAGACGGAGTCATTCCTCACCACTCCGGAACCGTCAAAGGCCGTTCCTATCGCAGATGTAAGGAACTCCTGATAGGGTCCCCACGCCCTTTCCTCCTCGTTGTTCAGACCGTTAAAGCCAACATCCTGCTTCTCACGTGAGCCGGACGATGTGGCGAAGGCGTAATTGATGGTGTTCTGCACAGGTATCTTTCCCCACTGCGTAGTCGTCACAGAGTCTCTGCCATTCACAGGCATTCCACTCTCATAGAACTTCTTGCCATCAAGCAGTATATCCTCCGACACCTCGCCAAGGTTAAAGTACAGCTTGCCCGTATGCTTTGATGCTGTACCGTCATTGCGCGTATACACAAAGGGGTCAAGCATCCAGAACTCTATATACTCAATGTTGGCCTCCTGGAAGTCGTTAGTGTCCAGCTTGCGCATCATTCCGCCCCATGACTGCCTCGGTGTCAGCAAGTGTCCGTTCTGGTCTATGGCAGGATTGAAGTTATACGGTCCTCGCTCCTGCGGATAGTATGCCAGATTCATTATGCCAAGCGTGGAGGTCGCACCGCTATACGTGGCCTGGTCACGGTTAGGATACAGCTCTGAGACATACACCTCACGCACATAGTGGTTGGACAGCTGCTCCAGATCCTCCTTTATATGTCCCGGTGTAAGGGTTGAGGAGCGGCGCGTAAAGAGCGGATCAATGGTGTACCACGCCAGACGGGCACGGTTGTATCCAGAAGTAAGGTCCGTCTTGCTTGGTGAGGGGTTCACTGTGCGCGGCACACTCGCCAGCGTCCATGATGTCGGGGTAAGCACATTGATGCCCGTTGTGGTGGCCTCGAAGTCATCAATGTATGAGGCATTGTCCTGCGTACCTCCGGCTATGCTGCTGAAGAGCTTAGCAAACTCGGCGTTAAACTGTATGTTTGACGGCTGTGTCACATGAAGGAACGGTATCTTGTTCAGCATCTTGGTCAGCCACTGGCTATCCTTCTTCCAGTTTATGTTAAAGCCTACAAGTGTATTGTTTACAGGTTCCGTGCCCATTGTCACCTTTGATGTCAGACTCTGTTCTGACAAATGCTGCAAAGTACCGCTAATCTGAAAGTCCTTTGAGAAGTCATACTCCCAGTTCACGCCGAACATGGTCTTGCGCGCCATGCCATAGTCCGAGTTTGACTCAAGGGACACGTTGACATTCGTGCCTGCATCAAGGATACTCTGGTTAAGAATCCTCACCTTTCCCTCAACATAGTCCACGGTATAGTCCGAGCCTTCCACCAGTGTCACGCCGCCTGCCGTCACCACAACGGACCCCTGCGGCACGTTATACGCTCCAAGCATTATCTCGTTCTCTGATGTTCCCTTGAACTGTCCCGTTATCTGATAACGGTTCTTCTCCGCTATCTGCTTGGCAATAGTGCGCGTGGAGTCATACAGTTCCTGATAACGGTACCTTGAGGCCACCGCCTCTGTCACGCCATTCTGCAACAGGGCGTCATGCAGAGCCGTACCGAACGGCTCCACCTTTGGCAGGAACACACGTCCGTTACTGATGGTATAGCCGTCAACATAGTCAAAATATCCGTTGCTGTGCACACGGTTGTTGTTGTCAAGGCGGTCTGCGCCGAGCAGGCGTATAAGCGGAATGCTCTTCACCCTCGCCTCGGGAATATAGTTGACGTACACTCCCACCGTATCACTCTTATACTTTATGTCAAGACGGAACTTCTCCTTCTGCACCGATGACGCCAGATAATACACATTGCGCATCATCAGCTTCCAGTTAGGCTGCGACGGGGTGCTGCTGGTATTCTTCAGTGACTTCACATACAGTGCCTGGTTTACATCCGTATGATCCGATGAGAACTCGCCCACCTGATATGTCACTCCACCGCTGGTGTACTCGTATGCCACGGCAAGCACCTGGTCACTCTGCAGGGTTGTCTTCAGAGAGATGTATCCCATGGCCCTGTTCACGGTGTATTCCGATGAGTTCAGCAGGCGCGCCTTCTCTATCTTCTCATAGTCCACACCGCCTGCCATCACGCCATTCAGCACAGTGCTCGTCTGGTTCACGTCACGTGCCGCGCCATAGGCGTTCACCATTGTGGAGTACTCGCTATTGGCATTGTTCGACGGCACGGCGTTTCTGCCGAGTCCTCCCCATGAAGTGTTCTTCGGAGTACCCTCCGCAAGGTCCGACAGGGCAATGATGTTACGTGTGTTGGATGTCTGTCCGCTCTTGTTTGTCACCCACACCTCCACCCGGTTGATGGTGATGCCCGTTGTGACATTAGGCAGGGACTGCATCCACACATCATACCTGTCACGGAAATATGTGGCAAGGAAGAAGTGGCGGTTCTCCTCATAGTTCGCCACATTAATCTCATACGGGGTCAGCTGCACGCCTCCCTTGGTGGACACGCTTGTCGACGCCGACTTCTTCTGTGATATAACGGTCTGCAGCTTCAGCTTGCCGAACTGCATATCGGTCCTCACGCCGAACAGCGACGAGGCACCCTGCACCAGCGATGAGTTACTGGGGAAGCTGACATTGCCCGCCTCCACCAGCTTTATTATCTCGTCCTCCTTACCGTCATACTTCAACTTCATGTTCTGAGCGTCATAGTCAAAGGTGGCGTCAGTGTTGTAGTTGAGGTTCATGTTCATCTTGTCACCAATCTTACCCGTGACATTGATGTTTATTTTCTCGTCAAAATCTATGGTCGTTGTCTTGCGGTTACGTATAGGCAGAGACGGGTTGTCGATGCTCTTCAGAGTGGCCCCCAGCTTCAGTTCCGCCGTTCCCTGCGTCTTAACACGGATGCCGCCGGGTCCGAATATCTTCTCTGCCGGGCCAAGGTCAAAGTGCATATCCGTAAAGTCAAACTTCTCCTTGCCCTTCTTCTCGAATATCTCCGAGTTCTTGCTGCGGAAATAGTTGTAGAAGATATTCTTCTCGCTCCACTTCTGATACTCCGGCAGACTCATCATCACCGGTGCCGCCAGCCATGTCTGGCCCATCCTTGTGCCTATGACATAACGGTCCAGCGTGTCGTTGTACTCCACCTCCTGCTTGATATTGTCCGGACGCTTCAGGTCGGCGGTGCCCTGCTTCAGGTCATCGTACGTCACCGGCGTGGTCTTCTGTATCTTCCACCGCGGATGCAGCAGACTGTCGGGGATGGTGTCCTGCTGCAGTTTCAGGCGCGCCTGTCTCTCACGGTATCTCTCAAGTGAAGACTTGCTCTCCCTCTTTGCCGCACGCTGCACGGTGGGCTTCTTCTCCTGCCCTTTGGGAGCTGCGGTCTCTCCGGCCGTCTCGTCCTCCGGCGCCGCCACAAGGCGCACCATCGCAGACGACACAATGGCCGAGAAGAGCATAAAACTTATTAATACGGCAATGCGCCCCCTGACGCCTGTGCGTAGGGTGCGCTTCCTGCTGCATTGTTCTCTATTTAGAAACATTCTGTCTTTTGTTTGCTTGTTGGGTTGTTCAGCAGCTTGACTGTTTGGCCGATGGACAATAATGCTCCACACGACAAAACGTCCTGACCGCTAAAAAACTACTTTATCATCTTCAGTGCCTGCTTTATCACCTGTTCCACGGGCATATCCGGCGTGCCTTTCAGTATGTCCGTCACCACCAGTGCGCTTGGGGCTGGCGAGAAGCCGAGCATCGTGAGCGCACCCACAGCCTCGTCACGCACCTCCATATTGATTCCAGGCGTGGCCGCACCTTGCGATGCTGACGATGCGATGTCCGCGATTATGCCGCTGGCGGCCATCTTGTCGCGCAGGTCAACAATGATTCTCTGCGCTGTCTTCAGCCCTATGCCCTTCACGCCTTTCAGCGCCTTCTCATTGCCCGCGGCTATTACGTTCACCAGCTCCGTGGCGCTCATGGCGCTCAAAATCATGCGCGCGGTGTTGCCGCCCACACCACTTACGGTGATAAGCATACGGTACAGCTCGCGCTCCTGTCTGCTGTAGAAGCCGTACAGCGTGTAGGAGTCATCGCGGCCGCCCGTCGTCAGGACCTCATGAACATAGAGTCTCACCTCTTTCTTATCCTGAATAGCTGTGAATGTATTGATACTGATGTTTAGCAGATATCCCACTCCGTGGGCCTCAACCACCACCTGTGCCGGTGTTATCTCGGCAAGCTGGCCTTTTATATATTCTATCATTTTCCGGGTCTTTAGCTTTTCTAACGGATTTGTCTCATGCGCGCCTTGTGTATGCGCGATATTATATAAACGCACGCATACGGGGAATATTGTATATGCAGTCGGTTTTAACACTAACGTCCTCCACACACTTCACAAAACGCAATATGTATCAACTTACAAATCGTAAGTTTTAAGGGCATTTTACTTACAATCCGCATTTTGGGAGGCACCGTCCTCACCATGCGTTTTAGAGAGCAAACTGTCCATTTGCAGCGTCATGAAAGCCGCAAAAACACGTGTCCGGACGCAATCTCTGTCCCTTTACCCAGTGATTTGATAGCTTTCACTGTGCTATCTCTATCCTTTTGCAGCGCAATCTCTATCAAATAGCAGTGTGAAAGCTATGCTTTTACCGCGTTTTTACATATCCTTCAGAAGAGAATTTTTCGCAACTATAAGGCTGTCAGAGGATTAATAAAATCCACGAGAATGCGCTGTACGCGTCCGTGGAGAAATAATTTTCAAATAAACGATTCTCCGAGGGGTACGGAAAACCGGATTGTAAGTAAAACGGCCGTTTTGCTTACAATCCGGTTTTTGCCTATACTCGATGGAACGCCGCGTCCCGTTCAGTGTCCCGTGCGGTACTTCCCATCATCCTTGTCCTCAAGCATGGAGAGGTAACTCTGGTATCTGGAAAGTGATATGTAATGCTGCTCCACGGCCTGAAGCACCGCGCATCCCGGCTCGTGCGTATGTGTGCAGTTCGAGAAACGGCAGTCTTTGGAGAAGCGGAATATCTCCCTGAAATAGCCAGTCAGCTCCCCCGGCTCCATGTCGAACGTGCCGAAGCCCTTGATACCCGGCGTGTCTATGATCCAACCGTGAGGCTCCACGGGGAGCATCTCGCTGAAGGTGGTGGTGTGCGTGCCCTGATCGTGGGCGTCGCTGATACAGGCCGTGCGCAGGTTCGCCCCGGGTATCAGGGCATTGATGATGGTGGACTTCCCCACTCCGCTGTTGCCGCTGAGCAGCGTGACCTTACCCTCAAGCATGGGACGCAACTTGTCCATGCCATCTCCTGTAACGGCGGAGACGGCCAGGCTGTCATAGCCTATGGTGTCATACAGCGTGCGCATCATGTCGAGGTAGTTCCGCTCCTCCGGTGTCAGCAAATCGGTCTTGTTGAACACCAGAACCACGGGCACTCTGTACGCCTCGGCCGAGGCAAGGAAGCGGTCTATGAATGTGGTGGACGTCTCGGGGTGGCTTATAGTGACGATAAGCATGGCCTGATCCACGTTGGCAGCAATGATATGGCTTTGTCTCGACAGATTTGTGGACTTGCGTATGATATAGTTGCGGCGGTCCATTATCTCTGTGATAAAGGCGGTATTCTCGCCTGCCATGACAACAATCACCCTGTCGCCGACGGCCACGGGGTTAGTGCTGCGTATGCCCTTCAGGCGGAAGTTGCCCTTTACCTTGCAGTCTATCGTGTCTCCGCCGTCCGTCAATACGGTGTACCAGGAGCCTGTGCTCTTTATTACTGTACCGGTCAAGTTTTATGGTTTTGGGGTTATAGGTTTTGGGTTGTAGGTCTTTGGTCTTTGGTTATGAGGTTGTTTTGGGTGGTTTGGGGCTGTAGGTCTTTGGTTGTGGGGTAAAGCTATCCATTAAAACCTATGCCCCACAACCAAAAACCGGCAACCATTAAAGCCTAAAACCCATAACCAAAAACCTAAAACCCACAACCATCAAATAGTCATTATCTCCTTATTCTTCTCCTCAAGCAGCGCGTCAAGGCGTGCTATGTACTTGTCGTGAGTCTTCTGCAGGCTTACTTCCGCATCCTTCTCCACGTCCTCTGACAGTCCGTCCTTTATGGCCTTTTTCAGTTTATCCTTCAGGTCACCACGCACATTGCGCACCTCTATCTTCGCCTTCTCCGCAATCTTGCCGCACTGCTTCGCCAGTTCACGGCGGCGCTCCTCCGTAGGCTGCGGTATAGCCAGACGTATCACCTCGCCGTTATTGTCCGGTGTGATGCCCACCTCAGAGTCCATGATGGCCTTCTCTATGCTGCGTATGGCCTTCTTGTCCCACGGCTTGATGGCTATGGTGCGCGCGTCGGGCGTACTGACATTGGCAACCTGGTTCAGAGGCACCATCATGCCGTATGACTCCACCTTTATACCGTCAAGGATAGCCACGTTGGCGCGGCCGGCACGGATGCGCGAGAGCTGCTCCTCGAGAAACATCGCTGCCATCTCCATACGCTCCTCCGCGTCCTGGAGAACTTCTTTTACTTCTATCATCGTTATGTGTTTATTGATTTTTTGCCGACAAATTTACGTATTATTTTCCATTCCACAAAATTTTTCCTTTAAAATTATTTGACATATTCATTTATTTCTTGTACTTTTGCACGAAAGAAATCTATAAAATCATAATGACTACAAAAAACTTCTGCGGCATCCTTATGCCGCTGCTCCTGTGTCTGCTGTCCTCTTGCACAGGCAAAGTACGGCAGACACCGCACGATACGGAGCGAACCGTGGAATTAGAATACGCGCAGCTGCTGAAGATGCGCACGGGCGACGGCTACACTACGGTGGAGATACTGAACCCATGGGACTCCGCCGCCATCCTGCACCGGTATGTCCTCGTCCCCAAAGACAGCAAGCCGCCGCGCAACCTGCCCGAGGGCGATGTGGTGTACATACCCCTGAAGAGGGCCGCGGTATACTCTTCCGTACACTGCGGACTGGCGGACGAGCTGGGAGCGTTCGCCGCCGTGCGCGGAGTGTGTGACCTGCAATTCATCAACCTGCCCAAGGTACAACTGGGAGTGGAGCAGGGAAGCATAACGGACCTCGGCAGTTCCATGGCGCCGAACATAGAGAGGATAATCAATCTGCAGCCCGACGCCATCCTGCTGTCGCCATTCGAGAACAGCGGCTCATACGGAAAGCTCGGCAAACTGCACATCCCAATAATAGAATGCGCCGACTACATGGAGACCACGCCGCTGGGGCGCGCGGAATGGATGAAGCTGTTCGGCCTGCTGCTCGGCAGAGAGCGCGAGGCGGACAGTCTCTTCGCCGCCATCAGCAAGCGGTACAACAGAATGCGCCGGACACCCAGTGAGCACCCCACCGTGGTGACAGAGATGAAGACAGGGAGCACATGGTATGTGGCAGGTGGACGCAGCTACGTCAGCACCCTGATACGGGATGCCGGCGGAAACTATCTGTTCAAGGACGTGGCATCGACAGGTTCCGTGCCGCAAAGTCCGGAGAAGGTGTTTGACATGGCGCAGAAGGCGGACGTGTGGCTGATTAAGTATGGACAGCCCAAAGACATGACGCTGACGGAACTGGGAGAGGCATGGCCGGCAAACAGACACATAAAGGCGTACAGGGACGGCGAGGTTTACGGCTGCAACCTGACGACCTCACTGTTCTATGAGGCCACTCCCTTCCACCCCGACATATTATTAGAGGAGTACATCAGCATACTGCACCCGGAAATTCATGCAAAAAAGGACCGGAAGTATTACCATAAACTGAAATAAGACAACGTAAATGATGGGAAAGCTCACACTGGCACTCATACCGCTGACGCTGCTTCTGGCGGCGTGCAGCATCCTGTTCGGCCCCGTCAGCATCCCTGCCACAGAGGTGGCGCGCGCCCTTGCGGGCATGGAGGTGGCGCAGCCCAGCTGGGGATACATCGTGACAGAGTCGCGCCTGCCGCAGACCGTGACCGCCATTCTGTGCGGCGCAAGCCTGTCCACAGCGGGCCTGCTGCTGCAGACGTCCTTCCGCAATCCGCTCGCCGGCCCCTCCATCCTCGGCATCACCAGCGGCGCCAGCCTCGGAGCGGCCATAGTGATGCTGCTCTGCGGCGGAGTGATAGCGGTGGGCGGCTCATACGGCGGCGAGACGATGCAGGCAGGCGGCATTGTGGCAGTGATGGCCGGGGCTTTCATCGGCGCGATGGCGGTCATAGCGCTGCTGCTCTCGTTCACAGGCATCCTTGGCAACCGTCTGATGCTGCTCATCACGGGCCTCATGGTCAGCTACCTCACCTCCTCCGTCGTCTCCCTTCTGAACTTCTTTGCAGACGCGGAGAACATACAGAGCTACGTGATGTGGGGAATGGGAAGCTTCAGCGACGTGACCCTGCGGCAGCTGCCATGGTTCGCAGCCATCTGCCTCACGGGGCTGTGCATCGCCATCCTGCTCACCAAGCCGCTCAACGCGCTGCTGCTTGGCGACGACTACGCGCAGAACCTCGGCGTGAACATACGCCGGACGCACCGTCTGCTGCTCCTTGCCACGGGCCTGCTCACCGCGGCCTGCACGGCCTGCTGCGGCCCTGTGGCCTTTCTCGGCCTCGCCGTGCCGCACATCGCGCGGCTGATAACCGGCGCGTCCAGCCACACGGTGCTCCTGCCAACCACCATGCTGTGCGGAGCCTGCCTGGCGCTGCTGTGCAACATTATCTGCGTCACACCCACCGACACGGTCATTCCACTCAATGCCGTCACGCCGATATTCGGCGCTCCGGTCATAATATACATTATTATAAAATCCCGAACCGCATGACGCAGTCCGGGATTTTCCTTTACTGTAACCTTATCTTATGCCTGCCTGACTTCAGTAGCCTTTTCTCCGCACCGTACTGGAACGTCGCCGTGGTGCCCTTCGGCACTACTACGGTGTAATCATATCCGCCCTTCTTCCTTTTCTGCCATTCCGCGCTCACGGGTCCGTAAGGTGTCATGGTGCCGCCGCGCGCGAACGTCATCCCGCCGCCGGGCTGCGGAGCGAGATAGAAATGCCTGAAGCCGGGGCTGTTCTCGTCGGCGCGTATGCCGAGGATGGTGGAGTAGAACCATTCCACCACCGCCCCGTAGCTGTAATGGTTGAACGAATTCATGTTCCACGGATGCTTGTGGAAGCCGCGCTCGCGCGTATAGCTGTCCCAACGCTCCCATATCGTGGTGGCTCCCTGGTCTATGCTGTACAGCCATGAGGGGTTCTCGCGCTGCAACAGCAGCCTGTAGGCCATGTCCGTCATGCCGCACTCCGTCAGTGTCTGCATCAGTATGCCCGTGCCCACGAATCCAGTGGACAGCTTGTAGCCATTATCCTCTATGTTCCTCCTTAGCGCCTCCATGGCCTTTGGTCTCTGGCCCTCGTCAAGCAGATTGAAATGCAGCGCAAGCAGATATGCCGTCTGCGTGTCCCTGCCCGTGTTTATCTCGCCGTCCGTGACATAGCGGCGCTGGAACTCGTCCTTTATCTCGCGCCACAGGCGTAGGTATTCCCCGGCCTCGGCGGTCCTGCCGAGCACGGAGGCCATCTTGTGCATCAGCATTGCAGAGTGGGCGAAGTAGGCGTAGGACACATAGCGGCCCTCCACCAGCTTGTACGCAAGCCAGTCGCCCGTCTTGGGCTCCGCTCCGATGTGCGTCCACGGCCCTTCCTTCTGCGCCTTGCAGAAATCTATCCACCGTGTCATGGAGTTCCAGTTCTCGCGGATGATGCTTTCGTCTCCAGTCATCACATACACGTTCCACGGCACTATGATTCCCGCATCGCCCCACGCGGATGTGCCGTATCCCCACATATTGCAGAACGGCGCGGTCTCGGGATACGCCCCGTCAGCGCGCTGGCTGGCCCTCATGTCGCCCATCCATTTGCGGTAGAAGGCCGCCGCGTCAGAGTTATATAGCGCGGTCAGCGAGAAGATATGCGTGTCTCCCGTCCATCCAAGGCGCTCGTCACGCTGCGGACAGTCCGTCGGTATGCTCAGGAAGTTGCCCCTCTGGCTCCACCAGGTGTTGCTGTACAGGCGGTTTATGTCGGTATTGGAGCACTCGAAGCTGCCCCACTCCGTCAAATCCGTGCCCACCACCTGCGCCACGAGGCTGTCAAGGGTAACGTCCGCCGTGGCTGTAAGCTCCGCATAGCGGAAACCGAAGAACGTATGGCGCGGATGATAGCGCTCCACACCGCCGCCACGCATGACATACTCGAATGTGGCGCGCGCCGTGCGCAGGTTGTAAGTCCACAGGCTGCCGCCGGGTCCCTTGTCGAGCCTGCCCTCATCGCCGTTGAAGTTCAGCATCTCTCCAAAGCGCCACGTCATGACCGTGCCCCTGTCGCCCTGTGCCGCCATGTCTATCCATCCCACCATGTTCTGCCCGAAATCCACAAGCAGGGTCTCTCCGGCCTTGAGCCGCAGCGGCTTTGAGAAGAACGGGGGCGCCAGAGTGTCCACAACATTGATGCTGCCGTGTGTCGTGCCCGTGCTCACGCTACCTTTATATATGGTGATGGACTGCGGAGAACGCCACAGTTTCCTGTCGCGCACCCTCACGGGGGGCGCTGTCTCCGCAATAAGCCGTCCCTTTGCGTCGGTGTTCACGCAGGCTCTGCGCCACAGGAATCCCCCATCGCCGGCGAGGCACTCCGCAAGTGAGGCGCGCCGCGCGTCATACGTCTCACCGTTGTATATGTCGCCCAGCATCAGAGGGCCGTCGGTGGTGCATTCCCACGTGGTGTCGGTCACGCACTCCGCCGTGGTGCCGTCCGCATACTCCAGGACAAGCCTGCAGATAAAGGCCTTCTGCACATCCTTGCCATAGATGCCGCGGCTGATGGGGCCGGCCCACCATCCGTTGCTGACCTGCGCGGCAATGGTAAGGCCGTCATGGTACACGCGTTCGGGAACGCCGTCAAGGCAGAATTTCTGATACTGCACCTCCTTGCGGTAGTCCGTCCATTCGGGTTTCAGCTCCGACTCGGGTGTCAGGGCGATGCCCTTCAGCAGAATGTCATACACTCCTAAGGCACTGGCGTACAGCGTGGCCTTCTTGACCGTCTTGTTCTCAACCGTCACCACCTTGCGGAATATCGGCATGGCGGCATTCGCGGCACCATTCGGCGCGCTTATCCACTGCGCGCCGTCAAGCGGCGACGCCACGGCGGCCAGATAGGCGGCCGAGGACAGCAGAAGCAGCGACAATAAAATGATTTTCTTCATAATAAGTCAGGTTAGTTATAAATGTACGTTATAATAAATACGTTTCTGCCCACGCATCCACTTAGCGGCCGCGGCAGGGACGACGGGGTGCGCCACGGCCTTTTCCTTTTGGAAAACCTTTCCTGCGGCCGTGATGCGCTTTTTGACAAAGTGTCACAAAAAAGGCCTTTTTCGTGACGATTTGATTTTTCGGGACTGTCGGCCTGAGAGTGCGTTTTAGAGAGAAATACGCCGTTTTGCGGCTGCTTTGAGGTCGGGGAATGTGGGACCTACTGTGTTTTTGTGCCGTATTTATGACAGAAGAACACCACAGACGCTCCTCTTTTCGCCTTATTTTCACAAAAAAGCGCGCCAGAGAATGGCCGGAAACGCTATTTTCAGCGTCCTGTGCAGCGCATTTTGACATGGAAAAGGCCGTCTTTTCGCATAAAATCCATGGCCTTTAGAAAAAAATCTAACGTCCGCAGGAAAAAATCTAACGTCCGCAGGAAAAAATCTACGCTCCGCAGGAAAAACTCTAACGTCTTTTTCAGAAAAAGCATCATCCGCAGCAGACTGTGGGGCATTCAGGGAAGTACATACGCCATCGCCACACTCAAACGCCCCATTTATGGCTGCGGAGAATGCGCTGTACAAAACCGACGGGAAAAGATTTTCAAATACGCGATTCTCCGCGAGTGCGAAAAATCAAAGTGTCACAAAAATGGGCCTTTTCGTGACACTTTGATTTCCGTCATCTTACAATTCCCCAGTCATGAAAGGACACTACGGCCTCCACCTTCCGCTCCACATCGTCGGGCAATCCCGTGTAGAAATCAAGCCCCGTGAGGCGCTCCACATCGTCCACGCTGTTCACGTATGAGGCCATGTCATTGTTGCACTGCTCGTTTCTGTACACAAAGCCGATGGCCTTGGGCGTGCCGGCCATGCACAGGATTACCTTAAAGAACGCCTCGGGCACCACGACCTCATTCCGCCCAATCGTCTTGTGCCTTCTGTTCAGAAACAGCGGCCCGCAGACTATATACAGTTCGCCGTACTGTTGCGCCCATTGGCGGCAGCGTTTCTCAAGCTCATTCCAGTCTCCGGAATTGAGGCTGCGCACCTGCGGACAGCAGTTGGTGTAGAGAAAAGACTGCACCTGCGCCAGCTCGCTCCACTTGTTGTCGCCCGAGGGGCACATATGCCCGCGGTCATAGCCGCTGTTCCGGTAGTCATCATTCGTGGCCCGCGGCACAGGCACGTCCTTATCCTCCGCAAACTTCAGCCCGTCGCGCGAGAACGGCCCGTCCGTATGGTCCGCCGTCAGCCGCCACGCCACCCAGACGGGCAGCCTGGTGGCCGGATTATAGAGCACGGTATACGCGTCGCGTCTCAACAGAATCAGCTGTCGCGCATTCTCGTTCAGAGGCGACGCCGGCTGCAGCGCCACACTCATGATACTGTCAGCAGGCACAGGCTCCACCTGTTCCTCCATAGGACTGGCATCTGTCGTGCAGTTGCCCATAAGTAAAATCACAGCGGCAAGCAGCACGCCTGCCATCAGTTTGGTTGTAGTTGTCATATATTCTGTTTCATTCCTTATTGATTATATAACGGGAACAGCTTTCCGCGCATACGGATGTAGATAATCTGCTGCGCTATGCCCCTCATTAGGAGGTATGCGTTAAAGGCCAGCCACAGAGCATGGTTTCCGCAATAGGGGTGAAGGGCGAGGTAAATAGCAAAGAACGCCACGGCACCGCAGAATGTTCCCCACAGCATACCCATGGTGTTTGTTACACCAATAAACACGCCATCCCACACAAAGGCGGCGATGCCGCAGAACGGGATGGCTATCGCCCACGGCATATAGTCCGCGGCGGCAAGGCGTATCACGGCATCGTCCGTCAGCAAGGCGAGGAACGCTCCGCCCCCGAAGGCGTACAGCACCGTATAGACGGCTGTCAAAGCCAGTCCGCACACCCACACTCCACGGATGGCGGAATAGAAGTTACGCCCGTCGGCAGCGCCGTAATAACGGCCGCACAACGCCTCCGCAGCAAAGGAGAAGCCGTCCATGACGTAGGTGTACAGTATGAAAAGCTGCATCAGAACGGAATTGACCGCAAGGATGACCGCCCCCTCCCTGGCGCCGGCGACTATGAAATAGAGATTCACTGCAACAAGGAACAGAGTGCGGTAGAACAGGGTGCGGTTGACGCTGAAGAAGCGCCTCATCTGCTCAAGACGCACCGCCCCCCTGACACTGACTCCGCGCCACAGCGCCCTATACCTGAGACGCAGCATAGCCAAGGCCATCAAGGCCCCACTCCACTGGGCCAGCAGGGTGCCATAGGCCACGCCCTCGATGTTCATACCGAGACAATAGACAAAGAGGCATGACAGGCAGATGTTAACAACGTTCTGGGTGATGGATATAACCATCGTCAGGGTGGTGTTCTGCATTCCCACGAACCAGCCAGTGAAGGCGTAGAGCGCAAGCGACGGCAGTGTGCCCCAGATACATATATTAAAATATGTATGTATGACAGGTACCAGCGCCGCCTCGGGCTCTATGAACCACACGGCCAGGCTGAACAGGGGCTGTTGCAGCAGAACCAGCAGCGCAGCCATGGCAAGACACGTCAGTTGGGCGCGCAGAAGGATGTGGCAGCACTCACGGTAAGCGCCATCCCCTGCCCCTGCGGCCGTAGCCTCGCCATAGCTTTGCGCCGTCATGCCGCCCGTGCCGAAACGCAGGAAGGCGAAAAGCCAGTATATGATATTGAAAATCATGGAGCCTACAGCGATGGCTGCCATATAGCGCGCGTCGCCCATGTGGCCCGTAATGGCCACGTCAACAAGGCCGAGAAGAGGAACGGTGATGTTTGACACGATTGACGGAACGGCCAAACGAAGTATCTTTTTGTACATATAATGAACCGAATAATGTGCAAAGGTACTGCTTTTAAACGAAAAAATAGACAGAAGTGTTATTTTTTTCATAAAATGTTTTGTGTATGTGAATTCTTTTAAGTACTTTTGTACGCAAAACACGGCAAAGCCGTATATAGCCCCAACCATTTGGATTAAACGTATGTTACGTTTAAGATCATCGAATCATTAACACAAAAAAGAATGATGGACTCTCAAGAAATGGCGCAGCAGCCGCAGGAAGCGGCACAGGAGAAGCGCCTCTACACCTCCAAGGAGGAGGTGGTGGCCCGCGTGAAAGAACTCTCACAGGGCGAGGAAGAACCTACAAGAACAGAATTGGACTATCTGAAAACTGTCTTTTACAGGCTGCTCAACAATGAACGGGAGGCTGCGCAGAAGGCTTATCTCGACGAGGGAGGAGACCCTATGCAGTACGTTATGCAGCAGGACCCAGCCGAGGAGACCTTCAAGACAGAGATGAACACGATAAAGGAACGCCGCCAGAAGGCCTTCATGCAACTGGAGGAGGAGAAGCAGCAGAACCTAAAGCGCAAACAGGAGATACTGGAGCGTATCAAGACGCTGACAACCACACCCGACGAGGCGGCGAACGCGTTCAATGAGGTAAAGCAGCTGCAGCAGGAATGGCGTGAGATAAAGGCGGTTCCGGCAGAGAAGGCCACAGAGCTGTGGAACTCATACAAACTGGCTTTGGAGCAGTTCTATGACCTCATAAAGATGAACTTCGAGGCCAGAGAGTACGATTTCAAGAAGAATCTTGAAATGAAGACTGCCCTATGCGAGGCCGCTGAGAAACTGGCAGAGGAAGAGGACATAATAAGCGCATCGGCAAAACTGCAGGAACTGCACAATCAGTACCGCGAGATTGGACCTGTGACAAAGGAGCTGCGCGAGCAGATATGGGCACGCTTCAAGCAGGCCAGCACCATCATCAACCGCAAGCACGCCGCACACTTTGAGGCCATCAGACAGGAACAGGAGAAGAACCTGGAGCGCAAGACGGAACTCTGCGACAAGGTTGAGATGATTTCCACCGCAGAATGCAAGACGGCCGCGGACTGGGACGCCAAGAGCAAGGAGATAATAGAGCTGCAGGCCGAATGGAAAACCATAGGGTTCACACCGAAAGCCATGAACACTAAGATTTTCGAGCGCTTCCGTACAGCCTGCGATCAGTTCTACACAGCTAAGAAAGAATACTTCGCAGAGTTAAGGAACCGTTTCCAGGAGGATATAGAGCAGAAGGAGGAGTTGGTGCGTCAGGCACAGGCCCTGCAGGACAGCACAGAGTGGAAGCAGACCGCAGACAAGCTGGTACAGCTGCAGAAGAAGTGGAAGACCATAGGCATGGTGCCACGCAAGACGGGGGACATACTATGGAATGATTTCCTTACAGCCTGCAACAAGTTCTTCGAGGCAAGGAATGCCGCCACGGCAGGAGAGCGAAACGAGCAGCAGGAGAACATGAACAAGAAGCTGGACGTGATAGAACGCCTAAAGGCTCTGTGCGAGGAGGAGACTGATGACCTGCGCCAAAGAATACAGGCACTCAGCGATGAGTACAACTCCATCGGCCATGTACCGTTCAAGGAGAAAGACAAGATATACGGCGCGTACCATGAGGTGCTCGACATTCTGTACAAGAAGCTGAACAAGAGCCGTGCGGACCGCAGGCTGAACAACTTCCGTCAGGACATGAAGGAAGTGGCAAAGCGTGGAGCAGGAGCCGTAGACTCTGAAAGACAGAGGCTGCAACGCAGATATGAGGCCATGAAACAGGAGCTGGCTAACTATGAGAACAACCTGAACTTCCTGTCCGCAAGCAGCAAGAAGGGCAACTCACTCATCGACGAGATGAACCGCAAGGCAGACAAGCTGCGCGATGAGCTGGAACTGCTGAAACAGAAGATCAAGGCCACACAGGAATAAAGGGCATAGATATAAATTTTGTCGGGCTTACCTCCCAGAGTGGGAAGTAAGCCCGATTGTCATACACAGCCAAAGCGTTCCATCACCGTTTCCATTCCATAAGCATCTCCTCCGCACCGGTATTCCCGTCAACACCGTCAGACATCACGGTGAACCCCTCCCGTTTATAGAACCTCACAGCACGTACATTGTCACGATACACGTGCAGGGACAATTCCCTCTTTACACTTTTCACATAATCAAGCAGCCTCTTCCCCACCCCACAGGACTGGGAATGCGGCTCGACAAAGAGACCCGCTATATAATTGTCACAAAGTCCCACAAAACCAATAACCTCACCATCACTCTCATAAACATACACCTCTGACTGCCGTATCAAACAACTGACATTGTCACTGTTCCCCTCCCAATAACTTTTGGGAATGAAATCATGGGCCTGCACATTAGCTGTCAGCCAAATGGACATTACCGCCGGCATATCCTTCTCGCACAACTTTCTTATAACCATAAACTTCTCATAACCTTATTCTATGCGGTAATATTCCGTGAAACGGCCCCACCCACCATATTTACAATGATGGATAGGGCCGTTTCACTTTAACTATCCGCCTATATTCTGACTGTCATTCGCTACTCATATATATCCTCCAGCATGGCAGCAAGATGCCTGTCGCGCAGCCCTACCGCCATAATCGTGCCGTTTTCATCACACAGGAAGTTCCATGGTATGGACTTTACATCATATACCGCAGCCGCAGGACTGTCAAAGCCACGCAAGTCTGACAACTGAACCCAGTTATACCCACCGGCAGAGATGGCATTTGTCCATGCGGAACGGTCACTGTCCAGCGATATGCCCACTACCTTGAAGCCCTTAGCCTTGTAGCGTTCCCAGCATGACTTCACATTAGGCATCTCCTGCATACATGGCCTGCACCAACTGGCCCAGAAGTCCACAAGCACGTAATTCTTTTTCCCCGGCGCAGACTTGCCGCCTATATACTCGTGTAACGAATGCTTCTGCCCCTCTGGCGTGTTGGCACTCACATCCTTAAACCTCTTGCCCACCCATGCCTGTGATGGCTTCTGCATATTCACATACTGGTCTATGCCACGCAGAACCGGATGGTTCAGGAAAGGAGCCTTGCTGTCCACATAACCTGCCAGGACATTAAAGTCGAGATTATCAAAATAATCCAACACAAGAATAGTAGAGATAACATTGTCCCTATTACTCTCTATCGCCTTAGGCACAGCCTCCTTCAGCATACGGCTGTTCTCCCTCCTGCTCTTCTGTGCAGACACCTTCTGCTCTTCATTGGATGCAGTGGCAGCCACATTTCTCATCCGCGCCACCTTCTTCTCATAATCACGGAGAGGAAGCATCACCTTATTAAGCCTGTCTGTAAGCGGAGTACCGGCCACTTTACCTGTAACGAAGTCAACCATGACACTGTCCCCGTCAGTCATGACATAACAATGAGCGCCCTGACCTATATCCAGTCTCAACACCTTGGCACTGGCATCGTTCAGCTCATAGCGGAACTTATTGCCACTGACAGCCACCGCACCAAGGGGCTTAGCGTTACTAATGTCCGTAACTGTCACCTTATCCACTCCGGCCATAGTAGTACCGTTCACCACAAAGCCAACCTTTTTCTGCTGCTGTGCACACGCTGTGAGACAGAGCATCATTATCAATGAAACAACAATATTACTTTTCATCTGCAATCTGTTATTATAAATATTTCTTATCAAGTGCAAAGTTAACAATATCAATCCATCTACACAACTTTTATTTTAATTATTATCATTAATTCACTCTTTAATACATACCACCCAATTATCCTTTTTACAGAAAACTCATTCTGCCGTGTTAAAACGAGTCCCGTGGACAGATATGCCAGAAAAGGCATGACGCTCTCAGAGCGCCCGTAAGGTGGCAAAAACGCGATGCGTATTTTCTGCTTTTTCAACAAAAGTGCCATTCCGCAACAATCACTATCATATTGCACCGCAAAAGCATAGTGATTGCACAGTAATCAGATAGAGATTGCATCCCAAAAGCTATCATATTGCAGTCGGAAACCACACAAAACTGGCAACCTTACGTTACATATTACAGTTTACCACACCCCTACCGCCAACATTAAGGAAACTTTAACATTTGGACGCGTATAGAATTAACATTTTGTTTTGAAGTAAAAAGGCGCTCCGTCAACTAAATCCGTCCTTTAAAAACTTGCGCAAATGAATATGGGTAATACCCTCATAATTTTGTTGCGTATACACAACAAAAATGCAAAAAGTTAGATTTTATTGCGTATACGCAACAAAATCTAACCAGCAAGACTTGTAAACATCTCCTAAAAGAATGCCCAACTTTCACTGTAAAACTGCTCACCCATTTGCACTACCGCAACATATACCTCCTGCCAAAGCAGTATGACAGGGCTGTCTTGTCAAGAAACTTTGCTATAAGCAGACTACCTGCGATGCCCAACAGAATGGTTGCGGACACGTGCAGCAGTCCCGTCGGGTCAAAACTGAATAAGGACAGCATGAACTTTGCCGCCATCGTGAAGATGGGATGAAACAGATAAATGGGGAATGTGTTTCGGCCTATGTAGCCAACGACCTCTGACGGCATGGACGGCAGACGGTTACACAGCGCAGACACAAAGCTGATGAAGCTGATGGACAATATGGCGACAGACAAATCACCATATTTTGTATAGTCAGGTGATAGAGCCAAGAGTAGAAAAGGTATTGCCCCCCCATATCTGGGAACTATCAGGCCGGTCAGATTACCATGAAAAAGCCTTATGCTTACACCTGCAAAGTAAAACGCCGCACTTCTCATGGATAACAAAGGAGTGTATAATGCCACTATGAGCAGCAATGAGCCAAACAGGATGCAACGCGCTCCAAGACTGTATTTCATAAGGAGACGGAAGGCGGTGTAATATAGAGTGCCGCATACCATCATTGTATGCAGAAACCAGTATGGGCCGATTGATGTTACGAACAGGACCTTTGCAAGGGTAGCCGGACTACTGTCCGTGATGCCATCCCTTACAGGGAGATACAATGACAGGATGGAGTAACCTAATACCATAATGGTATACGGCAGGGCTATCCTTGCTATATACTTTATAAATGCACCGCTTTCTTCCAACAACTTATTTATATTGACAAGATAACCCGTAATAAGAAAAAAGGCGGGCATAAAGAAAAAGTTTATGCAGTCCTTGACTTCCGGATACAGGTTGCCGAAATTCACCGTGTGGATTAATATCACCATCATTATCAGGACACAACGCAGGTGGTCTATTGAATTATACGGTCTGCCCGGCTTTGTATGGAATGCTGTCTCTTTATACATAATGTGTCTGTTGTTCTGTTCGTACTTCACACAGGTATTAACTACATTACTTATGCAGATCCCTCGCTCCCTGTATCTCCGTTGATGTCTCGCCGATCCATCCGCACTGCTGGTTCATGGCGCTGTATACACGCACAAAGTCTATCTTGTCAAGCCTTACGTGCTGCCGTGTCACAGGGTCTACCGCCCAGTCAATGTTAAAGGAGCAGCCGTCAGCATCGGCATTGGACAGGTTGTCAACATAACCGTAACGCATAGGGACAAGTGTCCAAAGGGAAGCATTACCGGACTTCTTGTGGGCATTATCGGGCAGACGTGTGCCTTTGAACGTCATCATGCCGCCATCTGTGCCCGTCCGCCATAGCGGAAAATACTCCTGAGAATGGAATGTGTTCCGTTCTATCGCGCCACTGTTACCCATGTTGTCAGTCCATGGTACATTACTCATCGGGACATACCTGTATGTTATCTCGTATCCATACATCACCTTGCCTACACTGTCTATATCTGCAGAGCCAGACAGCTCGTACCAGCTATCGTCGGGCAGCCCGTTACCGTTCGTATCCTGTGACACCATCACTATGCCGGGCTCGCTGCCGTCACTGTGTGCATTACCAAAAATCTGCAAATCATATTCTCCCGGGACATTCATAACAGGATGGTCGAAGTGGAATGTAATGTAACCGCCAAAGCCGCCAAGGGTAACCAGCCGGCCTGCCTCGCCTGCTATATACTCGGTACACTTTCTAATCATGGCAGAGGCATCATCCCCACTATCGTATTTTGGAAGCATATTGACAAACTGTCCCGGTGCAGGCACATACTCGTCTACAGCCTCTATCCACGGACTATTGCCTGTATGCGGCGGCTCTACGGGTGTGTTGTCAGCATAACCTTTAGACACAAAGACAGCGCGCGAGGGTATGTCACCTGTCCACTGGCGCCATGCAAGGGTGCCATCAGGATGAAAATGGAGCAATTCTCCAGATGAAACATAGTTCTTGGCATCCATCAGAAAGAAGCTCTTTGTATCGGGATTGACCGCAATACCGTATGGCAGTTCCATTGCTGCTATCTCCGGTGCACGGAACATCGTTGTGCTTATCGGCTCATGACGGCGTATGTCTATCAGTCCCATGCCTGTATTGCCGCTCTGCACACCGTTGTTATATTGCGTACCTATATAATATAAGGTGTCACCCACTATGCACATCTCGCTTACGGGTGTGTCTATCTTTCCCTCAACGTGCATGATGCCGTCCGCACCCACGGTGAGATAATACAGGCATGAGGCCCTACCGCCGTTGTCACCACGGCTTGTCACCCACAGCTGGTTATAGCGGTCTTTCCTTACGCGATGCAGATTGACATCCACATCTATCCTTCTTTCCTCCACAAAGGTATTAAGGTCAATGACACTTAGTGTGCGGTCGTAGTTGTCGGGAGTGTATCCACCGGAGTTTGCAACATACAGTTTGCCACCTATGACAGCCATCTCTTCCGGCTGACGCCCCACAGTGACGGAGTCAACCTTTTCCAATGTCAGGGTGTCAACCTTGTATACGCGTCCCTGCTGCACAGAGCCCATGGTTACAGGACCTGCGTATGATGATATGTACGCGTACCGTCCGGCAAATGCGACGTACCGGCAATTCGGGATATTAACCTGTCCTATACGGTGACAGGAGTCGGATGTGCATACCTCAACCTTATTAGAACAGTTGACAGCAATCCATAACCGTGAACCATATATTTGTATATCATTGCCCACATCGCCCAGTTCCTTGACGGCAGTGGGGTTACGTGATGCGAAGATATTACGCTGATAGTGCACCTTGCCGTCAGGGTTTGACAGGTCAAGGTAATCAATAGTCGCCTTGTTGGAGCCCATATTCCCCTCGCACAGCAGATACATTCCACGTGCATTTCCAGCGTCTGTGACTGATGAGGGACTGTCTGTTATGATTGAGTCCTCAACATTCACTACCTGTTCGTCGCTACGGCATGACTGTATCACAACCGCAGCCAGCGTCAGTATATATAACAGCTTGCTTCTAATCATAATCTTTAGTGTTCCTTTATATTTCCATATCCACGCTGACAGCGAAGTTACGCTGCGGCATTGGGTAGTTTAGTATTACATCATAATCCTGCGAGAACATATTGTTTACCTCAAGAGTGGTACGCAGCATGGTCTTTCCTACAGGCATACGGTAGGACAATGACATATCAGATGTATACCATGGCTGCAGACGGTTGTATGCAATGTTCTCCTGTTGGGAGTACCGCTCACCCGTATATATGAATGAATACGTCACGGTAAGTCCCTTCCAGGTAATGTCGGCAGTAGCTGAACCACTGTGCAGAGGGATATATGGTATCTGGTGTTTGTAAAAGGAGTTGTCGCTGTTGGTTACATCTATCGCCTTCTGATAAGTGTATTGCAGACGCATTCCTATGTCAACCCTGCGGACACTGGCCCTAATGGCAGCCTCAATGTCAGCGCCTGTGATGTGCACCTTGCCTAAATTCAGCATGGTCCATCTGAACTGCTGGCCTTTGGGGTATGCTATTATCTTATTGCTTACAGTATTATAATACCCGTCCGCCTGTATATGCAGACTGCTTATTATCCCTTTGTAATGCTTGTCAAACAGCATTCCAAGGTCATACTGCACCGCCTTCTCCGGCAAAAGGTTCGAGCTGCCCATGTCCGCATAGTACAAATCATTGAACGTAGGCATCCTGAAGCTGTTCTTGACATATCCCCTGATGGAGAAAGAACGTGTGGACAGCGGATAATAGTTAACGAACAGGGCCGGTGTGAAGCGTGAAACCTTCATGCCCATGCCAACGGGAGCGGCTCCATTTGGAGCTGTTGTGCCGTCATCCTTGGCGTATGTATAGAGCATTGACGCCTGTGTGGAGAAGCGTTTCATTGTACCTGCCAGTGCAAAGCTCACCATGTGCGACCAGCGGAAAGGTTCGGGACAGGTGTATGTGTCTGCTGTCAAGGTAGAGTAACGCACATCGTATGCCGCAGAGGCACTAAGCCATGGCAGGAGCTGCAGCGCGTGCGACGTGCTGAGATACGCTTCCTGCTGACGGTATTTGTTGTCAACCAGCATTGTTGTGGTATCCTTGTTCTGATAGTGCGTATAATAGTTGGCGTACTTTGACATCACACGGAAGCTGTAAGAGTGTGTGACATCCATCTGAAAGGAGCCTTGGAAGAAGGTGTTTGAGTCAACCTGCCTCTCCTCTCTGCGCCATACGTTATTCACTATGGCACCGGGGATGCCCCTGTTGGACTGATATGTGTATGCCTTGAAGTTCCAAGCGCCACGGTTTATCACTCCGTATATATTGCCCTCTACACGCACCGACTGTATGTCACCATTCTGTCTCACGGCCGTTGTGTCGTATGCCGTGGAACCGTCCACATTCTGTCGGGAATATCTGAACCTGTACTTGCCATCCGAGGTGACTGTGCCAAGCGACAGAGACGCGCTGATGTCACGGGTAATGCGCTGTTCGTACAGCACTCCAAGGTGCAGCATATTGCTCAGTCCGTATTTCACCTTGCCCTTGATATGCCGCGTCTCACCCACCGCAAACCGCGGTTGACGGGTACGTATGTACACACTGCCTGCATTACCGTAGTCAGAGGCCGTTTGCATCAGAGAGCTTTTCTGCCCATTATACAGGGACACTTCCTCTATATTATCCAGTGAGAACTGTCCAAGGTCTATCTGCCCGTTTTGCGCATTGCCGAGCTCTATGCCATCATAATATATTCCTAAATGCTGAGAACCCATGGAACGTATGTTCACTGTCTTGACACCTCCCACTCCACCATAGTCCTTTATCTGCATACCAGAGAAATATCGCAATGCGTCAGCTATGCTAAGAGAGTTGAGTCTCTGCAGCTGCTCCCCTCCAAGGCTTTGTGACGGTATCACGTCCGAGTATGTGCGGCGTGACACAACCTCCAATCCTTCAAGACTGGAGGTCATTGTACGTTCGTCATTCTGTGCAAAGACAATACAAGGTATAAGTGTTATCGCTATTGCAAAAGAGTCTTTTAACATATCATTCTGAAATATGGCCCTGTTCATTGGTCATGCTTTCCATGGCCGGTGTGACTGTCATGCTGATCCATCCCAATATGCCAAGCAAGGCAACAAGCAGGGTCTGCACACTGTGTACCACAAGTACAAAATACAGAGCCGACGTGTCTGCCACGCCATAAAGTATCAGCATTGTCTTTACTGCGAAATGCCATGAACCAGCACCGTTAGGGGTTGGTACAAGTACTGCAATGGTACCGACAATGAATGTAACCAAAGCACAGGTCATACCAAGATTGGAGGTATCCTCGAAACAGAAGAATGTAAGATAATAATGCAGAAAATAGGATGCCCATATAGCTATGCTGTAAAACAGAAACAGGGGTATATTACTTACATTACGCAGTGACATGACGCCATCACGAAGACCGCACGCTGTAGCCTTGACCCTATCGTAAAATGCCAGCTTCTTACGGAATATATAAAAACAAATAAGGGTGGCTATTCCACAGATAAGGGTGACAGTATAGCCTGTAGCAGTAAACATCCCGAATATACTGGTAAGATTGTCAAGACGTGTGCCTGTCTTTGTAAAGAAAGTAATGAAGACTGGCATCTGCATCAGAAGGACCAATGCTGTGATTATAAGTATGATGAAAGAGTCCACCGCACGCTCCGTGACCACTGTACCTAAAGCCTTGGCGAAATTTGTTCCTTCCTTTTTGGCAAGCACACCACAGCGTGTGAACTCGCCAATGCGTGGTATCAGAAGTGATGCGGCGTAGGAAATGAATATAGAATTAACACACGTGGCAGTGCGTGGTTTCTCGTCAAGTGGCTCTAACGACAGCTTCCATCGCCAGCCTCTGAACACCTGTGCCATAATGCCAAAAGGAAAAGAAGCGAGCATCCACCACCAGTTCACATCCTTATGCAACACTTCCTTTAATGTATGTATGTCAAAACCGCGGTACATCCAGTATAATATTGCGCCACCTAAGATTAAGGAGAGCAGCACATTAGCGGTTTTTCTAATATAATGTTTCATTAAGAGATAAAAGTACTCTAAGTGTCAATTTGATTGAAAATCAATGAAAAATTAAACGCAAAATTACTGCAATTAGTCGAAATAACCAAACAAAGCATTGTTTTTTTCAGAAACTATGATGTTTTTTCACAAATAAGTTGTACCTTTGCCAAGATTTTTTGCAATACAAAACTTTAGTATAAACAAAAACAATGAAACAGGTACGCCCAAAGAAGAATCTTGGCCAGCACTTTCTCACCGACCTTGGCATTGCCCGACGCATTGCAGATACCGTTGATGCCTATCCGGATATACCCGTATTGGAAATTGGGCCAGGCATGGGTGTTATGACACAGTTTCTGTATCCTAAGGACAGGGAATTTAAATGTGTGGAGATAGACAGAGAGTCTGTAGCTTATCTTCAGGAAGCATTTCCAAGATTACAGGGTGGAATTATTGGTGATGACTTTCTGCGCATGGACCTTAATGAGGTGTTTGACGGCAGACAGTTTGTGCTTACAGGAAACTATCCATACGACATATCGTCACAGATATTCTTCAAGATGCTTGACAACAAGGAACTTATACCATGCTGCACGGGAATGATACAGCGGGAAGTGGCCTTGCGCATAGCCGCATCTCCAGGAAATAAGACATACGGCATACTGTCTGTACTGATACAGGCATGGTATGACACTGAATATCTGTTTACAGTAGACGAGGATGTGTTCAATCCACCACCAAAGGTAAAGTCGGCTGTGATAAGGATGACGCGCAACCAGCGCACGTCACTGGGATGTGACTGGCCGTTATTCCGCCGTATTGTGAAGACGGTATTCAACCAGAGACGCAAGATGTTGCGCGTAAGTCTGAAACCGCTGTTTGCTAATGACAATATGCCATCAGCCGAATTCTTCCAGCATGAACTGATGACAAGGAGACCGGAACAGCTCACACATGAGGAATTTGTGCTGCTTACAAACATGGTGGCAGAAGTACTTTGATTAAGATGATTAAATTATAAATATTACAATGAAACAGTATTTGTTAAAGGCTGCACTATTGTTGGCACTTGTCTGTAATGCAAACATCGCCAGTGCACAGTTAAGTGATTTGTTAGGACGTTTGACTTCCAAAGCCTCCAGTACCGGTGGAAGTACCGGAAATGTACTCTCTACCATTGGAAGTATAATTTCAAGCAAGCTGACCCCGACATCAAAACAGATAGTAGGGACATGGGTATACCAGAAACCTGCGGTTATGTTCACAAGTGGTAATGCAGTGAAGAGCGCAACCGCATCTGTGGTGTCAAGACAGATAGAAAGCAAGTTGCAGGCTCACCTCACAAAGATAGGTGTTAATAATGGTAATATGTGCATGGTGTTTGAAGAAGACAAGACATTCTATGTGCAGCGCAAAGGCAAGAAAGTGGCCTCTGGCACTTATGTCTTGGACAAGAATGACATCACACTGACCTTCAAGGGCAAGAACAAACCATGTAAGGTAACCCCACAACTTGATAATGGAACCCTCGTCATTGTGATGGACATGACGAAACTAAAGGATTTCTTTGAAGGAGTAGGCTCTAAGATACCACAGCTGTCCACAATAACATCACTGATGAAGACTATGGATGGAATGAAGGTAGGAATACGCATGACAAAAAAGTAACAGAATAAATAACTATACTAATTATATGTCATCTGTATTGTCTGTAATTGTAAATGCATGGTGTAGTGCACACCTTATGCTGCGCATCTCCTGCGGAATCATAATCGGTTCCATTCTTGCCATATTATGTCCTGGTATCAGTGGCGTTTCAATATTAGGCACACTTTTCGTAGGAGCATTGAAGGCTATAGCGCCAGTGCTTGTGGCCGTTCTTGTAACAGCATCAGTGGCCAAGGCACGCGAAGGACTTGGGGAACGCTTCCGCACTGTTATAATTCTCTACATGGCGAGTACTCTTATCGCATCCATAGTCGCTGTATTCGCAAGCATGATATTCCCATTGCAGCTTACACTTACAGACGTGGAAGAGGTTGGTAATGCCGCACCGGGTGAACTGGCGGAGGTATTTAACAATCTTGCGCGCGACCTGATGAGCAACCCGATTACCGCTATCAGTTCTGCAAGCTATCTTAGTGTGCTCTTTTGGGCGATAATAATAGGTATGGCACTGAAGAAGGCAGCGTCTCCGCAGACAGTGGACATGATACAGGAATTAGCAAAGGCCGTATCTCTTGTTGTGGGATGGATTATACAATGTGCTCCATTTGGTATACTCGGACTGGTATACACCTCCGTTGGTGAGAGTGGACTGGAAATTTTCACCACCTATGGCAAGCTGGTACTGTTACTTGTTGGGTGTATGCTTACAGTCTCTCTTCTGGTAAATCCGTTGATAGCCGGAATATTGCTAAAGAGGAATCCTTATCCTTTGGTGTGGAAATGTCTTAAAGGTAGTGCTGTAAGCGCATTCTTCACACGTTCCTCCGCAGCCAACATTCCTGTAAACATGGCTTTATGCAAGCGTATGGGACTTGACGAGGACTTTTATTCCGTCAGCATTCCATTGGGATGCACCATTAATATGGACGGTGCGGCGATTACCATTGCTGTCATGACGCTGGCAACCTGCCACACAATGGGTGTTGATGTATCATTGGGCAGTGCACTGATACTATGTGTCATGGCGACTCTCGGCGCCTGCGGAGCATCAGGTGTAGCAGAAGGCTCATTATTGCTGATACCTATGGCGTGCGCACTCTTTGGCATCAGCAATGATGTTGCCATGCAGGTGGTGGCCGTAGGCTTTATCATTGGTGTGATACAGGATTCCGTAGAAACGGCTCTGAATTCCAGTGGCGATGCCATGTTTACAGCAACAGCGGACTTTTACAACCGCCTGAAACGTGGAGAGAAGGTTAAATTCTAATAACTGTTTCATAACACACATGACAGAAGAACTGAAAGGCAAGAAGATCGCAGTGCTATTATCCGGTGGCGTAGACTCATCTGTAGTAGTTTATGAACTGTGCTCCATGGGATTAAGGCCTGACTGTTTTTACATAAAGATTGGCCCTGAAGAAGAGGAGGAATGGGATTGTACCTCTGAAGAAGACCTGGAGATGGCTACTGCCGTAGCGCACCGTTTTGGACTAAGTCTGGAAATTGTGGACTGTCATCATGAATACTGGGATAGGGTCACAAGATATACAATGGACAAGGTACAGGCCGGCCTTACGCCCAATCCGGATGTAATGTGTAATCGTCTGATTAAGTTTGGAGCATTTCACGAAAAGCGTGGTTATGAATATGACTTGATAGCCACAGGACACTATGCCCAGACAGAGATTGACAACAAGGGGCAGAAATGGCTGGTCACTTCTCCTGACCCAATAAAGGATCAGACAGACTTCCTTGCGCAGATATTCGACTGGCAGTTGAAGAAAAGCCTGTTCCCTATAGGTCATTATCAAAAGGGAGAGGTAAGACAAATAGCCGAGCGCGAACATCTTATCAATGCACGCAGGAAAGACTCACAGGGCATCTGCTTTCTTGGGAAAATAAACTATAATGACTACCTGCGCCGTTATTTAGGAGAAAAGCCAGGACTGGTGATAGACATAGAGACAGGAAAGAAGGTTGGTATGCACCGTGGCTTGTGGTTCCACACAATTGGGCAGCGGCATGGTCTCGGCTTCGGTGGCGGCCCATGGTTCGCTGTTAAAAAGAACATAAAGAAGAACATACTCTTCGTTTCTCACGGCTATGACCCAAGCACAGCCTACAAACAGCATTTTCCAGTTAAGGATATGCATTTCCTAACTTGTAATCCATGGATACCAGCAGAGAATGAAGAACCTATAGCAGGCAAGCACTTAATAAAGGAGGGGGACACAGTATGTGTATGTATAAAGATACGCCACACGCCAGAATATCTGCCTGCCACATTGGAACTGTCACAAGACGGCATATATATGGTTCATGTTGAGAAACCGATACATGGCGTAGCCCCAGGCCAGTTTTGTGTAATATATGATGACCATCACCATCGCTGCTATGGCTCTGCAGAGATAACGGTATGACATTATTATAAAAGATAAACGTAGCATAAGGAAAACCTTAATGCTACGTTTATAAAGACTTACTATCCCCGATTTATATTTACATATAATGAAACATATTATAGAAACAATAAAGTTCTGGATATATATCTTTCTTGAGAAAATAAACTTACGCTAACCCTTGCTCTTTTCACGTCTGACATTCAATAGGAACAGCGGATTGCCAACTATATATCTGCGCCACATCCTTCGAGGCTCCTTCACCAACCTGTACAGCCATTCCAACGAATGTTCCTGCCACCAGCGTGGAGCACGCTGATAAGTGCCGGCAAAGAAATCGAATACTGCCCCTATCGTTCCAACATGACAGTGGATATTCAGCTCATTCCAATGAGAATATGTCCACTTCTCCTGCTTCGGAGCAGTCATTCCTATCCACAGCAAATCGGGATTGGCGGCATTTATGGCATCAATGATAGCCCTATTCTCCTCATCCGTGAACTCAGGTTTGTAAGGTGGAGAGTAAGTCACTACCTCTATGTTCGGGTAAACCACCTTAGCCTTCTCCACTATCAGTCCCAGCACCTTGGGAGAACTGCCCATGAACATACAGCGTCCACCAGTCTCGTTGAGCCTGTTCATCTCAAACTCAAACAGGTCCCACCCCGCAACTCTCTCCTTTGGCTGTGACTTCGCCTTCAACCACCTACAGGCCTTCACTATACTTGCTCCATCCGGAATCAGATAATCTCCATTCCTCAATGCCTCCGCAAACAACTCGTCATGCTGAGCTGTATTGAAAGAGTGGGCATTAATGGTATTTATCAGCTTCTTGCCTTGCGGAATGGAAGCAAGTGCGTCCCGGCTTTCAAGGATACGTAATTCTTTCAATCGTAACATTATCTTTGACCTTTCAATAGTTCTTCAAATATCCCTTTTATTCTATTCTCAAATATCGTTAATGTAAACCTATCATGAAATCTTTTTATAGAATACATTCCTATATGTTCCAACAGTTGAGGATTCTTTATCAATAGTTCTATTCTCTCTGCCAATTCTTCAGCGTTCTGCTTTTCAACAATAAATCCAGTCTTACCTTCTGCTATTATATCTATAATACCACCTTCACACGTACTAAGACAAGGTACTCCATATTGCATAGCTTCAAGAAGTACTAACGGGAAACACTCATTCTTATAATAAGTAGGAAAAACAAATATATCTGTACATTTCAAAAAAGTCTCTTTCTCTTCACCATATTTACGGCCATGATATATTATAATATCACTCAATCCACGTTTCTCGACTTCGCAAATAAAACGTTGTGCATCAATTTCCGATGTCTCGCCGCCTACAAAATCACAAACAAAATTATATCCTTGGTTCTTTAAAATCTGACAGGCATTCAGCAGGACAATTACCCCTTTGCTCTCAAGAAGATTGGAAAGAAACAACAGACGTGGAATTTTATTATTACGCTTTGCTTTGGGTTCTGTCTGAAGCGTCTCAGGTATTCCATTTGGACAGATATACACATCCTCACGCTTCACATATTTTTGTACATCTGCATACAGTGTTTCTGCCAATAATATCACTTTCAAATTCTTAAAGAAACATCTATACAGTTTATCATCAAGCCAACGGTCTTGCCTTGTCGCTACACCTTTGTTATGATAGTGCACTACGACTCTGCATCCCATCCACTTTAGCATCTGCACAACAACAAAATCTTTATAGAAAGCACCACCACAGGCATTTGGAGTAACATAAACAAGTTGAGGTCGCAGGCTTCGCACTTCTCTACGAATATGGCGCAATAATGAAATAAAATGTTTTATCTTTCTAAAGCCAATCTTACCGATATCGGCAAGATCTTTGGCTGTCGTCAGATTTATATAATGACAGTCGAATGCCTCGTTTATCACATGGCTGTCATGAATATACTTGCCCACCATTGCCGCTCCATGAACGGGTGGAGGAAGATGAAGAATAAAAAGGATTGTAGATTTTGTCATATTAATATTGATAACAGTTCTTCATATTTAACAAGCAGGCGATTATTACCCTTGCTACGTTCATATTCGATTTTCTCCTCTGCAAAAGCCCGCAGGTAAGGCAGATAGTCAACAATCCCCAAAGCGTTGAAATAATACTTCACTTTTTCGTCTGCCTCATCTATACTCTTCTGTAGAGTTTTTTCAGGAGTGAATAATGCAGAAACTTGACATATATATGTGAACAAATCAAAACCAAGTGGACGATCATCTGCCAGTTCCCAGTCTATGAGCCGCATTCCCTTATCAGAAACAAGAATATTCCACGGACAAAAATCACCATGTGATAAACATATCGTCAATTCTGAAGCATCTGTCCGCTTCTCTGTAAGATGATGCTGTGCAAGCATTAAGCATAACTGTACCACATCATCTGTCAGTTCTCGTGTCTGAGGTCGTGCACCCGGTATATACTCGGCTTTTAGGTAATCATAATCTTCACCATGACTACATCCTAATAGCTTGGGCGTAAGCATAGTTTCATTCAAAATACGATATACCCGGATTTCATTTTCTGTAAGACTACGAGCCGCAGGTTTCTGAGAAAACTTTGCAAAAAATGGTTCTGCTGTAATATTATCATAACCGAGGATAGATATCTTCTGTTCTACTCCTGGCGATCCCATATTAAACGACATCAAGCTATCGGTGCCGTCAACCTTACGGATAAGACTATAAGGAAAATTCAGGCGCTTTTCGTCAACTACAGAAAACCACCTTACAATACGACATTTACGGAACAACCACCAATAAACGCTTGACAACTGCCCACCATACGCACTATACAAACCATACATATATTGGTGTGCATTGTCAAGTTCGGGGAAATAATAAGATGTTGTAAATGTCTTGAAACGATAGAATTTCATTGTAAAGATAACTTTTCTTCAATTAACTTATAGGTATTTGATATTGTATTTTCCCATAGCATCATGCCCGCACGCTCCAAGCATTTTCTACTGATACCACTATATTTTAATGAATCAGAAGACAGCATTGCCATTTTCATTGCCAATCCATTTGCGACACAATCTACAGACCTGTTTGCTGTAGGCTCCACCATCTCCATAAGATTATCCCCAAGAATACCAACAGGACCACCACAATCCAAACATATTACGGGCAAACCATGGGACAATGCTTCCAAGACAACATTACCACTGCTATCATGAAGACTGGGGAAAAGCATTGCACAACTTTTATCATAATAAAATGCAAGTTCTTTCTGACTTATCCATGGAATAATCTGAATATTGTTATCCAGTCCGTTTTCCATCGCAATTCTATTGATATACGATTGCATATCACCCTTGCCAATGAAAAGCATCTTTGCAGATGGATGCGCCTTTTGAAATATACAGAAAGCTTTTAATGCGAGTTTTACGCCTTTCCAATGTACGAAACGCCCTACAAAAATAAATAGTTCTTTATCTCGTTCCTGTTTATTTTGTTTATAAGTCTTATCTATTCCTATTTCAAGATTAATCAATGTTTTGTATCTCCATTTGTGAAGTGTGGTTTGAGTCTCTTTTGTCTTTGTGAATATTAAAGAAGCGTGGTCAAATGATTTGTGCAAGCATGGATTCAATAAAGATATTTTATTAACAAGACCTCTAAATCTTTCACTTACAGTCTCTTTTACTGAGTACATTTTCATCATTCCAGATGGAGTGGCCTCTCCTCCTCCCAACGGACCAAGCACATAAGGAATTTTTAATTTATAGATAGGGCATACATCTCTATACACACCAAAAGTGATATGATGTACCATATCAAATTCAAACTTCATATGTAATTCCAGCATATACCCAACACATCCCTGCAACCATATAGAATAATAAATATTCACCGGCAGACCATGATGCTTACCCCATATAAATGGCGTGGGCAAGTCATAGTAGAAAAAATGGAGATTATTAGGACAAATATTCTTTGTCCAATAAGCATCAACACTTTCCCTGTTGTTGCTTCTTGTCAATACATATATATCTTTAGTTCTGTCTTTGGCTAAATTTAAAGCCCATTTCCACCCCACCCCTGGTTCGGAACCTCTGTCTGGTTCGCACGCATATGCTAATAAAAGGATTTTCATCGTTTATATCTCTTTATTGCACGTTTATTCAATATGTCGCAAATACATCGGCAAGCTTCTATAGAGATTTCTTTTACGTCTCTATTTGTATTCAATATAATACTGTTCTTTTTGGTTTCAGCAAGTCGTAAGTATGTTTTCCTTTGTCGTTCCGTCTCCTCTGGAGACACTTCAGATTTACGTGCCTGAATAACATCTGTAGGACAATCTAAGAAAAACCACAATTCTGGTTTAGGAATAAACAAACGGAATATCTTCACTACAAACGGCAGGGTTCCATTCCTATATCGTATGGGGTCAACCAATATATCATCATAATATCTGTCGAAAATTGTCAGCGTGCTACGTATTTTCTTAGGAGCAACTAATTTCAAATATCCTAAAGTATAGATCAAAATGAAATAAATAAGTTTCATGAAAGAAAGAATGAAACCACGTTTCTTCTTGCCATGTGGATTCTCATTCACCTGTTCTTTCCCAGTTTGCGGTATTGGGAACAGATGAAACTGCTGTATTCTTCTGAATGCTGGCTCTATGTCTTCCTTAAATTGATTCATTACAGTAGTTTTTCCACTTCCGTCAGGTCCCATAACAGCAATTACAAATCCTGTCGGCTTTATGATTCTACTAAATTTCAGATAAATATCTTTTACTATATCCGACATTCTTTTTCTATGTGATGAATGTATACCCTCTTGCAGTCGTTCCAAGTTTGACAACATTAGTTCATAATCATTTTTGTCAAGTGATTGAAATATGATGCTCGAATCATCATCCATCCAAAATGCTGAAGCTTCTGTCTTTGCAGCATCTCTATTTTCTAAATAAGAATAGCGTATATGTCCAAACTGATCCTTTGACAGCTTCCTTTTGTCTATTTTCTTTAATAGATAATAGATAAATTCCTTTTCCGAGGATAGAACATTAAACCCTCCTTGAGTTGCTTCTCTATACCCTTGTAACAAATAGTCTGCTGTCAATAACAAACGTCCTTTACGATAATAGTCTGTACAAACATCAGGTTGTATATAGATGCGTTCATTACCGTCAAAATGAAAAACCACATAATAGAATGCAACTATCTCATGCTGGAACATTTGAACCACTTTTGTATTTTCATCTTCAATCTCCCAAATCATTCGGTGAAAATCAGATATCCTATTACGTGGTATTACAATATCTATATCACTGCCAATATTCGTTGGATATTCTTCTGTGCGTCCTACAATAGCATAAGGAATACTATATTTCTGAATTAAGACTATCAGTTTGTTAAATAATTCTATTCTATTCATTGTTTTCTTCATTTTCTCGTTTTAAGTAATCTTGCAGGTACCCACCCCAATTATACTGTTGGCAGGAAAGGAACGTGTTACAACAGCTCCACTGCCAACAATACAATTGTCTCCAATTTCTACGCCAGGAAGTATAATGCATCTTGTACCAATCCAACAATTATTACCAATCTTTATTGCTTTCTACCAACCTAATTGTTGTATCATTGGAATATCAGTCCTTTCATAGCCGTGGCTGGTTGCCATCATCACTACATCAGGTCCCATCAGACAATCAGCCCCAATAGTAATTCTACCATTCAATCTGGCATTCTGCCCCAATTGACTTCTGTCACCTACCGTTAGCCTACTTCCGTTACCAAAATAGCAACAATCTTTCACCACTACATCTGTTCCACAGCGATTACCAAGAATATGTTTTACCACCCAATATCTTAGAATATAGCCAATTCTATACCCAGGCATTGGCTGCATAGGAATATGTTGCAGTAGTGCATAGTACAAAAATAAATAAATCCTTTTCACTATAATGTATATTTATGTATAAATTTACTCACAAAGTTTAACTATATTGTCATAACCATTGATACACAGATGCTTTCAGAGTTCATTAAACAAAAAACATACGGTTTTTATCTATTTTTGATTGAATATAATACAGACAAAACCATGTATAGTAAACCATAATCATTCCAATTATCATTAAAAACAAGAATATAACACGGATACTGTTTGGGAGATAATACAGATGCTAGATAGTCCGCTCTATCTCCTCGTTTTTTCTGAACTCCAAAATGAAACATAACCGACATTCTTATAAACGATCGTATCCTTTATGTTCTATAAAATTTCCACCATACATTTTATGGTAACATCCTTTTAAATCTTACATTCTATGGATATTCCATCACGTTTGACAATTCTTGCAGGGTTTCCCATAACCACACAATTATCAGGTATAGATCTATTCACAAAGGCATTTGCTGCTATTTGCACATTATTACCAATTGTAATATCTCCAACAATAACAACCCCTGTTGCACAGGTTACATTATTGCCAATAACAGGTCTACCTTTGTCTCTAAAACGCTTGTTACCCATAACTACATATTGATAACAACGAAAATTATCGCCAATAGATTTGGCATTAAGATGCGAACCATAATTATGTATGAAATTCGCAGATCTTCCTATAGGGGTACTGAATGGTACTATAACTGTTTTATCTCCAGAGAGTAACCATGAGATAAGAATAGACTTTTTTCCTAACCGATGATAAAATAGTGTTCTATAATACTTGAAAAAAACGAGCATACTAATAAGATTCGCATAAGTGCCAACATCACTCATTATTAATTGCTTCTTCTTTTTTGAACACAGCATATAACTAAGTTGACATAATGAAGTACGCCACAACCTCCAACAATAAACTATAACATTGAATACGGATTGGGCTCGTGAGCCTCCCCACATATTGAATATGTAAATATTATCAGACATATTTATTCTTTAATTTTTAGAAATTGTTCGAGTTTTATTCTATATTCCTTGTGCTTAGCTCTATATAAATCTATTGCCTTTAAATAATCATTATATCGTTCACACTTCATAACTTTTGAGACATCAAAATCATCAAGAGAATCATATAGATAACCGATATGCTCATCCTCTACGAACTGAAGTGCGGAACAACGACATCCGATAACAGGGACGCCAGCAAAAATAGTATCATATACGACACCACTACTTCTCTTAGAATATTCTCCCTGATAATTTAAAATCGTATATCTGCTTTGAGATAAATATGAAGAATAATCTTCGTCTGAAACATATCCAAATCTTAGCGTTATATTATCAGCTTTACGGCACACTTCATATAATGCGTTCTCTAATATCTCATTCTCTGGTTTACCTGCAATAAGAATCTTATAATGCGAACCAACTAATTTCCTTGCACACTCTACAACTCCCTTACCAGGAGCAATTCTACCTACAATACAAAAGTCATAAGTTTTATCTTCAAATGCCAACAAAGGTTGTTTATTACTATCACCTACATATATATAGTCAGGCACAACACAGTAAGGAAGATTATACAAACGACCAATGTCATCATTTGGACATATAATTCCTGATATTTTAGTTTTAACCAAGCCAAAAAAACATCGGCTTATAAAAGAACGTTTTGCTTCATTATTATATAAAATCATATAAAGATTGGAATTTCCATGATAAAACAAGAATATTCCAATCAGAGCAGTTACTACAGCACTATGCTGCATTACAATTATATTTCCTTTGTTATACCCAAACAAAGCTCTACAATTCTTTAAGATATTCAATCGTCCCAACAAAGACGTATGAGAGACAGAATAAGGTAGAGACAACAATTCCGTATCACTAAAATAGTTAGCATATACCGTCCCTCCTGCAACTTTTACATTAACAATACCTGCAAATAATTTTGCATACATTCGTGCAACAGGAACATAATGACCTGTCGAAACACCATTGACTGAGTTACTACGGATATCTGAAATAACAAGAAGTTTTGTCATAACCTATTCATCAAAAAAAATTTTCACGGAATAAAACAATTTTATATATTCCTTATAATTTACATCTGAAAACATCTGTGAGCGAGTATAGCAAGCATCAGAAGTATATCTGTCGCGATGCTCACAGATTGTTTGCACTGCTTCGCTAAGTGCCTGAATATTTCCTTGCTCAATCACAATGCCTGTCTTATCGTCAACGGTCTCAGGACTACCTCCTGTACGGAATGTAACTATCGGCGTTCCTGCTGCAAGTGACTCGATGTTTGTGGTAGGGAAATTGTCTGCCAACGTGGGATTGCAGAATACAGATGCACGCTGAT
Organism: Prevotellaceae bacterium; assembly: GCA_030531085.1. Taxonomy (GTDB): domain Bacteria; phylum Bacteroidota; class Bacteroidia; order Bacteroidales; family Bacteroidaceae; genus Prevotella. Next base: position 22,197 of record JAUNOM010000008.1, on the reverse strand, counting down.
ACCACGCCACCATCTCATCTAATGTGGAAGTACGCCCCGTACAAATAACGCCTTTCTTCTTAAGACGGCCTTGGCGGATTGCATCTATTCCACCGACAAGAACAATCTGATAGTCAGAAGGCAGCATGTCTGCCAATGTTTCAAAGAAATGCAGGCCTTTTCTAGCTTCCCAATTAATGGCACATCCTAATACTATTTTCTTATTATTGGCAATATTATATTTACTGCGAACATCTAAATTGCTTGGCTTTGAGAATGATGTGGTATCAACCCCGTTGTATATCACTTTTATGGGATGCTTGCCAAGAAACGACTCCCTGACAAAACTGGCAAGCCACTCTGACGGAGTGACTATTGTCAGGTTCTTAATACCAGCATGCCAGCGCCTACGTATTTTCCACACGATGTGCGTTCCGTCTATCCATGTCTTACTTTGTTTACATTGACCGCACCCTGTTTTCCACCGGTCACAACCTATCTCATCGAAATAAGGACAACCGCCCGTAAAGGCTCGACAGTCGTGCATGGTCCAGACTACAGGAATATTCCTTTTGTTTACATAATAAGTAAACAAGGGCATATTTATGATCTTATCATTTACAAGATTGAGATGTATGACATCAGGGACATATTTTTCTAATTTAAAAAGGAGAGCCATTGTTTCCCAAAAGGAGAAAACATCCTCCATGCCCGTAAGTTTATACAACCGTGAGTGAACGAACCAATTCAAACGTGTTCCCCAAGTTATCTGACATGGCAACCTGTTACGCCTGTTTCGCCCACTGTTAGGAGAGAAAAGAGCTATCTCATTCCCCTCTGTTTGAGCAGCACTCACCAAAGCACAATAATACCGTGGAAAGAAGCCAGCATTGCCCGAATGTAATACAGCTATGTTCATTGTTTAGAGGTTATTTATTATACTATCAACTACATACTCCCCCATAAATTGTTTTTATATTCTGTCTCCCGTCAACACACTTAAATATTTTGGTGTAAAACGTTTCATAAAAAAGAATAATGCTGAACATACAGTCATAACGGTCAATGCAGTCAGCATCCATACACAGAAACACGAAGAGAGTGATGAAGTGTCTACAAAGCGAATGAAAATATTTCTTACACCCTGTACGAAAGGATGAACGAAATAGACAAATGAGCTTGATGCCGCCACAACAGGAGGGATGTCATACTTCATTAAGAGCCCAAACAGCCCTATGAAGCAACATAAATCTATTGGCAAAAAAACATTCAAATCCAATACACCTGTCAGGAAAAGTACTTTAAATAATAAGTATACTGCGAGACAGCAACGCCAATCAACACTTTTTACTATATCGTAAAAAGACAATCCGATGATTGCAAGATATGATCCTAACAGAATATAAACATTAAAATACGGATAGTCTATAGGAATATTAAAACATACGATGACAAGCAATACTATTACCAAAACAAAGTGTTTCAGCCATTTTACAGCATAATAATATAATGGTGACAATAATGAGAACAAGATAAGGCTCTTCATATACCACATGGCTTTTCCTATCGGATGTCCAGCACCAGCATCCCAAAATTGCATGAAGAAATCGGATATGCTGTCAGGAAAGACCTTGTGCAATATAAAATGATTGTAGATGATGGCAACCAAGCACCATATTATATAAGGAATAAGCAATGTCTTTATCCTCTTGCGCAGTTTTTCTTTCCATACATTCTGTATCCAGTCTTTCCGATTTGCCCCCCCATGAGTATAGAAGAACAAATATCCACTTAATACAAATAATATCTGCAAAAATGGAATATTCATAAAATTCTCTACTCCGCTCATGGAATCTTTAATAGAGAAGTCTATAAGATGAGTAACTCTTGTATGCAGAAAAACGAGAAAAACAATACAAATAAATCTGAGTGAATTGATAGCCTTTGATTCTTGACGTGTCATAATAGTATAATATTGTAAGATATATGGATTTATTTAATTCATCAATATCCGCTTAATTTTCTGATCCGACATATTTAACAATTTAGGTGACAGTGTACAGCCAAGAAGAATAAAGAAGGCCACGTGATAGAACCGACATCCTATTATATCTCCAACGAAGCTGTTGAAATACCAACATAAAGCCATAATCCCAATTGACTGCACAAACTTGTTCTTTCCATTAAAAATAGCATTATAAGCACCAATAAGAATAAGTCCGAAATAAAGCAGCACGTAAATAAGGCCTCCTCGTAACAGGTAATTAAGCAATGGCACCTCAGAACTAATCCTTCCGTATTTTCCATTAGAAGACTGGTCAAAGTACAAAGAATAATAATGTGAGAAAGCTCCTTTACCCAATAGCCATGAATTAGTATGTGTCAAATCTTCTGCCATTTCCAAATATAAAAATGTTCGCGTATCACTTGCCAAACCGTCATCATCTGTTTTTTCCACAATATAGAGATTGGCTTTTTGAAAGAAGGACTCTTCCCCATTATTAGCCATAAGCATAGGAACGAACAGTATAAGTGGAGCCACTGTAACGGCTACTACGAACCATTTCTTTATTCTTTCACTTTTAATCACATATAAAAAAAGAATTACGATAATGGAAAAGGGTATAATTATCAGAAACATACGTGTGGGATTATCGCCCATCGTAGCCTTTATAATAGCTTCAACAAACACCAAACCTATAAGACATTTATATTTTTTCCCTACATAAGGATAAAACACAATAACAAACGTGGTGAGAAAGGCCAGCGGATATTTTAAAGCTAAAGAAAAGAGCGCGCCACATACTAAGAACAGGCAGGTTGCCTTTTTCAATTTCTTCACTCCATATAGGCTGCTCCCGATATAAGTAAAAAGCGGCGGCATCAATATCAGAGCCGTGTATTCATTTCCGAAAAGGGTAATCCATTTATTGCCCAAAGCATACATTGAAGCGTCTGTATTGAATACAGACACCAATATTTCATAAACGCCCAGAATCAGCAATGCCCTTAAAACGAGGTTCGCACGTCTTGAGAAATCGTTCTTCCTATACAAAGCAACAGGCACGAACAATACACTCGTCCACATGCCTATCGCCATTACACCTTTTACTATTGGAGGTGCAAACATGAACAATCCCCAAAAGGACGCTATCAAGATGGATACTATTGTAGCTGAATAAATGCTGACACTTATTTTTTGTTCATTTGTCATAAATTCAAAGATAAAAATCAGGCAAGTTTTTTTTAAGATTATCCCAATATTTTTCCTTGAAATATGGTGGATTGCAGTACTTTCGCCCTTCTGCTTTCAGCAATGAGGATGCTATTTCGTATGCCTCATCTAATGATTGTGCATACTGCACAGTATCGCCAAATATATCTTTAGGGAACCATTTCACACCGCTACTTAATTTATGGTCTGCAGAACTTATAACTACAACAGGAGTCGATGCTATAGCGGAGAATATTGTACCATGATAACGATCTGTGATAACCACCTTATAAGTTGAGAATTTATCAATCATATCATTAATAATAACATCCCGATTACTATCTAGTTCCTTTATAGAAAGCCCCTTTATAGTTGTATCCACTTTTTCTTTTCGAACATCTCTAAAACGTTCTATCAGTGCATCCACATCCTGAGGGGCGTAATAAGATTCCAGATCATCACGCATACAGAACAACACACCGTCACGTTTATTATGATTATTGTTGCGTGTACCTATCAGTGACGTAACAATATCTGGATATAGTAACAATGGAGTTGTCGGGAACAGCATTTTAGCTTTCTCAAATGAAATCTCATCCCTGCACATTAATATAGTATTCTTATTTTTAGAAAAAACATTCGTTACAAAATCAATAACTGCAGGTGTATGAAATTTTATTGTTTGTGGGAAAATAACCATTTTGTGATTAGGAAAATACCCCATTATATCTGTAAACATTTTGTAGCCATTATGATGATCAACCATAAAGTAACCGCTATGTCCGATAAACAAGTCATCCTTACGTATAATCAATCTCAGTACAGACAATGTTATTCTATATGAAAATTCTGTAACTATTGATTGATTTCCATTGATCAGACAAAGTGTCGGTTTGAAAAAGCCAAGATGAACAATCTGATATTTTGGATAATTTTTTTTGATCCACAAATCTGTGCACATCAATTGTGCTTGGTCACCTAAATTAGGATGAATCGGATGACATAATACATAAATTTTGTTTCGAGTTGACAACAACATTTTAAAGATGCGTTTCCAATAAATTATAAATTCGTATAGCATGATGGTAAAATGTTTAAAATGTATTATTTATATATATGTTTCTTTATATACTTAATAATTTTTTGTGGTAATGTTGCTATGAAAAGCAGTAATAACAACGTGTCCGTATTCTTATAATGCTGCCTTATATTCACATCCCAACTTATTCTTTCTGGCATCATGTATTTTTCTACAATCTGCCCGAAAGACATTTTCTTATAATCAGCCCAAAAAGCATTACGGTATTCCGTAATGGGAAAAGGATGAGAAAGACTGATATTTGTGCGTTTGGCTTCATCAATCGTACGTTCACGCAATTGCATATGCATTAAGGGCAATAGTTTCAAGGCTTTTTCTGTATTTGCCAAAACCAAGCTTACTCCATTGCAGGCAAAATTTTTATCTTCTTTTGACTTTTTCTTATATCCCCACCAATCCGCTATCGTAAAATCACTGCATCTTTGGGTGGACGTGAAATGACATTGATGACAAGATGGCCGCAAGAAATAATCACGCAAGAATCCACGTATATATGGGTCTTCATAATAACTTCCATAATATGTTTTCAAGGCGGAGCTTTTTTCAACATGACCTGATAAGGTCATGTTGTAAAAAATCCAGCTGGATTTTTTACAACGGAACGTTACATCCGTAAGTTCCATATTCTCATGCTCTTGCATATATTTTTTATACTCCTCGAATATCATTGGAGACGGCACTCCATGACAAATTAAATCCACGGTAAGCAGATTCTCATAATCTTTATGCAAATAATTTCTCAATCCTGCAATTTGGCAGGGAGTACCACTGAACAGGAGTTTCCTGCCCTGTCTCAAGAAATCTTTGGCCTGTGAATAGCTGTTCCCTATACGGCTCTGTACATACTTGCTGCCCCTGAGTTTGTCCGCCAAATCCTCCATATTCTCCACATAGGTATGTTCGGCCTTTAGATCCTCGCTTAATACACAACCAAACACGACTCCTCCATCTTCCAATATTGGACGGGCTATTTCTGTGAAAGCACCTCCTGAAGAACTGCAGAGCCGTACAGATTCGTCAGATGACCATCCGCTGAGAACTTTCAGAGGCTCATTAACAACAGGATGCGTATTTATTGGGCAGACCTTTTGGCATAGTCCACAATCAACACATAGGCTCTCGTCTATATGCGGTCTGTCAAAGCCTTCTTCATCTTGCACTATAGAGATTGCATGATGTGCGCACCAATTCACGCAAGCCATACAGCCTGTACATTCTGAAAGATTACAGATCTCTTTCATTTTATAACTATTATGATTTTGATTTTAATAGTGGGATTTTCTTAAATATCATATTGCGAGCCATCCCTTTCTCATGTGCGTTCATACCTATAAAATATACATCCAATATTGTTACCAGCATTGTTGTAATGCCTACTACAATTAGATTCATCCAAAATCCAGAAATACAATAATGCAAGATTATCGGTATGGGCAAGGCTGCAACGGTAACGCACACAACAGGCATTACCACATTATGAAGATAAGGAAGCAACGGAAAATCCAATTTCATTTTCATATATACGCATCTTGCCATCATTGTTAATAAATTTACTATGATGCGCACAATCCACACTGTATAAACCGGCAATCCAATTTTCAAAACAATATATGCTATGGGGAAATTCAAGAAAATAAGACTTGCCATCAATATCTGATAGTTACGTATCTTACCTGTTGCCTGTACAGACATCCATAATGGAGCTGTGACAGCCTCTATTGAAAGGAATATCAATATCAACCTGCAGAAAATAGCCGTATATTCCGGAACCTGCTTTAACCATATCTCCAATAATCCGTCCAATGTAAACAGTATAGGCAAAACTAATATAAGTACCATAAAATATGAGAACTTGGAAGTCTGGAATATCAACTTATGGAATCGTTCCACTTCTTTTGTTGCGAATGTCTTGACTATCTGTGGCTGAAAAGCTGTCTGGAAATTGGATATGAATCCATAAACGTTTTGAGACACTTGATTTGCTATTCCTGCCGCAGCATTCACTGTTACTCCGTAAAAAATATTGATGAGAATGTTCAATCCCTGCTGAGCCGAGAGATTGGCAAGGCTTCCAAACAAAGACCAGCCTGAGAAACTGAATATATCTTTAAAGGCCGTCCTGTCCCAAATTGCCTTGTATTTCGTTGTATCAAAATGCCTGTTACAATACAGTTTATACACTAACGTTATGATGAACGGAACAATGGTATAAAGGAATGAATAGAATACAAGTTTGTCAAATGTCGTAACATATAAAAGGTAGACAACCGCAAGTTTGGCTATGACTTCAACCAACGACACATAGGCAAAGAAATTCATTCTCTCATATGCTATGATTGATGCGTTATATGGAACACGCAGGAGATTGATAACAAACTGTATTAGCGTAAACTGATATACCCATTGCGCTGCATACATTCTTTCCTGTGGAATATTAAGATGCGCGTTAACGAACCATAACCCGAGCGTTTCTCCCAAAATTATCACCAGTACAGAAAGAAGCATATAGGTGTTCAGGCTCATGCAGAACACAACTTTTGTCTGTTTATAGTCCTTGCGTCCTAAATGGAAATTAAGGAAACGCTGTGTGGCGGAAAGTAATGCTGAGTTCAAAAATGAAAATAGCACAACCACTCCACTTATGACATTATTCAATCCGTAGTCTGCGGCACCAAGCACATCCAACACAATGCGGGATGTGAACAATGCCGTCAGCATCATTACGAACATCCGTATGTATAGGCATAGCGTGTTCTTCGCTATACGCTTGTTATTATCTTGTGATTGAGTTGACATAAATATTATAATCGACTGGTTACCATACACAGAATATACTATTCTACATCCCAGACCATCGAAGCAAAAAGGCTAAAACCAAAAACGACACTACAATATTTAAATATAGTTTTCCACTTTATATACCTATAGACCGTCTTTATAACTATATTATACTTGATATGCGTCTGTTGCCTTTCATTCCCCTTCCTATACCAATGATATGGCTCACCTGAAAAAGTGTGTGGATTAAGCATACAATCTTGTTAGTCTGAAGAGAAAGAATTTCTTGTCAATGATGCCCCGAAGTTGTGCTCTGAAATGCTTGACTTTCGCATTGAAAGATTCTGCCAAAACTGATAATACAACAGGATTGAAAGTCAAAGGACTTTTTGTAAGCATGAATGCAGCGCCACCCAAAAATGGAGCAGAAAAGGAAAAAGAATTTTCTTTATTTCGTTCTTTGATATGTTTGTCTTTTGTGTTAATGTAATACATCTCCTTGTTTATATTACATACCATATTCCTAAAGTCATTTGCATTCTTCATTTGCGGTAAGAACTCAAATGGATCATTGAATTCTTGACTTGAAGAAAAGTACAATGCACTTGATGTGAGAAAGTCCAGCCCATATTTCATTGGAAAGAATTTCACGAATTCTGAAGGTGGTAATTTCATAATATATTTATTATTTAAGCCCTATGGTCTAAATTATTAAAGTTTTCTTAACACTACAAGAATAACATAATAGAATGCATTATAAGTATGAAATTTACTGTAACTGGTATGTTCTTATTGTATAATCATATACATACCTTTATAGATTTCTTCCCTCATTCCTTACCGATAAGATACCCAAACATTAACTGATGACTGACTTTCTCCGACTCTATCATACTGCGAGTGTCATCGGTAATGTCCTCGTTACCTAATATTCTGTCCACAAGAGACCAGATGATATGGACGGCAGTCATTATTGGGGTGATGTCGGGACTGATAATATTGGAATAGTGATAGTCCACATTCTCTATCAGGAAGAACAGAATCTCGGCGGCGGTTTTATAATCGCCTTTGGCAGAGTACATCATGGCACGCTCCTGCCACAGTTCTATCTCATTTACTATGGAACATATATCACTGGATGTGCGTGGTGTAAGGAAAGACGCGTCTATGCGCTCCTGAATGGAACTCAATGCGCGGTGCACTGACGGTTTTACTGTTTCTGCGCTGGACGATGTGCCAACGGCGGTGGGGATGTTGTCACGCACTACCTCGAATGTCTCGCCGTGGATGCCGCTGATGGCTACGGTCATGCCGCCAATGTCCATAACAAGGCGGCGGTCTCGGTCTATGCGGATGATGTAACCCTCGAAACCCTTCAGGAAACCGCTGACTATGCGGAGGCGGGTGTTGCCGTCGGCGTAGTGGCGGAGGGGCTTCAGAAGGAAGCGGACACGCGAGGGGTCACTGTCTACAACACGCATGAAGGGCTCCATGCGGCTGTGGGGGATTACGGCGGGAAGGCCTGTGCTGCAGTCCTTTACAAGATAATGCGAGGGGAAACGGTCGTTAAGATAACGCTGGAGTTCTGTGCTGTCACCCTGAAGGAACACGAGGCCGCTCACTGTCGGACGCTCAACCTCCCTCACACCGCCGCGACGCTTGCGCTGGTAGTGCACGGTGCGATGGATAAAGAAAGGGATGCCGTCATGACTCAAACGGGCGGCGAGCTGGTCCATCTTACGGTGGTGGATGAAAAGGTAGCTCCAGGGGAGATTGGGGTATGGACACTTCTCCACCTCTGAACCTACCACGGAGGAAGGCTCAATAACATGGATGCCGACTGGGAGGCGCTTGACCAGGGACGGCGGTATAGAATGAGAGACTGTTCTGTCCAGATGCATATTCGCTCACACTATTTTATGTCAGGGGTAAGAGCCGACTGAGGCGGCTTGGCCCGGAACATAAGGTTCAAAAAACACTTTTCCATAAAGGAAGGGATTTTGTACATATATCCATACTCATATAACAGGAGACTACAATGCGGTACGCCTGTTTTCTTCCTGTAAAACGATTACGGCGCATATCACGCTATATTTCTGTGGATTGTAGGAGATGTTAGCTGACGTTTGTCAAACTTTTACAGTTCTTTTATAAAAAAGATTAATTGCTGTAGGAAAAAAATCGAACGAAATTGCGTGAATTTAAAGAAAATATATTAACTTTGCAGCAGAATAATCGTTTTACAGGAAGAAAACAAGCATTTTTCACTATTCTACCAAACATACACCGTCACCACGTTCCAAGGTGAGGAAATACACAACTGACAGAATTTGTTCACACTTGTTTTTTCCACAAACTTTAATACAGACGAAAGCACATAAAAATCCGGCTCCATCCCCGTAATAGAAATGTATCTTCCTATCACCGGGATGGAGCCGGATTGATTAAAATGTTATCCCCTACAAATAGGGAAATGTCATGTTCATTATCTTATTTTTGCCTTTATCCACTCCATGTGCTGTCGCTCCATGGTCTCGGATGTCCAGTGCTCGTTTACAGGTGTTATGAAAGCCTCTTTAGGACAGGTAAGCACGTTCCACGCCGCATAACTTGTAGTCGGCGGACACGTATTATCATTGTATCCCCATGTCATTCTTACAGGACACTTTATCTGTCTACAGAAGTTTATGACATCATAATACTCCAACACCTTTATAACCTGCGGTGTAAGTATTCCTGCCGGATTACGGTTCAAGTGCGGATAGCCTCCTGTACGCCCTTTCTCACTATATGCCGCCATATCCGTAAGGGCCGGATGATTAGCCACACAGAGTGTCACACGCGGATCAAGGCCTGCAGTAACAAGGGCGAGGGCACCGCCCTGTGAGCCTCCCTGCACCGCAACATTAACACCATCCCACTCCGGCAATGATGTTAAGAAATCTATGCAGCGCACCATACCTGCATAAACATGGCGCATATAATAGCGTTCACGGCTCTCTATGCTGTTAACAAGATATCCGTTAGCACTGCTGCCAAAAGCACGTGATACGCTTTTGAAGTCATCGGCAGACCAGCGCGGATCCAGACCATGTATCTCTATCTCAAAGCGCACCATACCCTCCTCCGCATAATAACGGTGGCGCAGTGGCTCCTTGATGGTCTTTATGCCGGCTCCGGGAGGGCACAGCACTACAGGATGCTTTCCCTTTGCGGCGTTCTTCGGCATGGTGAGATAACCATACATATCATGTTCACGGTCTATCTTTAACTTCACAAGCCAGCAGTCTATCTTGTCTGTACAGTATTCCGGTGCAAGCTCACGGGTAAAGGACACAGGAGTCTTGCGTGCCTCGTCTATGGTCTGCTGCCAGAAAGCGCTAAAGTCCTTCGGCATCTTTGTGAACGGCTGTATGCCAGACACCCCATAACCCACCTTTACATGATGTGCAGTCTTCATACCATCAACCACCGCCGTCAGTTTCAAGTCCTGAAAGCCGGGAGTCTTGCGCGTACCTATATTAATAGAGGCACGTCCATTCTTCAACTTCAATGTACCTTTAGATGTCGGCGACAGCATATCTGGCGCTATCTCATAACTGATATCCGCTGTAACAGGCATACCATACTTGTAGAGCTGCACGTCAATGGTCGCCTTCTCGCCTGTCTTATACAGCCAGTCGCCATGATCAGGATTTGTAACCCACAAGAAGTCGCTGCGGTATGGATAGTTCTCTGCCAATACAGGAAGTGCGAACAACAGCGCAGCAAGATAGATAAACAATGATGAAAATTTTATTTTTGCAATGAACATAGTTATTATTCCTTTATATTATGTCTTAGTTCTTATCAGTTCTTCATATAAAAATACAGATAGTCCATAGACTCCACCTTCTCTATGAGGCTGGAATCCACGGACTTTCTGTAGCCTAAATGTATGTAACGGATATGCCTTGCATTTCCTTACGTCCTATATTACACAAGGAACAATGTCTGTTCCTGTCTTTATTTCTTGATTATATAGAAAGTAAATGTACGGTCCACCGCATTGACACGGTATGGGCTTAACGCCTCCGCATTACCACTCCATGAGTCCACGCCACCTACACCGGCCATCTGCTGGTCTATGTACAGGCAGGTGTATGCAGAACGCTTCACATCCTGTGGGTGACGCTGCGCCTTGTGCTGTCCCTCATCAAGGTCACGAACCTCATAATGCAGCGCAGCCGCAGAGAAACAAGTGTCAGAGATAATCTCTATATCACCCTGTCTCCACCAGCGTATGTCGCACTTGCTTCCTGTCTCCTGCGGACGCACATACGGGAAGAACTGCTCATCAGCCGTAAGGCTGTAGATACCTATATTCTGTGACATCTTGCGGTCAGCGTAATTCTCCACCGGTCCACGTCCATAGAACTCGCTCTTGTCCATGTCATACGGCAGAAGCATCACCACACCGAAGCGCGGCATACGTGGCACATCCTTGGCATCAGCGTCAAACTTCAAGCTCTCCGTCACCTTTATGACCTTATCATTAATGGTCTCATAGGCGAGAGTCAGATTAGCCTTCGTCGCATTGATACGGTAGTTCTCCGTCACCACACTGCCCTCCACCTTGCGTGCGGTGCATATTATCTCCGGATTATTCCATGCGCGGTGCTTGTTCTGCAGTCCCGCACCCATATCGTTATCGGTTACGGCACGCCAGAAGCTTGGACGCATGGTGTATGGCAACGGCATTGGCGCTATAGTAGGCTTCTCTACAGCCTTACCCTTCTTGGATGGTTTAACAGGCTCTGCGGCTTTTGTCTCCGTATTGACAGCTATGAAATGCTCATACGGATAGTCCGTCACGCTGAACTGCTGATGTGCTATGCTATGACCGGCCTTTAGTAACGGCTCATTCTTCTTCAACTCATAGCTTACATTCAGCAACAGCTCCGCATTCTTGTCGTTCACAGTGTATGGTATCTTAACATCCGCCGTCTTCTGCGGTGCAATATTGAGATTGTCTATATACCCTTCCTGTGCCTTAACACCATTTGCCAGCAGTGTCCAGTGCAGACGTACATAGTCAAGAGGGCGGAAGAAGTTCTCGTTCTTCACACGTATCAGCCCCTTATTAAGGTCCACCGCCTCCGTCCATACATTCTGATAGTAGTACGCATACTCATAAGCCTGTGGAGTATATTTCCTGTCTGCCGTGATAAATCCATTGCAGTTGAAGTTATTGTCAGAAGCATCGTAATCATTATAGTCTCCTCCATACAGGAACTTTGTAGGATCCTTCTTGTCGCGGAGTCCCTGATCCACGAAGTCCCAGATGAATCCACCCTGATACTTTGGATACTTTCTCACCAAATCCCAGTATTCCTTGAATCCGCCACCGGAGTTACCCATAGCGTGAGCATACTCACACTGTATCAGAGGCTTGGTGCTTGACTCCTTCTTGGCATACTCCTCACAGTGCCACTGTGAATAGTACATAGGGCAGAATATGTCTGTCCCCTCGCCAGTGCGTGCCTGCTCATACTGTACCGGGCGGCTCAAGTCCTGGGACTTTATCCACTTGTACGCGTCAAGGAAATTCTGTGACATACACGTCTCATTGCCCAAGGACCAGAAAATGATTGAAGGATGGTTGAACTTTGATGCCACATGGCGCTGGTTACGCTGCATTATCTGTGTGTGGAACAATGGAGCCACCCTCTTTCCCTCGTCACCATAACCGAAACCATGACTCTCCTGATTAGCCTCAGCACATACATAGATGCCATACTCATCACAAAGGTCATACCACATCGGGTCATCAGGATAGTGGCAGGTACGCACCGCATTGACATTCAGTTCCTTCATCAGTCTGATATCCTCTATCATTCTCTCGCGGCTCACCACATATCCCTTGTCGGGATCAAGCTCATGACGGTTAGCACCCTTAATGAGTACAGGCTGGCCATTGACAAGCACCTGCGTGTTCTTTATCTCCACCTTACGGAAACCAACCTTCATGGGTATCTCGTCACCACCTGGCTGCTTCACAGTCAGTGTGTACAGGTACGGTGTCTCTGCCGTCCACTTCTTCGGAGCCTTAACATCAAACGTTGCCTTTGGGCCTGCGGTCTGCTCGAACACAACGTTCCCCTCCGCATCCTTCAATGTATACAGCAGTTTGGCGTTTCCTTTCACAGTGGCATTGACAGCCAGTGTTCCGTCTGTATAGTTGTTAACCAAATCCGGAGTGATGCGTATGTCTGTAATCTGTGTCTTCATGTTCTTTGTATAAAGATAACATGAGCGCGCAACACCAGAGAGACGCCAGAAGTCCTGGTCCTCATCATAGGAGCCATCACACCAGCGGAAGCACTGGAATGCGATGAGGTTCTCTCCCGGCTTGACATACTTGGTGATGTCAAACTCCGCCGCGAGCTTGGAATCCTCAGAATATCCCACGAACTTTCCATTCACCCACAGGTACATATTACTTGTAACACTGCCGAAATGTGCTATAACCTGCTGCCCTTTCCAATCCACGGGAATGTTTATTGTACGGCGGTATGAACCCACATGGTTATCCTTTACCGGCACCTCCGGTGGGTTATTCTTAAAATGTCCACGCCATACGAAACCCGTATTCACATATACGGGCTCGCCGTATCCATTCAGTTCCCACATACCGGGCACTGGCATTGTGCCCCACTTTGAATCATCATACTTCATAGAGAAGAAGTCCGTGGGGCGCTCATCAGCGTTCGCAACCCACTTGAACTTCCACTGTCCCTCCAGTGATAGCTGCTTGGAGGTTGCAGACATGACATCAGTATGAGCCTGATACCTATTCACCTCATTCACTTCAAGGTCATGCCATTCTGTAAAAGTCTGCGCATTGGCCGCAACACTTACGGTCAACGCCAGGGCGGCCGTTGCCAGTCTGCCCAACTGTCGATGCTTTTTACTCATAGTTGTTTATTTGGTTAATAGTAATTTAAGTAATTCAGTCTTCCTTTTTTCCATTCGCCGCGTCTCTGGCAGCCTTGCGCCGCTCCCTCATCTGCCGCATACTGGCCTTCCACTTCTTTATAAAGGAGAATGGCGAGGAGGCCTTTTCATTCTTCAGCAGTCTCGGCTTGAACTTCAACCGCTGTATGGAATCGGTCTGCACATACCAGAACAGCACGGAAATGTCAAACATACTCTTTGGCACCAGCACCTCTCCTGTGGCCGTAGTGCCGTCACAGCGTATCATGGCCGACACATTGTCAAAGTCGATATTCCTATAGGTGACACTGCCCACCTGCGCCTTCATCCACCCTACAGGCAACCGTCCGTTATGCCGCGCACGGCTGTTACGCCTTGAAGCCACACTGAACCCGTACGTGGCACTGGCCCTTATGCTGCCAAGTCCCTTTACGTTCATTATCTCACCAAGTTCAAGAGCGCCTGTGGATATGCTGCCCTCCATCTCCTTCTTCATGCCATTTATGGAGAAAGCGAAGTCCGCAGCACCGTATTTTGTAAAGAGAGTGCCCGAGAACTCCTGCCGTCTGAAGTACACTCCCATACTGCCATGATACCTTATATCGCCAATCTTCTTTATCTGCTGCACCATCTTCATGCGTATCTTCTTTGAGAAGTGGCGTATAATGGTCTCCTTTATCTCACTGCGGGCATTCAGCCTTATCCCATTAAAGCGCAGTCTCAGGTCACGAGGCCTCATCATGTCCAGCATATAACCGCGCGCTGTCAGGCTGAGCCGCCTGTCATCCGTAGACACCCTTATGCTGTCAAAGGTCACCTTGTCCAATGTTCCGCCCACCATCACCGCAAGATTTAACGGTGTAGTGAAATCACTCAGCACAGGAGCGAACGGTTTCGCTATGTCCCGCAGATACACCTTTCCCCTCATCCGGAACGGTTTCACCTGCACTCCTAAGCTATTGTCACGGCTATCCTTCACAAGGTGCGCCTTTATCCTGTCCATATCCATTACGGTACGCTGCAAGCCGATGCGCAGACTGTCAAGTGTCAGAGTGTCATGCCGCATCATCACACCGCAATGCAGGTCCCTTATAATCAGTCCGGAGGCCTTGTCGTATGCCGAAAGGGTTGACACCCTGCCAATGACACTATCCTTTGTCACACATTGCATGACGGCCTCCATGCTCAACGAGGCATTGATATGCCCTGCATCAAAATAGCCTCTATGCGGCT
This sequence comes from Prevotellaceae bacterium, assembly GCA_030531085.1. GTDB lineage: Bacteria > Bacteroidota > Bacteroidia > Bacteroidales > Bacteroidaceae > Prevotella. Next base: position 6,919 of record JAUNOM010000008.1, on the reverse strand, counting down.
TGCCTGTGCGTTTATGCGGTCGGCCATTATCTCTGTAATAGGTCATAGTGTCCATCCGCACCCGCATCTCATTCTTAAACGACAGATGTCCGCACTTCTGTCTGATGTCAAGACGCGCCATGCCAACACGTTTGTCACGGTAATGTCCCGATATTCTGCCCATAATGACACCTATGCCGTCGCGCCCCGCAACGTAGTTCAAGCTGTCCACCGCCAGACTCATCCCTGTCCTTGCCTCAATGGCATATATGTCCGCCAGCATCACCTCCGTCCTGTCGTGCCTCCGCTCGGCATTCTCAACCTTGAGGCGCACATTGTCAACACTGACATGATTGGCATCCAGCGTGTCTCCACCTCTTACGGGTGCAGAAAGCACGTCCCACCGCACGCCACATCTCTCCAATGACGCACTGTTAAGGGTGATCCGCCACCGTGACTTGCCGCCACTCTTGCCGCCTGATGTTGACGCCGCGCCTTTAAAGGCATCTATCACAAACTGGTAGTTGGCCGCTGTATCAGGGCGTTCCTTATAAAGCGCCACCGCAACACCGTGCAAGGTCAGTCTGCCAATCACTATTCTGGAGTCCAGCAGAGGCATCAGCCCTACCCTTGCGCACAGTGTATCCACCGATATCATAGGCTTACGCCGCAGGTCCTCAACCATGAAACCATATACAGAGACCTCTCTTCTTGACAAACTTATGCCCACACTGTCTATCCGCACCCTTGTGCCAAGCCGCTCTGTTAGCTCTGTCACACATCTGTCACGCAGCCACCGCTCCAACGGGCCTTTGACTATGGCGTATGTTATGGCACATATCACCGCCGTCACCAGCACCACGACGCATAGCACTCCAACCCATCGGCGATGGGAGAAGAATGTCCTTATATGTGTGGCCCGCCCCTGCATACCGCATAACGACTATAGTTCTGGCTTTACAGGGAACACATAGAAGCTGCGGTTCTTGCGGTAGTCTATCATCCACTGGTCCATAATGATATGCTCATCAAGCGCCGTCACCGTCAGAGTATGCCGTCCCGGCGCAAGATTAAGGTCGAGAGAACGCAGCGCCTGTCCACGCAACACGTTCAGTTTCCACCTCTCTGAGCGGTAAGGCTCCTTTAAAGAGTACACTACAGGACTGGCTCCGTCAACACTTACCGCATAACGTATGTCGCCCTTGTCATTGGCCTGTGCCGGAATCATGGCGGTACGCAGCACCGCCTCACCGTCCTTGACCGTGTTAAAGGTGAATGTTATGGAGGCATTCTTCGGTATGCTCACAGCCTTCATGCTGTGTCCCAGCATCTCAACAGTATGCACTCCCCCTGTACTCCTGTCGTATGTGCAGGCATTACGCACTATGCAACCGTCAAGAACACCCTCTGTCAGGTGTCTGCTCCTACAGCGCCGCAGTGTTGTACTGTCATCAGTCACATAGTCATCAAATACAGGCAGCTTGCGCGGTGCGGCATCCATCAGGCCGTTCCACTTGCCCCCATTCATGGTATTATACCTTAATGTAAGCTCCTTAATCCTGTTCTGGTACGCCATGGCAGTGACCGTATCTCCCAACTGGGCGTCAAGATGCTTGTGAGCCATAGCGGCCGCGCAGTTTATGGGATACACCACATGGGCGAAATAAGCGTCATCATCACGCCCCACGCTGTTCACTATGTCGCATATACTGTCATAAGTCTCCAGATAACGTTCCAGTTCTCCGCCGAACTCCATCTCCGAGAACTCCGTCTCCTTAGGCAATGACAGTCCGCGCTTATACTTCCTCTTGTCCAGTTCCGTCTGTGTCCATCCCATGAACTCCGGCTTTCTGACAGCGCACAGCTGGTAGAAGCGCTCCATTGCGGGCTGGATGCGGTCAGCCGTGGCCTTTCCGAACTGCTGTGTCAGCCAGATGTTAAGGTGCCGCCGCAATGTAGCCGGTGTCACACTGTTTATGTCCCATGCCATATCCATGGCGAGAGACAGCTGGTATGCCGCCACCTTCGGGTCGTGAACATTTATTATCCACATACGGCGCGCATTCTTGTCATACGCCAGTTTCAGTTCATTGTACACCAGTCCGGGCTGTGTCGTTGTCAGCCACAGATAGTCATGAGGCCGTCCCCAGTAGCTGAGGTGGTAGTAAACACCTGCCCCACCCGGACGCTTCTGCTGCTTCTCGTCACTGAGACGGGTCATGTAACCATAGTTATCATCACACCACATCAGTGTCACATCATCCGGAACACGCAGTCCCTGCTCGTAAATCTGCAGCACCTCCTTATATGGTATGAACACCTGTGGCACCTGTTCCACATCCTTGGAGTAATATTTTGCGATGAGTTCACGCTGGCTGTCTATGACGCCCTGCAGTCCATTCAGCTTCTCCTCGGGTGTCTTCACGCCCTCCATGGAGCCGTCATGTATGCCACGCATACCGATAGTGAACAGCGCCTCCTGCCCTCTCATCTCCTCAAGGCGCTCCTTCCAGTAGTCAAGCACATTCTTGCGGTTGGTGATGAAGTTATAGTCTCCACGCTTCTTCTTGTCCCACTCACCTGTATTGGAGCGCAGTATGGGCTCGCAGTGTGATGAGCCAAGCAATATACCGCACGAGTCCGCCATCTCCCTGTTACCGGGAACGGTGAAGAAAGCCTTTGTTACCTCGTGCATGGCGGGCCACAAGGTATTCGCCCTCAGCCTCAACAGCAGCTGGAATATGTGCTTGTATGTCTTCGGGCCTATCGTTCCCTTGCCCAGTTTGGGCTCCACTGTCCTGTTGGCCCATTGCAAGGTGCTCCAGTCCTCATCGTTGATGAACACACCGCGATACTCCACTGACGGTGACTGCACCGTCTCCTTGCCGTCGAACACAAGGGTCTCCCTGCGTTCCGGCACCACATCGCCCCACCATATCCATGGAGAGACGCCGGCCTTTCTTGACATCTCAAGAATGCCATACGCCGTACCGCGGCCGTTATTGCCTACTATTATAATCTTTCCGTCACGCTCTCCTATGAAGAAGGCATCCTTCTTCTCCATCAGCCTGGCCGACAGGACATTCATTCTGCTTAATGTCCTGATGGCCTTAGCATTGGCCTTGTCAAGCTGATAAATCTCTATACTCGCCTTCTTATGCCTTCGTGCCGCCTTACCTGTAACGGCCTTCATGTCACTGCTGAACATCTGCAGGGCAATGTCAACCACCGGCGATGTCTGTCCCACCACGTTGTACTCCACATGATGACGGCCGTCATACCATTCCACCGCAGCCGACACGGGTCCGGCGGTCAGCAAGCCGCCGCAAACCAACGCTCCCGTAATGGCAAAGTTATCTATAATACGTTTAATCGTCATAATTTACTTATCTAATATATATCCTATTTATATGCAGTTTCTGTCCTCTCCCCTGATGAACGCCCTCACATTCTCCACTGCTATATCCATAAGTCTCTGGCGCGCGGCTCTCGTTGCCCATGCTATATGTGGCGTTACGTAGCAGTTACGCGCCGTCAGCAGCGGTGAACCGTCCTTAGGCGGCTCCTCACATAGCACATCCACCCCGGCGGCCGCTATCCTTCCGCTGTTCAATGCACTGGCCAGCGCCTCCTCATCCACCAACGGACCGCGGCCCGTGTTTATCACCATGGCGGTAGACTTCATCATGTTTAGGGTACGGGCATTAATTATACCGCGCGTACGCTCAGTCAGCGGACAGTGCAGACTCACTATGTCCGCCTCACGGAAAAAGGCCTCCCATGTCTCCGCCTCAACGGCATATTCGGGTAACTGCGCATGACTGCCGCCGTCCCGCAGCGTAGGTGCCACCATAACACGCATACCGAAGGCGTGGGCTATGGCGGCTGTGGCGCGGCCTGTATTGCCAAAGCCGATGATACCTATACACTGTCCGGCCAGCTCAAGCTGTGGAGTCAGCGTAAACGTGAAGTCCTGACAGCGGCCCCACTCCCCATTCCGCACGGCATCAGCATGAAATGCCACCCTGTTGGCGACATTTAGGATATGCGCGAACACCAGCTGCGCCACGGAGGCTGTACTGTAAGCCGGGATATTCGTCACCACTATGCCGCGACGGTGCGCGGAGGTGATGTCCACAACATTATATCCTGTCGCCAGCACACCTATGTACCTCAACCTTGGCAGGCTGGACATCACATCGTCTGTAATAAGCACTTTGTTTATAATGATGGCGTCAGCGTCCTTAGCACGCTCCACTACAAGTTCCGGAACTGTACGGTCGTATGACACGAACTCACACATACTGCCGTCGGCATCCTCTATACAGTGCCATTGGCGCATATCCATGTCACCGGGATTTGCGGCATAACCGTCAAGCTGTACTATCTTCATTCTGCGTATTTGGGTTAGTTTTCTGCAAAGGTACAGAAAATTACTGACACGGCCAAGGATTAACGGCGTAATTAACTTCATACCATGGCACGATTATTAATTTATTTTCGTGCCGTTCCTCCATTTCATATACTTTCCGACCGAGTTAACCAAGCGGTCTGAATGCCAGCGAATAAACTTCTGGAACACCCCCTTATCTTCCCAAAGACGAATAGGCCGTTTTGACGAAACGTCACTTTTTCTCCTGTTTTTGTGACATTTTGATTTTTTGAAAGTATCGTCCCGACTTTGCATTCTGGAGAGAAAGAGGGCGTTTTTATATGCTCTTGTTTAGCGTAAAAAGGCACTCTGCGCGCAATATGATAGCTTTCACAGTGCAATAACTATCTGATTGCAGCACGAAAGCATAGCTTTTGGTATGCTTTTGATATGTTTCAAGAACGCCCATATTTATTAACCACATGAATACCAACACCTTAACAAATTCACAGAGAATGCGCTGTACGCGCCCGCAGTAAGATAATTTTGAAACATCGGCATTCTCCGAGAGTGAGAAAAATCAAAGTGTCAGAATAAGGGCTCTGTTTCTGACACCCTATAAAGCCCTAATCCTACTTTTCCTACTGTTGATAACTCTTTAAGATACAGTTAAACGTCACTTTCTCATATTAGAGACAGCATGGACTTTGTATGAGATCAATGTGAAAAACAGAACAACTTTAGCGTAAAAAGGACATTAAGATTTTCGCAATATCGTTGTAACAATTTTGTAATATTTTTGTAACTTTGCACACAGAAAAGCGGAAGAAAACACTCAACAGTTAATCTACAATGGGAATTTTCAACACTATATCATGGCATTTACATACGCCCCGGACTCGCATAGTACCATTTGTCTTCACAATGACAATGGCACTCCTCGCATCATGCGACATCATTGACGTGCATCCATACGACGGCAAGATAGACAGTGACCTGAACACTGATATAAACGCCGCCAACATCTCAAGGATAGAGAGCACCATGGCAGGCCGCACGCAGATACGTTTCGCCGTGATAAGCGACACGCAGAGATGGTATGACGAGACGGAAGACATGGTGGACAATATAAATGCACGCGGTGACATTGACTTTGTCATCCATTGCGGTGACCTCACTGACTTTGGAGCGACAAAGGAATTCGAGCTGCAACAGCGTATTTTAGACCGCCTGCGTATGCCATACGTGGTGCTACTGGGCAATCATGACTGCATAGGCAGTGGCAAGGCAGTGTTCCGCACAATGTTCGGACTGGAGAACTTCTCATTTGTTGCAGGCCATACGCGCTTTATATGCCTTGACACCAATGCGCTGGAGTACGACTTCAAGTCTTCTGTGCCCGACATTCAGTATCTGGCAAGCTTCATAGGTGACACACAGTCCGCCAATACCGTGACCGTAATGCACTCGGGACCATTCAGCGAGCAGTTCAACAACAATGTGGCAAAGTACTTTGAGGAGGAGATTATGCGGCTGAACAGTCCGCTATGCTGCATACACGGACATGGACACAGCACGGAACAACACGAGCCTTTCAACGACGGCATGATATATTATCAGGTTACTTGCGCCAAATACCGACAGTATTATGTGTTTAACATCAACGAGAATGGATACAGCTATGAGACGATTGATTACTAAACTGCTACTGGCACTGATGCCTTGCGCCGCCTACTCGCAGGAGTTGCCGGCAGAAAGCATGAAACAGGACACCGCAAGACACAAGGCTGTATACTTGAAGGATGTGCTGCCTAACACTTTCCGAATACAATATGCAGGCAGCGTGGGACTGATAAATATAGGATGCGGATGGACATACGGCAAGAAAAGGCAATGGGAGACGGACTTCATGTTCGGATATGTCCCGAAATATGATAAGGACTATGCTTTTGCCACCTTCACTCTAAGGCAGACTTATGTGCCATGGACAAGGGGGCTGTACAACAGTAATGGAAAAGACGGCAGCCTGCGCATGACATGGCAGCCCTTGTCGTGCGGAATGTTCGTAAACTCCGTGCTGCACGGGGACTACTGGATACGTGAGCCGGAACGCTATCCGGACCGTGACTATTACCGGTTCTCGTCAAAGATACGCTTCCACCTGTTCGTAGGCCAGAGGTATACCATCCTCATTCCAAAAGAAATGCGGCTGCCAATGAAGGAGGTCAGCATGGCATGGGAACTGTCAAGCTGTGATTTGTATATCGTCAGCAAGGCGGTAAACTCGAGTGTGCCGCTTAAAGACATACTAAGTCTGTCACTCGGAATGATTGTCAGGCTTTGATGGTTGTTGGTTTTGGGGTGCCCTTTGGGTGGTTTTAGGTTGTAGGTTGGTGGTTTTAGGTTGTAGGTTGTGGGTTTTAGGTTAGGAATGCTGTACTCTTCTACTTTAAAGATATAAAAAGTACAACCAACCCCCAAAGACCTAAAACCCCAAACCTACAACCTCAAACCAGAACTCCAAAGACCTACAACCTAAATCCCACAACCAACAACCATAAACCCACA
>JAUNOM010000048.1 GCA_030531085.1 Prevotellaceae bacterium | reverse complement strand
ACGGAGATACAGGACAGTGTGTTGAAAGCGAGACATCATCAAATCATGAAAGGAGATAACCGACAATGAGAATTACAGACAGAATAAATTTTCGCCAGCCGAAGTACATGCTGCCGGCCATCGTGTACATTCCGTTGCTTGCCACAGGCTACTTTGTCTTTGACATGTTCAATACGGAGGTTGCGGAGACGCAGGACAAGAACCTGCAGACCACCGAGTTCCTTAACCCCACTCTGCCCGGAGCGCAGATTAAGAACGGCGACGGTATCGGAGGCAAATATGAGAACATGGCGAAGTCGTACGGCCGCATAGCCGACTATTCGGCAGTGGACAATATCGAGCGTGACTACGAAGAAGAAAAAGAAGCGTATGAATCCCAGTACACAGAAGAAGACCTTGCGGAACTTGTCCGTCAGGCGGAAGAGAAGGACGATGCCGCAGAAGTTGCCGATGCCAAGGCGAGAGAGGCGGAAGCACTCGAAGCACTCAACAAGGCGCTTGCAGAGGCGAGATTGAGAGGACAGACTGCTGTTGATCCGGTTGCAGAAGATACCATAAAAAATGAGCAACCCAAAGAATCAATTGAAGTAAAAGGCCAGATTGCCGAGGACAGTAAGGCGGTGAAGGCATTGGATGAGGACGAGAAGCCACAGGAAGTGGTAAAGAAGGTGAAGGTGACTTCTGACTATTTCAATACTCTCACGCAAAACGAGCATGAGCCAAAGCTCATCAAAGCCATCATTGACGAGGACATCAAGGCAACGGACGGTTCAAGAGTACGGCTGCGCCTGTTGGATGACATTGAGATTGGTGAGACGATGGTACGTAAAGGATCGTACCTCTATGCCACCATGAGCGGCTTCGGTTCACAGCGAGTAAAGGGCAACATCAGTTCCATACTGGTGGATGACGAGCTGATTAAGGTATCGCTGTCACTCTATGATACTGACGGACTGGAGGGATTGTATGTCCCCGGCAGCCAGTTCCGCGAGACCACCAAGGACGTGGCGAGCGGTGCGATGCAGGGCAACATGAACATTGACCAGAGCGGAGCCAACAACAGCTTTTCACAATGGGGAATGCAAGCCGTGACCAATGCATACCAGAAGACGAGCAACGCCATCGGCAAGGCTATCAAGAAGAATAAGGTAAAACTAAAGTATGGTACGTTTGTTTACCTCGTCAATGGGAAAGAAAAGAAGAAATAAGTAACATCATAAAAAATCAACGAACATGAATTGTTTTCAGAAAATTAATGTCTGTGCATTGCTGTCGCTGAGCATGCTGTCTGCCAAGGCACAGACTACCTACATGGAAATGGAGCAACTGACGGTCAACGACCAGGTGACTACTGTCATTACCGCCTCCGAGCCTATCCGCTTTGTGGATATATCCACGGACAAGGTGGTGGGCGACCAGCCCATAAACAACACCATCCGCCTGAAGCCCAAGGACAACGTGTATGCCGACGGTGAGGTACTGGCGATTGTTACCATTGTGACAGAACGTTACCGCACGCAGTATGCTCTGCTCTATACAACAAAGATGCAGGAGGCCGTGACAGACAAGGAGATACAATTCTCTGAGCGTAATGCCTATAACAATCCTGCCGTCAGTCTCTCCACTGCCGACATGACCAGGTATGCCCGTCAGATTTGGTCGTCGCCTGCCAAGTACCGCAATGTGGCTACAAAGATGCACCGTATGGTGATGCGCCTGAATAATATCTATAGTGTGGGAGAATACTTCTTCATTGATTTTTCCGTGGAGAACAAGACCAACATCCGCTTCGATATTGATGAGATGAGAATAAAGCTGTCGGACAAGAAACAGAGCAAGGCCACCAACGCCCAGATAATAGAGCTTACTCCGGCTTTGGTGCTGGATGATGCCAAGGCTTTCAGGTTTGGCTATCGTAATGTGGTTGTCGTGAAGAAGATGACCTTCCCCAATGACAAGGTGCTGACCATAGAACTGTCTGAGAAGCAGATTTCCGGACGGAACATATCACTCAGCATCGACTATGAGGATGTGCTGTCAGCCGATTCATTCAACCATATACTGTTACAGGAGGAATAAGGATGAGACGATTACTTTTATCTATGGCAATGGCTGCAATGGCATTGTACAGCCATGCACAACAGAACAGCGACCGCATATCTTTGGGCTTCGGCTGCCTGTATGAACGGGGGCTGGATGTTACGCTGTCATACGAACATGAGACGAAGTACCACAATGCGTGGGAGTATTTTGCCAACGGCTATATCAAATGGGATGATTGTCCGTCATGCGGTCATGTGTGCCCCGAAAGTTTCTGGAACAACTACCGGAGCTACAGCTTCGGCTTTGCCTACAAGCCCTGTGTGGCACGGGGACGCAACAATCACGGCAATATGCGCATCGGCGCTTCCGCCGGAAGCGATACCGACAGGTTCCTGGGCGGCGTTCATCTCGGCTATGAGCATAACTATACCCTCAGACATGACTGGAAATTCTTCTGGCAGGTGAAGACGGACGTGATGATAAAGGGCGAGGACCTGTTCCGTACAGGTGTTGTCCTCGGTGTAAAACTCCCGGTAAAATGAAAGACGTATGAAGAAGATATTTTCAATTTTAGTTGTAATGGCAACAATAATGTTGGCTGCCTGTGACGACCATCAGGACTTTCCCGATACGGCAATGAAAGTCACACATATCCTTACCACTGACGGCAAGGTGATGCCATACGACAGCTACGAACAGTCCGGCAAGCAAGCCATCGCCGTGGTGTTCCACATCAACCAGAGGGAAGATTTGGAGGGCAACGGATATGCCGTCTATCTGTGGGACATCGCTCCCGAAGCCTTTGCCGACAGCCTCGGTGTGGAACAGGGAACTTCTGCCGACCTCACCGCCTACGACGGTAATACCAACACCTTTGCTCTCTATGGCACGGCAGACGTGAAGTCTCCGTTGGCTGAGCGTGTCTTCGACCTGTGGAGGTATGGTCAGAGTGCCTATATCCCCAGTGTGGCGCAGATGCGTCTGCTATACCATGCCAAGGACATCATCAATCCATATATTCTGAAATGTGGCGGCACGCCCATTCCCGACGAGGATAATGACTGCTGGTATTGGACATCTACAGAGGTAAAAGGGCAATCGACCGCAAAGGCATGGCTTTATTCCCTCGGCAGCGGTGCCATGCAGGAAACTCCCAAGTGGCAGGCGCATAAAATGAGACCAATCATTACGATTAACGACTAAGCATTGAATAATGGAAGAAAGCAAAGAGTTACAAGGGTTTTACAAGATATTCAGGGCGGTCATCTATATCTCCATCCTGATGGAGTTCTTCGCTTATGCATTGGAGCCGGAGCAATTGGACTTCCTCTGTGGTATTATCACGGACATTCATTCGCGCATCAAGCGGTGGATGATTTACCATGACGGCAATCTTGTGTACAGCAAGGTGGCTACGTTTTTACTGATTTGTATCACCTGTGTGGGAACGAGAAACAAGAAGCATTTGGAGTTCAATGCACGCCGACAGGTGCTCTATCCGCTGGTGTCGGGAGTGCTGTTGATAGCTGTATCCGTGTGGCTTTTCGGTCATACGATGCAGCCCCGTCTATATTCCCTCCGTTTGAATATCTGGCTCTATATGCTCGCTTCCATTGTCGGAGTGGTATTGGTACATATCGCCCTCGACAACATTTCAAAGTTCCTTAAAGAGGGACTGCTGAAAGACCGTTTCAATTTTGAGAACGAGAGCTTTGAACAATGCAGGGAATTACAGGAGAACAAATACAGCGTGAACATACCGATGCGCTACTACTATAAAGGAAAGTTCCGCAAGGGCTGGGTGAACATCATCAATCCGTTCCGTGGTACATGGGTTGTGGGCACACCGGGTTCGGGTAAGACCTTTTCGATTATCGAGCCGTTCATCCGTCAGCACAGCGAGAAGGGCTTTGCCATGGTGGTATATGACTATAAGTTCCCGACCCTCGCCACCAAACTGTACTATCACTATCTGAAGAACAAGAACGTCAAAGACAGCAAGATGCCAAAGGGAATGAAATTCAACATCATCAACTTTGTCGATGTTGAGTATAGCCGACGGGTAAATCCCATTCAGTTGAAATACATCAACAACCTTGCCGCAGCAAGCGAGACTGCCGAGACATTGCTTGAATCTTTACAGAAAGGTAAGAAAGAAGGTGGCGGTGGCAGTGACCAGTTCTTCCAGACCTCTGCTGTCAACTTCCTTGCAGCCTGTATCTATTTCTTCTGCAACTATGGCAAGGAGCCATTCGATAAGGATGGCAAGATGCTGATTGCAGAGAAAAGAGAAGACCCTAAGACAAAGCGGCTGATACAGACTGGACGGGTGTTTGACCATTCGGGAGCGGAGGTACAACCGGCCTATTGGTTGGGAAAATACAGCGACATGCCCCACATCCTTTCTTTTCTCAACGAGAGTTACCAAACTATCTTCGAGGTTCTTCAGACCGACAATGAGGTGGCACCGTTGCTTGGTCCGTTCCAGACAGCCTTTGCGAACAAGGCCATGGAACAGTTGGAAGGAATGATAGGCACATTACGTGTCTATACTTCTCGACTTGCCACCAAGGAGAGTTATTGGATATTCCACAAGGACGGTGATGATTTTGACTTGAAAGTCAGCGACCCGAACAATCCCAGTTACCTGCTCATTGCCAATGACCCGGAAATGGAAAGCATCATCGGTGCGCTCAATGCCCTTATCCTCAACCGCCTTGTAACAAGAGTGAACACAGGACAGGGCAAGAATATACCGGTGTCTATCATCGTCGATGAGCTGCCGACACTTTACTTTCACAAGATTGACCGTCTTATTGGCACAGCCCGAAGCAATAAGGTTAGTGTGGCTTTGGGCTTTCAGGAACTACCGCAGCTTGAAGCGGACTACGGAAAGGTTGGTATGCAGAAAATCACCACTACCGTGGGCAACGTGGTGAGCGGCTCGGCTCGTGCCAAGGAAACACTCGAATGGCTCTCTTCCGACATCTTCGGAAAGGTGGTTCAATTGAAGAAAGGTGTGACCATAGACCGGGACAAGACCTCCATCAATCTCAATGAGAACATGGACAGCCTTGTACCTGCCTCCAAAATCTCCGATATGCCTACCGGTTGGATATGCGGACAGACTGCCAGAGACTTTGTCGCCACCAAGACCGGCATGAACGGAACTATGAACATACAGGAGAGCGAGGAGTTCAAGACCTCCAAATTCTACTGCAAGACCGACTTCGATATGAGTGAAATCAAGAAGGAAGAGTCTGAGTATGTTCCTCTCCCCAAGTTCTACAAGTTCAAGTCAAAGGAAGAGCGTGAGCGCATCCTCTACAAGAACTTCGTGCAGGTGGGTGAAGACGTGAAGGCCATGATAAAGGAGATACAGCAATTCAAGACAATTAAGTGAAGTGTATTATCAAAAAAACGTGAATGAACAGGAAAAACAGCATGACACGACTACTCATCATTATTCAGTTGGGCATACTTTTCATCTGCTCTATACCCTGTCACAGTCAACTGCCTGACAAGGAACTTTTCAACCGTCTTGTCTCATCTACTAAATATTTTGGGCTCACCTGAAAAAGTGTGTGGATTAAGCATACAATCTTGTTAGTCTGAA
>JAUNOM010000001.1 GCA_030531085.1 Prevotellaceae bacterium | reverse complement strand
CTCATTTTTAAAACCTCCGTGAACGCCTCAGACATACGTCCTGACAAGAAAACTCATTCTGCCGTGTTAAATCAATGTCGGTGGGACATTCGCCACAAGGAGGCTGACCCCGTCAGAGGGCCTGTAAGGCGGCAAAAAACGAATGCCGATTTTTCATTTTCCAAAAGAAGCCCTTTTGTGTTGCAATCTGTATGCTTTCACATCATAATATCTATCAGATTACAAGGTAAAAGCATACAGATTGCGGTGCAAAACGATATTAATCACACTCCATTACGCATCCTCTCCGCACCCAAAAGACATTTATATGCACCAAAACCACCAAGACTAAGGAAACTTTAACATTTGAGAGTCCATGGTTTTAACATTTCATTCTTTCCCAAAAGTCTGTAAAATCCAACTGCCGCATCATTGGTTTACGCATACTGTTTCATTTTGTCACACACCGTTATGGGACATGAACCCGAAGTGTGCATTTACTTATAGATTGGAAGAATTGTCACTTTATAATAATCAACTTATCAAATTAAATGTTAAATAAATTGCAAATTGACATATTTTTTATTAATTTTGCATCCAAATCGCAATTTCGGACAGGTGCCGGACACATACGCCTATGCACCATGGCTGCGACCTTGACATTTATACTTTATTTCATTAAACCTAAAGATGGAACTGTTTACTACCATACTTGACGAGCTGAGTTCTATATTATGGGGTTATCCTATGATAATCCTGCTTGTCGGTACACACCTGTTTCTTACAATCCGCCTAAAGTTTCCACAGCGTAAAATCCTCACAGCCATAAAACTCTCGGTCGCCAAGGACAAGGATGGCGACGGCGACGTGTCACAGTTTGGCGCCTTAGCCACCGCTCTTGCCGCCACCATCGGCACAGGCAACATCGTCGGCGTGGGCACAGCCATAGCTCTTGGCGGTCCCGGCGCGGTGTTCTGGTGCTGGATAACGGGTGTGCTTGGCATAGCTACAAAATACGGTGAGGGTCTTTTGGCAGTGAAATACCGCCGTGTCTCGGAACACGGGCACATGCTTGGCGGTCCGATGTACGCCCTGGAGTACGGACTGAAAGCCAGATGGGCCGGCATACTGTTCGCCATATTCACAGCCTTAGCGGCCTTTGGCATTGGCAGCACAGTGCAGGCAAACGCCATCTCCACCCTGGCAGAGGACGTGATGGGCATCAGTCCATGGGTATCCGGAGCCATAGTGACGGTCCTTGTCGCCATGGTGGTAATCGGAGGAATAAAGAGTATCGCCAAGGTCTGCACCGCACTGGTGCCCGTCATGGCCGTACTGTACGTGGTGGGGTGCATTGTCATACTTTGTCTAAATGCAGACTATGTATGGCCGGCGATACGCCTGATATGCGTATCCGCCTTCACTCCCGAGGCTGCCGGTGGCGGTTTCGTGGGAAGCACCGTCCTTGTGGCTGCGCGTTACGGTATAGCCCGTGGCCTCTTCTCCAACGAGTCCGGTCTGGGTTCCGCACCTATTGTGGCGGCGGCGGCCAAGACAAAGAACCCTGTCCGCCAGGCTCTGGTCAGTTCAAGCGGCACCTTCTGGGACACGGTGATAATATGTGCCATCACAGGTATAGTGATTGTCAGCAGCGTGCTCAGCACGGTGGATATGTCAGCACATGACAGTTCGTCCGTCGGAAGGCTGTTCGGCCATCTGCTGGAGATGCATACAGAGCAGATGGATGGAGGTACCCTGACAAAACTTGCCTTCTCCCAGATTCCATATATAGGCTCGCCACTGCTGATGTTCGGCCTGTTCACATTCGCATTCTCCACCATCCTCGGATGGAGCATCTACGCCTCAAGGGCTGTGGAGTATGTGTTCGGATACAGGGGAGTGAGAATTTACGTATGGATAAACATTGCCGCGGTGTTCGCAGGTTCTGTCATCAGCCTTGGTACTGTATGGACTCTGGCAGATATATTCAATGCCCTGATGGCGATACCTAACCTCTTCGCACTGCTGCTCCTGAGCAACGTGCTTGTAAAGGACACGGACAAGTATCTATGGGGAGGACGTCTGGATGACAATGAGAAGTCTAACATGAACTAACAATAAAGATAAATAAAGGATATACATCATGGAAATCGGTTTAATACTCATGGTTGTCGGCATGGTGACAGTATTTCTTGTGCTGCTGATAATCATTAATCTGAGCAAGCTGCTCATCAGTATAGTAAACAAGGTGGCTCCGGCAGAGGAGGTGAAGCACAAGGCCACAAATGCAGTCGCACCTATTCCGCAGGACATTATGAATGTCATTCAGCAGACTGTAAGTCAGGTTACAGGCGGCAAGGGTACCGTGGCAAACGTTGAGAAGCTGTAACACAGGCACATTGACAAGTAGATAAAATCAGTATAACACACACATAATAATAAAAAAGGAGAAAAAAATGGGCAAAGAGATTAAATTCAGTTTAGTCTTTCGTGATATGTGGCAGAGTGCAGGCAAATACCAGCCACGTGTAGACCAGTTGACAAAGGTAGCTCCGGCTATCATAAAGATGGGTTGTTTCGACCGTGTGGAGACAAACGGCGGAGGCTTCGAGCAGGTGAACCTGCTGTTTGGCGAGAACCCGAACAAGGCTGTAAGGGAATGGACAAAGCCATTCCATGAGGCAGGAATACAGACACACATGCTTGACCGTGCGCTCAATGCGTTGCGCATGAGCCCCTGTCCAAAGGACTTGCGCCGTCTTTTCTACAAGGTCAAGAAAGCACAGGGCACTGACATCACACGCATCTTCTGCGGACTTAATGACCCTCGCAACGTCATACCTTCAATACAGTATGCCAAGGAGGCGGGAATGATAGCGCAGGCATCACTCTGCATAACGCATTCGCCTATACACACCGTGGAATACTATATAAATCTGGCAAAGACGTTCATTGACGCCGGTGCGGACGAGATATGTCTGAAGGACATGGCGGGCATTGGCCGTCCTGAAAGCCTTGGAAAGATATGCAAGGGCATAAAGGAATACAAGAAGGACATCATCGTGCAGTACCACTCTCATGCTGGTCCGGGCTTCAATATGGCAAGTATTCTGGAAGTGGCACGCGGTGGCTGTGACTATATCGACACCGCTGTGGCTCCATTGTCATGGGGTACAGGCCACGCGGACATCATTGCCGTGCAGGAGATGCTGAAGGATGCGGGCTTCAAGGTCAAGGACATAAACATGGAGGCATACATGGAGGTGCGCACACAGATACAGGAGATGATGGATGACTTCCTCGGTTACTACATCCCTGCACTCAACCACCTCAACAATTCACTGTTAATCAAGCCGGGACTGCCCGGTGGCATGATGGGCTCTCTTATGACTGACCTTGAGGATAACCTCAAGTCACTGAACAAGTGGAAGGTTAAGAACGGCCAGCCGGAGCTGACAACGGACCAGCTGCTTGTGAAACTCTTTGACGAGGTGGCATACGTATGGCCGAAGGTGGGCTATCCCTGCCTCGTGACTCCATTCTCACAGTATGTCAAGAACCTTGCGCTCATGAACGTGATGCAGATGGAGAAGGGCAAGGAAAGGTGGAGCATGATAGCCGATACGATATGGGACATGATACTCGGAAAGAGCGGTCAGCTGCCTGGACCGGTCGACAAGATATTCGTTGACATGGCAAAAGCGGAGGGACGTGAATTCCTTACCTCTGACCCACAGGAGAACTACCCCGACGATCTCGACACATACCGCCAGAAGATGGCAGAGAAGGGCTGGGAACTCGGTGAGGACGAGGAGGAACTCTTTGAGTATGCCATGCATCCGCAGCAGTACGAGGCATACAAGAGCGGTGCGGCAAAGGCTGCATTCGAGAAAGACCTTGCGGAGCGCAAGAGCAAGAAGAACGCTCCTGCGGCCGGAGCGGAGCCAAAGCAGATTACTGTCACTGTAAACGGACAGAGCTATAAGGTTGACATAGCATACGGAGCACAGCCGGCAGCCACGCCATCAGGGGCACAGTCCGCAGCGCCTGCAGGCGAGGGACTCGAGATTCTGTCTCCATTGGAGGGTAAGGCATATCTTGTAAGCTCATCCAGTGAGACACCGAAGAAGGTTGGCGACCATGTCAATGAGGGTGACATCATCTGCTACATTGAGGCCATGAAGGTGTTCAACCGTATCAAGGCAGAGAAGACGGGAACCATAACAAGCATCAACTTCACATCCGGTGACTCCGTTGAGGAGGATGATGTGCTTATGACCATTGCATAAACAGCGATTTGTTGAACGTAAGGATAAGTCAAAATGGAAATATTACAGAAGATATGGGATATGACAGCCTTTGCCCAGACAGGCGGAGACTGGTCGTTCCTCATTATGATAGCGATAGCGTGTGTCATTCTCTATCTCGGCATAGTGAAGAAATATGAGCCGCTGCTGCTTATACCTATAGGCATGGGTGTGCTGCTTGCCAACTTCCCCGGTGGCGGAATGGGAGTGGCACAGGCCACATCTGAGGGATATGTAACACTGCCGGACGGTACACAGGAGATTATCTGGGATATGCCGCTGCACAAGATTGCGCATGACCTTGGCTTGATGAACTTCATATACTATATGTGTATCAAGACCGGTTTCATTCCCCCGATAATATTCATGGGTGTTGGCGCGTTGACAGACTTTGGCCCTATGCTGCGTAACCTGCGCCTGTCCATATTCGGAGCAGGGGCACAATTCGGCATATTTGCAGTGCTGCTCGCGGCTCTTGCAATGGGTTTCACTCCACAGGAGGCTGCTTCATTGGGCATCATCGGCGGTGCCGACGGCCCTACGGCCATCTTCACCACCATACAGCTGGCTCCGCAGCTGCTTGGCCCTATAGCCATTGCGGCATATTCATATATGGCTCTGGTGCCGGTTATCATTCCACTTGTGGTTAAGGCACTGTGTACAAAGAAGGAGCTGCTCATAAACATGAAGGAGCAGGACAAGAAGTATCCTAACACCATGGAGATAAAGAACCTCAGGGTATTGAAGATTCTGTTCCCGATATGCGTTACCATTATCGTGGCGCTATTGGTTCCGACGGCAGTAAGCCTTGTGGGAATGCTGATGTTCGGTAACCTGCTCAAGGAACTGGGCAGTATGACGGGCCGTCTGTTTGACACTGCAAGCAATGCCATAATGAATACCGCCACAATATTCCTCGGTCTGTCTGTGGGTGCGACCATGACAAGCGAGGCTTTCCTAAATATGCAGACCATAGGCATTGTCATCGGTGGCTTCCTTGCCTTTGCCCTCTCTATTGCGGCAGGTATATGTATGGTTAAGATATTTAACCTTTTCACCAAGAAGAAGGTGAATCCGCTGGTTGGCGCAACGGGACTGTCTGCCGTACCTATGGCTTCACGCGTGGCAAATGATATCGCCACCAAGTTTGACCCTAAGAACCATGTGCTGAATTACTGTATGGCGTCTAACATTTCCGGTGTTATAGGCTCTGCCGTAGCAGCTGGTGTGCTTATTTCTTTCTTGAAATAGGAGTTTAAGTACATTCATATTTTAATGGGAATTGACAGGAGGAGCGGAGATATGCCAATCTCCGCTCCTCCTTATTTATAATAGAGACACTTTAGCAAACATCTTATGCAAGGCACACATTTAACATTACGTAGTTTATTCATTGTCTGTTTTCTATGCACTGTATGTTGTAATACTGGCAGGGCGACAGACATTACATATACAAAGGCTGACAGTCTGAAGGTAGTAGGGTTACTGGAGGAAGGCTCTAAATTAGCAAAGGGCACAAACCTGATATGTTATTATGGTAACAGGCTGAAGGGTGTGCCGTATGTGGCGCATACTCTTGAGGTGAACAGGACTGAGAAATTAGTGGTAAACCTGCGCCAGCTTGACTGTACCACATTTGTCGAGACTGTATTTGCCTTGGCTCTCACTACAAAAAACGGTCAGAAAGAATGGAAAGACTACTGTCATTGGCTTGAGACAATACGATACCGCGACGGTAAGGCGAATGGTTATGCCAGCCGTAACCATTATTTCCTATGGTGGGCGGAAAGCAATGAGGCTAAGAAACTCGTGACACTGCCATTACAGGAACTTGCTGGCACAGGCAATGCCGATAAAACTGTGTACCCATACGCCCGTAAGCAGGTGATAAAGATAGACTATATGAGCGTGCATCCATCATACTACAGTATGCTGAAAGGTGACAAGGATGCCATTGCAGAGATTGCGCATCTGGAAAAACGGTCTAATGGTAAGGTGATGATGTATATCCCGGCATCATGTATGAACCTTAATCAGAAACAGATGAAGTATGTACAGAATGGAGATATTCTGGCTATTGCCACTAAAAAGAAAGGGCTTGACACCACACATATAGGCATAGCGGAATGGGGAAAGGACGGGAAGCTGCATCTGCTGAATGCCTCTCAGATTCATAAGAAGGTGATACTCGAACCTAAAACCATGTATCAATATATGTCGGGACACCCTTCACAGCTTGGTGTGTGGGTTATCAGGCCACAGTTATAAAAAGAACCTGACGTATTCTATATATAATAATGTGACAAATTCCTCTTTACTGTTTTATATGACAGAAAACAATTACTTCAAACTACTGCGCAACATGACGACTCCCAGTTGGAACAGTGAGTCAATATTGATGTCCATAGGGGAGGACTCTTATTTTACATCAGAGATAGAGTATTACAAGCAGGTATGTATAGAGATTGTACGTCAGCTGAATTTCAAGGCAGATATGAATGTCAATGGCACTGACACAGCCATTGACCTTATAGGGAACATAGGTTTGCTGTATGAGTCTAAGAAGGTAAGTCTGGTATGTCATAGAATTGATGAGCTTTTATTTTCAGAACAACGTGATAAGGTCATAGCCGCGGCACGCAACGGTAATGTGGTGGTATCTGCATTTATCAGCAGGCATGAGCGTGAGATAAGACAGATACTAATGGGTGAGGGATTGCCTATAATACAGATAATGAGTTATGGCTTCGCTCCTAATTACCGTCTTTATGGCGATAATCGTATAGCCTGTGAGAATGGAAAACTATTGCAGATGACACCATGGAGCTACGATGGACTGCCTGACCGCAGGCTGACCAGAGAGATGTGCCTCGTCATGAACCATCTTGTCAGGACTGTATGTAAGATGCCGGACGACTGGTGGAAATTATTTTTCAATTACGAAATAGACAACAGCGCCGCGGAACGATAATGTTCCGCGGCGCTGTTGCTTATGCTTTTCCAATAAAAACAGGCTTACTTGGCGTATGCCACACTACGTGTCTCACGTATTACGGTAATCTTAACCTGTCCCGGATATGTCATCTCGTTTTGTATCTTAGTAGCTATCTCTCCTGACAATGCTTCTGTCTCTGCGTCACTCATCTTGTCTGCACCGACAATTACACGCAACTCTCTACCAGCCTGTATTGCGTATGTCTTGGTGACACCTGGATAGCTCATGGCTATAGCCTCAAGGTTATTCAACCTCTTTATGTAAGCCTCCACAATCTCACGTCTTGCGCCTGGGCGAGCACCAGATATTGCATCACAAACCTGTACTATCGGCGCCATAAGTGATGTCATCTCCATCTCATCGTGGTGTGCGCCTATGGCATTGCAGATATCAGCCTTCTCCTTATATTTCTCTGCCAGCTTGGCTCCATACAGTGCATGAGGCAGCTCACTCTCCTCATCTGGCACCTTACCTATATCATGCAGGAGTCCGGCACGCTTCGCCTTCTTCGGATTAAGCCCCAGTTCTGACGCCATGACGGCACAGAGGTTGGCAGTCTCACGTGCGTGCTGCAGAAGGTTCTGGCCATAGCTGGAACGGTATTTCATCTTACCCACGATACGGACAAGCTCTGGATGCAGACCATGTATGCCAAGGTCTATCGTGGTTCGCTTACCGGTCTCAATGATTTCCTGCTCAAGCTGTTTCTTAACCTTAGCCACAACTTCCTCGATACGCGCAGGATGTATTCTGCCATCAGTAACAAGCTGGTGCAAGGCAAGACGGCAAGTCTCACGACGAATAGGGTCAAATGCGGATATTACGATAGCCTCTGGAGTGTCGTCCACCACAATCTCCACGCCACAAGCGGCCTCAAGAGCGCGGATGTTACGGCCCTCACGGCCGATGATACGGCCCTTCACCTCATCATTGTCTATGTGGAAAATGCTTACAGAGTTCTCAATGGCCGTCTCTGTCGCTACCCTCTGGATGGTTTTGATGACTATTTTCTTTGCCTCGTTGTTGGCATTAATCTTAGCCTCATCCATGATTTCATTGATATAGCTCTGCGCATTGGTCCTTGCCTCGTCTTTAAGGCTGTCTATAAGCTGTGTCTTTGCCTCTTCAGCGGACAAGCCTGACAGTTGTTCCAGCTTAGCACGCTCCTTCATCTGCATATCCTCAAGCTCCTGTTCTTTAAGGGCAAGCAGCTTTTTCTCATTCTCCATACGCTGCAACTGCAGGTCGAGTTCCTGATTACGCTTGCCTAAATCCTCCTGCTTCTGGTTCAGGCTGATCTCGCGCTGCTTCAGTTTGTTCTCTGTCTGCTGAATTTTCTGGTTGCGCTGTTGTACCTCGCGCTCCAGTTCACTCTTCTTGTTGATGAACTTCTCCTTCACTTCAAGGAGCTTCTTCTCTTTTAATACCTCCGCAGCCTTTTCTGCATTGGCTACCATCTCATTGTATTTTCCCTTGATTACATATCTGAAAATCAAGTAGCCTCCCAGTCCTCCGATGATAAGGGCTGCAAGTACCGCTATTATTATAATAATCATAGTTTGAAAAAATTGTTTGTTTTTATATTCTCTTGTTTATTAAATTCTGTCGTTTTTTTTACAAATACCGGTCATTTCTATAAGTCATGACTTCTCCAACGCCTCTTTTATCTCGTCTGACAGTTCTGTGAGAATATCCGTAATTGGCGCAACATCATTCTTTTTGGACTCTGCCACACATCGCAATGCTATATCTATCATTGCATAATAGATAATCTCCTTATCACTCTTCAGCCCCTTATAGTGCCCAAAGTATGTGTTGAGTCTTTCATTTATCATTGTACCCGCCTCTCTGTACATCTGTTCCTGCTCCTTTGGAACCATGATGGAAATCTGCGTGTCATAGATATGAATGGTTATATGTTGCTTCTCTACGTTTTCCTCCATAGCCTGCTCTGTTAGTTGAGGATAGATATTCAGCCAGAATCACATCAAGTGCCTGACGTCATACTGTCTCTTGTTTCTCGCTAAGCTGTGTGATACATAAATTCACAGTCCTTATAAGCTTGTTGATCTTCTTGCGTGTCTGCTCAATGTCATTGTCTCCGATGCTAAGCATCTTTGCAGTCATCAGTGTTCTGTACCGATTCTCCATGTCACTCAACTGTTTCTTAAGTTCCTCAATCTGCTTGTCGCGCTCATCCACCATAACATACAGCTCCGCATTCTCCTTCTTCAACTCAGTGTATTGGAGTATCAGCTGGCGGACACGTGTGGTGAAATTCTTTATTTTTACATTGAGATCTGACATGATTATCAAGAACTTTTATACAGATATGGAAAGAATCGTTTTTATGAACAATATTCCTTACTTAGCTTCGGCTGCCGGTGTCTTTTCCTTTTTAGCCAACATCACAATCTGATATACCAAATCCGTTACCCATTGTTGGGAGAACCCAAGACGCTGGTTGTACTTGCGTATGGAGGCCACGGCCTTGATGGTCCCTGCATCTGAATAGTTATTCTTATTGAAGAGGTCATCTACAGTCTTCTCTGTCATGGAGTATATGGCCTTCTTGAATATTGACGGTATGCGTAGCTTGAACTTCATCAGGTTGCCCATAAGCATCATTGTATCCTGTGTGAAATTCTGGAACTGCATGAGATACACCTGCACATCCTGTATTTTCTTACAGTTCTTGGCGATGCTTTTGTCTATCTCCCTGAAGAAAGAGTCGTTGTGTCCATACATCTCCTTCAACATCTTGCGGCAGACGTTTTTCTCCCCCAGCCCAAGACGGTTGCGTTCCGTGTGAACCTTGAATGTAGTCTTGAACACTCTCAGGTCTGGAAGCATGGCAATGTTGGTGATGCCTACCTGCGCTGCTATGGCTGCTTGGAAATAAACCCTTATCAGCGTCATGTAATCCTGCATCCCTCCGACTTTTTCCGTATTATCGCTACGTCTTTGGAATAAAGATAATATGCCCATTATGTATGTTTAAATGTTTGTAATTTATGCTTAATTCTGCGCAAAGTTACAAAAAAATATCCAAAAAACATATTTTTTCATTTATAAATACCTATTTGATATGAAAAAACTTTGTTTTACTTATTAATATTGAAAAAAAAGTATTAATTTTGCACGCATATAACTTTTGCTATGTGGTAATATATGATTTTCGCACATAATCTCTGTTACATTCAAGTAGTGAGATAAAAAACAATTAACAATATGATTAAAGACTCAAACCAATCGACAGACTATGCACAGACGCAGGAAGAGGAAAGCGGCTTCCTTAATGTACAATTCTTTGTAAAGAATTTTCTGCTTAATTGGCAGTGGATACTGTTATCCACAATAATCTGCCTTGGAATAGCAGTGGTGTATCTCCGTTATACTCCTCCAGTGTATCAAATCACAGCCAAAATCCTTGTAAAGGAAGAAGACAACAAGATGCGCGGTGCATCCAGTCAGATACAGGCCATGACCAACCTTGGTTTCATGACAAACAGTGATGGATTTGACAATGAGTTGGAAGTGCTAAAATCCCTAAGCATTTCAGAGGGGGCAGTACGTGATCTCAAGCTATATGTGCTTTATGAGAATTCTGGTCGTATAAAGGACAGGCCGATATACAAAAGCAATCCTGTGGTTGTAGACCTGGATAAGGCCCACCTTGACACTCTGCGCAACACTATAAACATGAGTATAGTCAAAGAGGGCGCAGTATACAAGATAGAAGGCGAATATCAGGTCAATGAGAAGGATGAGCCTACTGAATTCAAGACTTCCGGGAAATTGCCTATGAGCATCCCGACAAGAGTTGGTGTAATCAGTATTTCCGAAAATAAAGGCTCCAAGTTTGAATGGAAGGCGGGCCACAGCATAGAGGTACAGATAAGCAATCCTACTGTAGTGGCAGGCAACTTTCTCAAGAACATGACTGTGGAGGCACTCTCAAAGACTACAACCATTGCCAATATCGTGCATAATGACATTATCCCTGACCGTGGTATTGACTTCCTTACACAGATGGCGGTGGTTTATAATCGTCTTGCCAATATAGATAAGAATGAGATTGCAGTACGTACAGAGGAGTTCATTAACCAGCGTCTGGAGAAAATCAACAACGAACTTGGCAATACTGACGGCACAATAGAAAGCTATAAGCGTAATAACAAGATGGTAGACCTCGTGGCTACAGCTGGTCAGGCGGTCACAAACTCCGATGCTACAGAGAAGCAGCTCATAGAGATGGACACACAGTTGCTGCTTATGAAGAGTGTAAAGGAATTTGTTGAGCAGCCATCTAACCGCTATCAGACTCTTCCATCCAATGTGGGACTTACTGATCCTGCTGCAACAGCACTGATTTCACAGTTCAATACACTCGTACTTGAGCGTAACCGCATCCTTACAAGCGCATCAGAACTAAGCCCACAGGTAGCAAGTCTCGGACGTCAGCTCGATGATCTCATGAACTCTATAAAGAGAGCTCTCAACCAGTCCATTACAAATTTGAAGATACAGCGTGACGCATTGCAGCGCACATTCACGAAGTATACAGCACAAGTGTCACAGTCTCCTGTCCAGGAACGTTTCCTTACAGAAATAGGACGTCAGCAGACTGTAACTTCAAGCCTTTATATTATGCTGTTGGAGAAGCGTGAGGAGAACTCCATATCACTCGCAGCAACAGCAGACAAGGGCAAACTCATAGACACCCCGATGTCTCTTGGCAAGGTAAAGCCAAAGACTTCCATCATCATGTTACTCGCTTTGATTATGGGTATAGGTCTGCCTTTCGTTGTCTTTATAGCCATAGAGATGCTACGTTTCCGCATTGAGGGCCATGAGGACGTTGTAAAGCTAAGCAGCAGGCCTATCATAGCCGATGTGGCAGTAGCCAACGAGAAAGCAAAGACCAAAGGTGAGATTGTGGTACATGAGAACAAGAACGGCCAAATGGAGGAGATATTCCGAGGAATGCGTACCAATCTTCAGTTCATGATGTCTGGTAATCAGAATGTCATAATGTTCACTTCCACCGTATCTGGTGAAGGTAAGACATTCATAGCGTCCAACCTCGCTGTCAGCTTTGCGCTTCTTGGCAAAAAAGTCCTGCTTGTAGGTCTCGATATCCGCCGTCCACGTCTCGCAGCATTATTCGATTTTCCTAGTGACGAGAACTTGGGTATCTCTAATTTACTTGTCAAGGAAGAACCGACACTGGATGAAATACGTAATCAAATAGTACCTTCCGGTGTTAATGAGAACCTGGATATCCTTAAAGCCGGACCTGTTCCGCCAAACCCTGCAGAGCTTGTGTCACGCCATTCACTGGAGGTTATCTTCAAACATCTTAGAGAAGAGTATGACTATGTTATCGTTGATACGGCTCCTGTCGGTCTTGTATCAGACACATTGCAGATAGGCCGCGTAGTAGACAGCACCGTTGTGGTATGCCGTGCCGACTATACCGAGAAGGCAGCACTTATGGAACTTGACGGACTTGCTAATAACGGCAAACTGCCTAATATGTCAATTGTAATCAATGGCATTGATATGTCAAAGCGCAAATATGGCTATGCATACGGTTACGGACACTATGGCAAATATGGTTATGGCAAGTACGGATACGGTCGCTATGGTAAGGGATACCATTCATACGGCTATCACTCTTATGGCTACGGCTCATATTCAAGCAGTCACTACAGCACTCCTGATGATGACTCTATAAAGGTTAAATAAAAGTATATACAGAACATGACTATCGGAGTAGACTTTGACGGAACTATAGTGACCGACGCCTATCCGCAGATAGGAAAGGAATTGCCCTTTGCCATTGAGACACTCAAAATGCTTCAGAAAGACCAGCACCGTCTGATATTGTGGACTGTCCGCGAGGGCAAGTATCTTCAGGATGCCATTGACTGGTGCAAGGAGCGCGGAGTGGAGTTCTATGCGGTAAACCGTGATTATCCAGAGGAGGAAGAGACCAAGAACGACCATTATTCACGAAAGCTGAAGGTGGATATGTGGATTGATGACCGCAACATTGGAGGACTTCCTGACTGGGGAACCATATATAATATGGTAAAGGAGCACAAGACTTGGAAAGACATAATAAGAGAGCGTGCCGGTTCAGCCAACAGTTACGGCGGCCCTTTGCAAGAGAGAAAGAAGAAATGGTGGCAGTTCTAAACACCATCATAGAACGAACAAAGCACAAGTAATTATAAAATCCCCTGCTATTAATTCATAGTTGGGGATTTATTCTATCATTACATTTAATCATATAAGTAAATGAAGAAATCAAATAGAACCCGTATCTCATCTTTAAGCATCCTATTAATCATTATAGTCGCTATTGTTTCTGTGCTGTTGCTAAATAAGCCTGCAAGAAATAATAACGAGCCAGCCCTATACACACAGCTACTTACTGACACCATTTCCAACATAGTGTCGAAGTATCCCGGAGAAATAGGAGTGGCAGTAATCATCAATGACACAGATACGATTACAGTCAATAACAAGAGCGCATATCCAATGATGAGCGTATTCAAGGTTCATCAGGCATTAGCCGTATGCAACGATTTTGATAACAAAGGGCTTTCACTTGACACTCTGATAACTATACAAAGGGATAAACTTGACCCTGACACATGGAGTCCTATGCTGAAAGAACATTCGGAACCCAATTTTACATTGCCTGTCAAAGAACTGTTGCGCTATACTCTAACTCAAAGCGACAACAATGCGAGCAACCTAATGTTCAAGGAATTAGTAAATGTTGTCAAAACAGACAGTTTCATTTCCACTCTCATCCCCCACTCAAGTTTTAAGATAGCTTATACGGAAGCAGAAATGTCAACAGACCACGACAAGGCGTACTCCAATTACACGTCACCTCTCGGCGCGGCCATTTTGATGAACCGCCTGTTTACCGACAGTCTGATTAGTTACGAGAAACAACGTTTCATCATGAACACATTGGGAGAATGTATAACAGGCACCGACAGGATTGCAGCACCGTTACTTGATAAAGAAGGTATTACCATTGCACATAAAACAGGTTCCGGCTATACTAATGAAAACGGGGAACTCGTAGCACATAACGATGTGGCCTATATCTGCCTTCCTAACAATATATGCTACACATTGGCAGTATTTGTCAAGGACTTCAAGGGTGATGAGAAACAAGCTGCAAAAGCCATAGCAGACATATCTGCTACCGTGCATTCTTTATTAACACATACCATACCTGCTTATGGGAAATAACACATATTTTAATTCTCATCGCAAAAGCATAGAGATTGCAAAGTAATTTGATAGAGATTGCGGTGCAATCTCTATCAAATTATAAGGTAAAAGCATAGCCTTTGCAGCGGCATCACTTTATTCCTGCATATCAACAGATTACAATTGCGACATATATTCAGCGAGCATCTCCGCCGCACGCTCTCCATCCACTCCTGCAGAGACTATACCTCCAGCATAACCTGCGCCCTCTCCTGCGGGGAAAAGTCCCTCAACTGTTATATGCTGAAGTGTTTCCGGATTACGCATTATGCGCACTGGTGACGAGGTGCGTGTCTCCACTCCTATCATCACGGCCTCATTGGTGAGAAATCCACGGCGCTGGCGTCCGAAAGTGCGGAAACCTTCCTGCAAGCGCTGTACTATTCCCTTGGGCATCCAGAAGTGCAGCGGTGAGGAAACTGTGCCCGGAGCATAGCTGGTACGTGGTATGTCGTAGGAGAGTTTGCCATTCACAAAGTCATACATACGCTGTGCTGGAGCTGTCTGCTGCATATTGCCCTGCTGCCAGCACAACTGTTCCAGCTGTTGCTGGAAGTTCATGACGGAAAGTACATCTGCCACCGCACCATCCTGCGGCACCGCATTCTCCTCACAAGATGGCAGCGAATACGAAGGTATATCCTCGGGACGTATCTCCACCACCATGCCACTGTTAGACCACTGACCGTCACGCCCACTTGGACTCATACCATTCACCACTATCTGCCGCTTGTCCGTAGCAGCAGGTATGATAAAGCCACCCGGACACATACAGAAAGAGTACACGCCGCGTCCCTGCGACTGCGTCACAAAGGAATATTCCGCCGCCGGCAGCCACTGCCCTCTTCCTTTAGGCGAATGGTACTGTATCTGGTCTATCAGCTGTGACGGATGCTCCAGACGCACTCCTACAGCAATTCCCTTTGGCTCTATGGCAATGCCAGAAGTGGCAAGATAGCGGTATACATCACGCGCAGAATGGCCCGTAGCAAGGATTACTGGGCCATGAAATGTCTCCTCCGCTTCAGTATCAAGGTTCACCGCCTCGCACCCCTGCACCACATTGTCACAAACAAGCAGCCTTGTCATCTTTGTACGGAAGTGAACCTCTCCGCCACTCCTTATAATCTGCATACGCATATTCTCTATAACGCGTGGCAACTTATCCGTACCTATGTGCGGATGAGCGTCAGACAATATGCTGGTGGAGGCTCCATGCTGGCAGAACACATTGAGTATCTTAGACGTGTTACCCCTCTTCTTGCTACGAGTATATAGTTTTCCATCAGAGTATGCTCCTGCCCCACCCTCGCCAAAACAGTAATTGCTCTCCGGGTCTACAGCCTGCCGTTTCGTAATCAGTGCGAGATCCTTCTTCCGCTCCCGTACATCCTTGCCTCTCTCTATAACTACCGGCCGTATGCCAAGCTCTATCAGGCGCAACGCAGCGAACAAGCCACATGGCCCCTCGCCTATCACTACAGCCTGACGTGCCGTTGATACATCCCCATAATGTGTGTGCTCATATTCAGAATCGGCAGGCATCTCATTTATAAAGACACGCAGCGTAAGGTTGACAAACACCTGCCGCTGGCGTGCGTCCACACTTTTCTTCAGCACACGCACAGCCTTTACAGTACGACTGTCTACAGAAAGCTCACGGCTTACATAGGTTGTTATATTCTGTTCGCTGCCCGCCACCTGAGGCAGCACACGGAGTTGCAGTTCCTTTATCATATAAAATCAAAAGGGTTCTCCTATATATAAATAAGGAGAACCCACAGTTTATGTTTTAAATTTATTTCTTAGATGCCTCAAACTCTTCCTGTATCTCCTTTGACGGCTCTGCGGTACACAATGATACTACAACAATGGCAATACCTGAAACGATAAAGGCCGGCAGGAGTTCATACAGATCCCACAGGCCACCCATAGGGCGCACCATGTACTTCCATACAAACACCATTACTCCACCTGCCACCATACCGCATACAGCACCTGACAGTGTGGTGCGTTTCCAAAAGAGTGAGGCCAGCATCACAGGGCCAAAGGCCGCTCCGAAGCCTGCCCACGCAAAGGCTACGATATTAAATATACTGCTATCCGGATTCCATGCCAGATACACAGCAACCGCCGCAATGACGGTTATGGTAAGACGCGCGACAAGCATTGACGTCTTTGCGTTGACCTTGACATGACACACATCCTGAAGTATGTTCTCTGAGAAACTTGAAGCGGCTGTAAGCAGCTGTGAGTCTGCAGTGGACATGGTGCAGGCAAGTATGCCGGCCAAAGCCACTCCGGCTATAAGAGCTGCAAGAACACCATTCTCCGCCAGAACATTTGACAGTTCTATGATAGTGCGCTCCGCCTCCGCCGTTGTGTGGAAGTCACTTATTATGCCTGCCTTTGCTACAGAATAGCCTATGATACCAATAGCAATAGCCACGAACATGGATATGAACACCCACACAGTGGCAATGCGGCGTGACAGAGGAATGTCCTCCTCGCGCTTAATAGCCATAAAGCGTAACAGTATGTGCGGCATACCGAAATAGCCCAATCCCCATGCCATTGTGGAGCAAACGGTGAGCCATCCGTACGGCTTAGACTGTCCGTAAGCTATGTCATAACTGTCAGTCAGAGACAGATAACCTGATAATTGGCGCGCATTGTCTATCACCGTATCCACACCACCGGCCTCATACAGTGCGAACACCACGATGACCACAAGCGCTATCGTCATGACAATACTCTGTATGAGGTCTGTTGTGGACACAGCCATGAAGCCGCCCATTATGGTATATGATATGATTATCAGCGCTCCCAAAATCATACTGGCATGATAGTCATAGCCAAAGAGACTGTTAAGCAGAGTGCCCACAGCCTTGAAGCCCGCCGCTGTGTACGGCACAAAGAATATCAGAATGACAATGGCTGCAATGCACATGAGGATATTACGACTGTCATGATAACGCTTTGACAGGAATTCCGGAATAGTAACAGCCTCAAGGCGTATGGTATACGCACGCAGACGCTTGGTTACAAAAAGCCAGTTCAGATAAGTGCCCACGCCAAGTCCCAGCACGGTCCAGAAAGGATCAGCGACACCTGTGATGAAGGCAAGGCCAGGTATGCCCATAAGCAGCCATGAGCTCATATCGGATGCCTCCGCGCTCATAGCAGCCACTAAGGGGCCAAGCTGCCGGCCACCAAGATAGAACTCGGCAGAATTGGATGTCTTCTGCTTACCATAGTAATAGCCTATGTACACCATAACGGCAAGATAGGCGACAAATGAAAATAGAATTAGTGTCTGAGTCATTTTTTATTGTATAATAATATAATGGATTGTTATTCTGAACATTCTTCCTTTACTGGCGGAACAGGCTTCGGTATAAAGCCAAGCGCCGCCACTATGCAGCTCATTATCGGACTGATGATATTAAAGAAACAGAAAGGCAGATACACCAGCGTAGGAATGCCAAGCACTGTGCTCTGCGTCATACCGCAGGCAGTCCATGGCACCAGCACCGAAGTCACAGTGGCAGAGTCCTCCGTCGAGCGGCTCAACAACTCCGGTCTGTAGCCACGTTCCATATACTCCTCACGGAACATGGAGGCGTTCATGATGATAGACAGGAACTGGTCGCCCATGACAAGATTGAGAAGCACTCCGGATGTGACGGTAGAGCATACCAGTGACACGGTGTTATGGATGGCCTTAAGCAGAATTCTCGTTATACTCTTCAGCATACCCGTCGCCACCATACATGAGCCGAAGCACATGGCGCATAGTATCAGCCATATAGTGTCAAGCATACCGGCCATGCCTCTTGTGGCGACAAGACTGTTGATGGCCTCATAACCTGTGTCCACACTCGTCTTTGTATAGCAGGTTGTCATCAGTCCCATAAAGAGGCTCTTGGCATTGACCTCCGTGTCTCCTGCTATATCTGCCAGCACCTCGGGCTGCAAAACCAGCGCACACAGGCAGGCAGAGAGGGCGGAAAGGAGCAGTGTTATCAGTGAAGGAGTCCTTTTATATATGAGATAGCCCGTGAAAGCAGGCACAAGCAGTGTCCATAAGGATATGTTAAAGCCATTCTGCAAACCTGTCAGGTACTGACTAACCTCTATTGACGTGCCATCATACCACAGCCCCATGACAAGATAGAGTAACAGGGAGATGAGGATACTTGGCACAGTGGTGTACATCATGTAGCGGATATGCGTGAACAGGTCAGCTCCGGCCACAGAAGACGCCAGCACCGTTGTGTCGCTCATAGGAGAGAGCTTGTCACCGAAATACGCTCCGGATATTATCGCTCCGGCAGTATACGGTGCCGGTATGCCAAGCGCATCGCCTATGCCAAGCAACGCTATGCCGATAGTGGCTATAGTGGTCCATGATGTGCCCGTCATCACAGAGATAATGGATGAGATGATGCAGGCACACGGCAGGAAGAACATAGGAAACATAATCTGCACTCCATAATATATCAATGTGGGCACCACACCGCTTATCATCCATGTCGCGGACATCATGCCGATAAGCAGCAGTATGAGGATGGACACACTGGCATCGCCTACAGTAGATGTTATCATCTTCTCTATGATGTCCCACTTGACCTTGTACATTGTCATTGCTATAGCCACACAAACGGCAGAAGCCGCCATAAGCGCTATCTGTGACGCTCCCGCCAGAGCATCGTCTGGAAACAGGTTTACGACGAGCACTATGAGGGCCACAAGCACAAGGAGCGGCACTAATGCAACAATAGGATGCGGAAGTTTATGGTTCTGTTCCACGTTTTATATACTTTTACATTTTATAAGATAAAGGTTCCGGTCATTGCGCAGGGCAGGCTTTGCACCTGCCGATAATTTCAATTAGAGTCCCAATAAATAAACCTCAGGAAAGCTGCGGTGTCACTGCATCGCGGTTTCCCCGAGGTGTACGGTCTCATTTACTTTCCCCAAAAATAAGTAACTCCAATGGTTGCAGCACGGTTGCCAGTGTTCTGGCCCGCTATGTCATGATACTTGCCTTCCACAAGCCAGTTCTTTCCGAACCTTTTTGACACAGCAACATCGGCATAGAAGTTTGCCGGAGCATAGAACTCACTGTCATACGCCTTCCTGCTGTTGTAGAGCATGGTCGATGTAAAGCGCCATCCATTGTCCAGAGACACCTGCGGTGCCAGTTTCAGGTTCACGAAATTATTGTACTTCTTGTATGTGTCGCTATATGATGTCTTCTGCCAGAAGTAGTCAAATCCTGCTGTCAGGCGCAGGATGCCCTTGTGCCAGAACGCCGATGCACCTATGCTCAGAGTATTATCATGTCCAACCGCAAGGTCCTGACGTATGTTGCGCAGCAGAGTACTGAAAGTGAAGTCAGGCTTGCTGAAGCTATACTTCAGGTCAGACACATAGGCTATCTGCTTGTCATAGTCCTTGGTATATATCTTACCGGCCATTATATTATTCACGACAGGGTTGTAATACATACCATCGGCAATGAAATTCTCGTATGCGGCATTATAGTAACGACGTGCAAAGCTGCCCTGCAGTGTGCTGTTAGCGTTAAAGTTATAGTATACAGTGGCCGTATATGCGTGGTTGGACGTTGTGTGCTCCCATTCCTCGAAGTCCTTCAGACTGTTCATCCAGAAGTTCAGCACTCTGAAACGGTCACCCACCATGAAGTTCCACTTGCCAACCTTCCAGTCAACCTGTGCATACAGGTCCTCATAGCGTGAGCGGTTGGTGTATTCGGCGATACGGTCCGTTTGTGCATCGTAACCACTCTCCACGCCGGCTGTCAGCCAAAGGTTATGATTTACCAGTGGGAAAGAGAATTCCAAGAGGGCAAACGGGTCTGTATAACGTGACCTGACACCGGCCAGACTGTTCGCACTGCCATAGTCACCGGCAAACTGGAACAGGGCATAAGCACCGGCATCACTAAGCGAACGGAGGTATACACCCTCCAGGTGCATATAACGGTCGTATGCAGCAGGATCACCTACCGTTCTGGAACGGTTGAAACTCTGCGAGAAGTCAAACTCCAGATTATCCTTTGACGTTATGTCCCAAACCATGTTCATCTTCATTGCCTCGTGACCTCCATGTGATGTCACCCCGTCAAACTTGCTGCGCGCAATGTTTCCCTCGGCAATACCGAAGAGACGCAGGTTGTCCTTCTGGTGCAGAGCACTGACAAACGCTTTGCCCTTGCCGTAAGAGTCCCCGGAAACGGCAACACGGCCACTCGTACCGTTATCGGCCTTGCGCAGATAAATGTCAAGAACCATCTTCAGTCCGCCGCACCCTTTAAGCACACCGGGATTGGTACACACCTTGATCTTCTCCACCTCGCTGGCGCGTGTGGTAGTGAGGTAAGTCTCATTGTCAAGTCCAAGGCCTATATTGTCAATACGCACGGCCCACTGACCATACAGGCTTGAAGTGAGAGGCTGCTTGGCATCGAGGGTTATAACCTCGGGACACATCAGGAGAACATCCATGACGGTCTCGTCGCCATTAAGCTCCATCTCGCTCACATTGATGATGTAGCGGTCACCACTGTGCTCTATGGGGGCAGCGCTGGCCGTTGCAGCAGCACACATCACAGCCATTAAGAGCTGTATGCGGCCACAGACGTTTTTAATAAATCCAATCATTTCTATTCCTTTTATAATATGTTTAATATTTTGCAAAGGTAGCAAAAAAATCTGAAAAATATAACTCATATTGCAAAAAAAATGTAATTTTGCAACTCTATATTACTTTTTACTTGACTAATGACAAACATACGAAGGAAAATTGCCGTCTTTGACTTTGACGGGACACTCACCACACGCGACACTCTGCCCCTGTTCATACGCCATGCCGCAGGCATCCCACGCCTTCTCATCGGCTTTACAGCCCTCCTGCCACTGATACTCCTGATGAAGCTGCACCTATATGACAACGGCCGCTGCAAAGAGCACCTCTTCTCCTGGTTCTTCAAGGGTATGCCATACAACGACTTCGCCGCCCTGGGCCAGAGTTTCTGTCACACTCTGCCGGCCGTGGCGCGGCAGGAAACACATCTGGCACTGGCGCAACATAGGGAACAGGGGGCCGACATATACATCGTCAGTGCGAGCATAGACGAATGGGTGCGCCCGTACTGTGAGAGACTGGGCGTGAAGGATGTACTGGCCACGAAAGTGGAGGTGGACGACAGCGGCAGACTGACGGGACGCTTCGCCACACCTAACTGTTACGGCGAGGAGAAGGTAAGACGACTATTGGCAGTGGAACCAGACAGGAACGCATATCACCTGACTGCATACGGCGACAGCAGCGGAGACACGGAGATGTTCGCACTGGCTGATGAGTATTTTAAGATAAAATAGCCCCTCAACAGGACACAATACAGTAAATCAGGAGATATATACATAGACACATGAAGTGGCATAAAAGGATATCAGGAGAGAATAAGCTACTTATAATTGTAAGTATAATATTCTTGTGCATATATGTCAGTGGGACAATATCCATATACAAAGAAAGAAGCGCCACACCCACTTCCAATGCCCACAGCAATAATGACAGCGCTAACAGGAAGTCCATCACACTGGAGACAAAGGGCATACCTTTAGGAGACATCACATTAGAGGACTTGGGATTGGGGGACAACGATGAGCAAAGTGACATCCCCAGCCTGAAGACGCTATACGAAGCCGAGGACGATTACTGGGAGGCTGAAAGATTCGGAGGCAACTATTATAAAGTCAGCAGAGAGGACTACGACAGGGATTATTACGGAAAAGACGAATTTGACTGCGAAGAGCTAATCGGTAACACGGACGCTTTATACAGGAGTATAGAAGAACAAGAGTCTGACGACACATCAAACAGAATGCCATAAAATACGATAAGTAAAATATGTTAAAGTCACTCTGTCTGTAATCTTAACACAAAAAGACACCATACTGGCACACACTCATGGACAAAATGAATGCTTTCACAGTGTAATCAGATACAAATCACACCCCAAAAGCGCCCCTTTTACCTTCCAATTTCTATCTGATTGCAACAGAAAAGCTATCAAAAACGGCACTTTCACACATCTTTTCAAAAGCAACAAAAATGCGCACCCCGTAAAACGCGTTCTGACACGGCTACAACGAACGCGCATCCTCCGCTGGCACACACCGCCACCGCACCGCAGAAACGGCATCACAGTGGATTGTTACATTGTAAATGTTAAAATATACGATAAGTCCTTTACAGCAAAGGAAACATTCCACCACCCAAGACTCACCAACTCCACATTTTCATATAATTGACATTCTGTGAGCAACTTTCCCACAATTCACAATAAGGATTATTCCGTTGTGTAAACATTTAGGTTTGTCTCTCGTCCTTTAACGGGAGACTTTTTCTATGCTTTTTCCATATTGCAACATCATAAAATAGCACTTTTTTGAGGAGACAGAAATAAAAAAATTGCATTTTACTTGCATAAGTCATAAAAAAATATTATCTTTGCGTCCGATTTGGGAATAAACCATAAAGATACAGTATAGCACAATGATGAACAACAGCATTATAAGCAACATTATTGGCCTTCTCCTTCTACGAAAGAGAGGAAGTGATGAGGTGTGCCTATAACTGTTAACTCTATACAGCGTAAGCCTTTTTCACTTCCTCACTGGGAGCGGAGAAGGCTTTTTGCTATATATAATATAATGTAATAACAAATATATAAGACACATGGCAGACAGATTGTACATTTTTGACACCACGCTGAGAGACGGCGAACAGGTGCCCGGTTGCCAGCTGAACACTATCGAGAAGATTCAGGTGGCAAAGGCTTTGGAGCAATTAGGCGTGGACGTTATCGAGGCAGGTTTCCCTATCTCCAGCCCCGGTGACTTCAATTCGGTAATAGAGATATCCAAGGCCATGACATGGCCTACCATCTGCGCTCTGACACGAGCAGTGGAAAAGGACATCGATTGTGCGGCTGAAGCTCTGCAATATGCCAAGCATAAGCGTATACATACGGGCATTGGCACCAGCGAATCACACATCAAGTACAAGTTTAACTCAACGCGTGAGGAGATCATTGAGAGGGCTGTAAGGGCCGTAAAGTATGCCAAGCGGTATGTTGAGGATGTGGAGTTCTACGCCGAGGACGCAGGACGCACGGACAATGAGTATCTCGCACAGGTGATAGATGCGGTAACAAAGGCCGGAGCCACAGTGTGTAACATACCTGACACCACGGGATTCCGTCTGCCGGGAGAGTACGAGGAGAAGATAAAGTATCTCTATGAGCACGTTGATGCCTTTGCGGCAGGAAAGTCAATCCTTTCTACCCACTGCCATAATGACCTTGGTATGGCCACCGCAAACACCGTTGCCGGAGTACTGGGCGGTGCACGTCAGGTGGAAGTTACCATCAATGGCATAGGAGAGCGTGCAGGTAACACCTCATTGGAGGAGATTGCCATGATATTCAAGACACATCCTGACCTTGGAATAGATACAAACATCAACACACAGCGTATCTGGCCTACCAGCCGTATGGTGTCAACGCTGATGAATATGCCTGTACAACCCAACAAGGCTGTTGTAGGTAAGAACGCGTTTGCGCACTCAAGCGGCATACATCAGGACGGTGTGCTGAAGAATACCAGCACTTATGAGATCATGGATCCAAAGGATGTGGGCATTGAGGAGAATGCCATCGTGCTGACAGCACGCTCCGGTCGCGCAGCCCTGAAGCACCGTCTGGGCATACTGGGCATTGAGATGACTAAGGAACAGCTGGACAAGACATACGAGAAGTTCCTGCTTATGGCGGACAAGAAGAAACAGCTGGGTGACGAGGAACTGCTCGTTCTGGCTGGTGTCACATCACAAAGCGGTGAGAATCTTGTGCAACTGGACACTCTGCAGGTTACAAGTGGCAAGGGTGTAACTCCTATAGCGGCCATGCGTTTGAAGGTTGCCAACGAGATATTCGAGGCCGCCGCTACAGGAAACGGTCCTGTTGACGCTTCCATCAAGGCGCTGAAGCAGATCATACACCGCAACATGGAACTGAAGGAGCTTACCATTCAGGCTGTGACAAAGGGCTCTGACGACCTGTGCAAGGTGCACATACAGGTTGAGCACGAAGGTATTGTGTACTATGGCTTCGGTTCCAACACAGACATAGTGACAGCAAGCGTTGAGGCTTATATCGACTGTATTAACAAGTTCAAGGTGGCCAAGGTTTAAAAACGGGCCATTACAACATCAAGAAGAATAACAAAGAACATATACAATGAACACTTTATTTGACAAAATCTGGGACAGGCACGTTGTGCAGACCGTTGAGGATGGTCCCACTCAGCTTTACATAGACCGCCTTTACTGCCATGAGGTGACGACACCACAGGCTTTTGACACGCTACGTGATAAAGGTATCGGAGTATTCCGCCCCGACCACGTGTTCGCAATGCCTGATCACAACACCCCATCAGACCAGCAGGAGGTGATAAACGACCCTGTAGGGCGCAAGCAGGTGGAGACATTGAAGGCCAACTGCGCCGAGTTCGGCATCAAACACTTTGCTATGGGCACAAAAGACAATGGCATCATCCACGTCGTTGGTCCGGAAAAGGGACTCTCATTGCCAGGTATGACTATTGTATGTGGTGACTCTCACACGTCAACCCACGGTGCTGTCGGCGCACTGGCTATGGGTATTGGAACATCAGAGGTGGCACAGGTGCTGGCATCTGAGACCATATTGCAGTCCAAGCCGAAGTCTATGCGCATAAACATTGAGGGTGATCTGCAGAAGGGTGTTACCGCAAAGGACGTGGCTCTCTACATCATGGCGCAGATGACAACATCAGGTGCCACTGGATATGTAGTGGAGTATGCCGGTTCCACCATACGTAATATGTCCATGGAAGGCCGCCTCACACTCTCCAACTTATCCATAGAGATGGGCTCACGCGCCGGTATCATAGCTCCGGATGAGACAACTTTCGCATACCTTAAGGACAGAGAGTACGCTCCTAAGGGCGAGGAATGGAATAAGGCTGTAAGCTATTGGAAGACATTGAAGAGCGATGATGATGCAATATTCGACAAAGAGGTGACATACCGCGCAGAGGATATAGCGCCACGCATCACATACGGCACCAATCCCGGTGCAGGAATAGCCATTGACGGCAACGTTCCAACACTCGACTCTGTACCTGCCGAGGAGAAGGCACAGCTGGAGGCGCAGCTCAACTATATGCAGTTTGAACCCGGCCAGAAGCTGGAAGGCACTCCTGTAGACTACGTGTTCCTCGGCGCTTGCACCAATGGACGCATAGAGGACTTCCGTGCTTTCGCTTCAATCGTAAAGGGAAAGAAGAAGGCGGACAACGTGGTTGCATGGCTCGTGCCAGGCTCCTGGCTCGTGCGTCAGCAGATAATAGACGAGGGTATTGACAAGATACTGGAAGAGGCGGGCTTTGAACTGCGTCTGCCATCATGCTCATCATGCCTTGCCATGAACCCGGACAAGGTGCCAGCAGGCAAGTTGTCCATCTCAACCAGTAACAGAAACTTCGTAGGACGTCAGGGACCGGGCGCACGAACAGTACTCGCCAGTCCGCTGACAGTGGCGGCATCGGCCATCACAGGCGTAATAACCGACCCAAGAAAAATCTAAACAACAGCAAACATCATGGCAAAACAGAAATTCAACATAATAAAGTCTACCTGCCTTCCCATAGCAATAGACAACTGTAACACTGACTTGATAATACCAGCACGTTATCTTGCATCCACAACACGTGACCCAAAGTTCTTCGGAGACGCCTTTATGCACGACCTGCGTTATACTGCTGACGGCCAGCCAGTCAGTGATTTCGTGCTCAACAGGCCCGAATTCTCCGAGACTCCAAGCGAAGGCGTGAACCAAATCATTGTGGGCGGCAAGAACTGGGGCTCCGGTTCCTCACGCGAGCACGCTGCTTGGGCCATAGCAGGATATGGTGTGCGCGTGGTTATCTCATCCTCTTTCGCGGATATACACCGTAATAACCTGCTTAACTGCTTCGTTCTCCCCGTCATTGTCACACCGGAGTTCCAGGCAGAGCTGTTCGATAGCATAGCAAAGGACCCGAAGACCATCGTAACAGTTGACGTTCCGAACCAGACAGTAACCAACGAGGCGACCGGACACAGTGAGAAGTTTGAGATAAACGGATACAAGAAGTACTGTCTTGAGAATGCACTCGACGACATAGACTTCCTTCTTGAAAACCAAGACAAAATCATTGCGTGGGAAAACAAGTAATTGAAATAATGGACTCGACACTCCGTGACGGCGAACAGACCAACGGAGTGTCATTCCTACCTCATGAGAAGCTCAGCGTAGCGCGAATGTTGCTGCGCGATGTGAAGGTTGACCGGATAGAAGTTGCCTCCGCAAGGGTGTCAGAAGGTGAAAAGGACGCTGTGAAGAGAGTGTGCCGCTACGCCAATATGCTTGGACGGCTGAAGGCAGTAGAGGTTCTTGGCTTCGTCGACGGCAACAAAAGCGTGGACTGGATAGCAGAATGTGGAGGAACAGTAATAAACCTTCTCTCCAAAGGCTCACTGAAACACTGTACCCATCAGCTTAACAAGACACCGGACGAGCACATTGCCGACATCCGGAACACCATAGCCTACGCCCGTTCCAAGAATATAAGTGTGAACCTATACCTTGAGGATTGGAGCAACGGCATGAAGGACTCACCGGAATATGTGTTCCACATGGTGGAGGCACTGCGCAATGAAGGCATAGTACGCTTCATGCTTCCAGACACCCTCGGCGTGCTGACTCCAGAACAGACCGGCAGTTTCTTCAAGAGCATGACAGAGCGTTTCCCGGACCAGCACTTTGACTTCCATGCACACAATGACTATGATCTCGCTGTTGGCAACTCCCTCGCCGCTGTCATGAACGGCGCCAAGGGACTGCACTGCACCGTCAACGGACTCGGCGAGCGCTGTGGTAATGCGCCACTCGCCTCTGTACAGGCCGTGCTGAAAGACCAGTTGGGCGTAATGACGAACATTGAGGAGGATATGCTCAATGAGATCAGCCATCTTGTTGAGGGATATTCCGGTATAGCCATAGCCGCAAACCAGCCTATTGTGGGCAACAACGTGTTCACACAGGTAGCTGGAGTGCACGCGGACGGTGACAACAAGCACAACCTTTACTGCAATGCACTCGTGCCAGAGCGCTTCGGTCGCAAACGGGAATATGCCCTCGGCAAGAACTCGGGCAAAGCGAATATAGAGCGAAACCTGCAGGAACTGGGACTGGAGCTTACTCCTGAACAGACGAAACGAGTGACACAGCGCATAACTGAGTTGGGAGACCGCAAGGCTATCGTTACACAGGACGACCTGCCGTTCATTGTTGCCGACGTGCTGAAGCACTCAACGCCAGAGAAACGCATACGGCTAAAGGGCTATATGGTGAGTCTTTCCTACGGTCTGAAGCCCCACGCCTGCATCAAGGTGGACATAGACGGCATACGATTTGAGGCCGACGCCACAGGCGACGGACAGTATGACGCCTTCGTAAAGGCGCTGCGCCATATTTATAAGGTGAACTTAGGGCGCACATTCCCTATGCTTGAGAATTACACCGTGTCCATACCTCCCGGCGGACGCACCGATGCTCTGGTGCAGACACAGATAGTATGGCGCACAAAAGACGACAAGACGATACGCACTCATGCCATAGACGCAGACCAGACAGAGGCGGCTATCAAGGCAACCATCAAGATGCTGAACATGATAGAGGACACATACCCTACCACTGTACATGACATCATGGCGGCAAAGGAAGCGCAGAGCAAGGAGTAGACAACTCCACACGCAGCCACGAGAGCGTAAAGACATAACATTAATAGAGGGAGTGCGTGCTTAATACACGCACTCCCTTATTCGTTTACACACATTCCACACCCAACATCCACACTCCATGCAGTTCTATAACCCAGAGACAGCAGACGAACTACTTCAGGAACTGGAGGCCACACAGCATCTTGCTCCCGATTACAGAAAGGTATACAGCGCCATGAGCATGGTGTTCAACAAGTGCATAAACCAGCAGACTGAGGCGGTGAAGGCCAACCTGTGCGGCACATTCGCCAAAACCGACTATCTGCTGAAGGAACATCACGCCTCCAAAGCCATGCAAAGGAGCACCAATGACACACGTGTGAGGTTGCGGAAGCGCTGCGAACTGCCGGAAGAGACATTAAAAGAGCACTGCAGGGAGGACTACAACCATCTGCGTTCATTCATTCTCCTTATATATAATATAGAGGGACAGTGCGAAGACACCGCACAATACAGTCCGACAGACATCAAGGAAGTCACCGATACCCAATATTTCAGAATGATAGTGGACCACTGGGACACCGAATATGTATACGGTCCGGCGGACAATCATCCCGATACCGTCACCGTACGCTATGCCAGTGCGGACGGAGACAAAGACCGGGATTGGAGCTATCTGCACGACCTGTTCTACCCCGGTGCACAGCTCAACGTCATATCACCGCGCCTTACGGACGGTATCATACATCCGGAGCTTATAATCTTTGAGCCGGACTATCTTGTGGACATATCAATGGTGGCACGATGCTTCACCAACTACTCCGAATCTCCATTGACCGCCCTGCTGAACCGCCTGCAGCCGCAACAGAACAGCGAGGCCATTGTACTCGGAAACTTTGCAGGCCAGATGCTTGACGAGACAATCTGTCCACCAAAGGACACCTCCTATTCCGCCAGTGTAAAGCGTTTCTTCCGGAATAACGCCGTGAGCCTGCTCACGGCCGGCGTCAGTCCGAACTTTCATAATGAGGCCCGACTACAACAGACCAACATACGCAACGCCATCAACACCTCATTGCCTGCCACAGTATCCAGTTTCTCCTCCAAAGAAGGCATGGTGGAGCCCTCATTCTTTTCCGAAATGCTCGGACTGCAAGGGCGTATGGACTACCTTCAGCTTGATTTCCGCGTGCTAATGGAGCAGAAATCAGGCAAGGGGGAGTTCCCATACGACAACTTCACCACGCCGCGCCACCGCGAGGAGCACTATGTGCAGCTGCTGTTATATATGCTTCTGATACGCTATAACTACCGCAGCGTCTACGAGAGCAATAACCGTGAGTTGCACGCATTCCTGCTTTACACCAAATACACCAACAGTCTGCTGGGTCTTGGCTTCGCCCCACAGCTGACACACCGTGCCCTTAAAGTGCGCAACACCATCGCGCATCAGGAGATGACACTCACCAAGGAGGGCGAATACCGGCACATCCTCGAGAACCTCACCCCCGAGATGATGAACACCAAGGGAGTTTGCAACAACCTTTGGAAGCTGTACCAATACAAACAGCTGCATGAGCTCCTCGCACCCATACGCAACGCCACCGAGACAGAACGCGCATACTACTTCCGTATGCTCACCTTCACCGCCAATGAGCACGTGCTCTCCAAGCTGGGCAACAAGACAAAGGATAACTCCGGCTTCGCATCCAAATGGCATTCATCACTTGAAGAGAAACTGGCAGCGGGCAACATATACTGCAATCTGACACTGCTGTCACCCGACGAGGATACCACAGGCAGCATAGAGACTGTTACCCTGCGCTTTCAGGAGACAGAAGACAACGATATGTCGAACTTCAGAACGGGAGACATCGTTATACTATACCCCTACAATGCAGGCCATGAGCCGGACGCAAGACAGACGATGGTGTTCCGATGCACCATTGATGCCATCGGACAATCCACCATCCACCTCACCCTTCGTGCCGCACAGTCCGACAGCCGCGTATTCCTCAGCCAGCGAAACAAGCTGTGGGCCATAGAGCATGACTTCTTCGAGTCCTCATACTCCAGCCTCTACCGTGGCATTCACGCCTTTCTCTCCGCTCCAAAGGAACGCCGCGACCTGCTCATGTTGCAGCGCGCGCCGGAGATTGACGCCTCTATAGCGCTAAAAGGAGACTACGGACAGTTCAACGACCTTGCCCTGCGCCTGAAGCGTAACAAGGACCTGTTCCTCATAATCGGCCCTCCCGGCACCGGCAAGACATCCTTCGGAATGCTCAATACCGTAAAGGAGGAACTGCTGGAGCCAGACAGCAGCGTGCTGCTGCTGTCATATACCAACCGCGCGGTGGACGAGATATGCAGCAAACTGACCGAAGCCGGCATAGACTTCATACGTGTCGGAAGCGTGAACGGCTGCGCGGAGGAATACCGTGACAACCTGCTCACCACGCGCGCACAGCACTGTGACAACCTGTTACAGCTTACCACCATGCTGTCTTCCATGCGTGTGTACACGGGCACCACCACATCCTTCAGCTCGCACACCGCCCTCTTCCAGCTGCGACAGTTCTCCCTGACCGTAATCGACGAGGCATCACAGATTCTGGAGCCACACCTGCTTGGAATACTCTGCGCACATAACTACGGCGTCCCGGCCATCCGCAAGATTGTCATGATAGGAGACCACAAGCAGCTGCCCGCAGTGGTGCAGCAGACACAGGACATATCCGCCGTAAAGGAGCCGCTGCTCCACCAGATACACCTCACAGACTGCCGTCTGTCACTGTTCGAGAGACTACTGTCACGATACCGTGACAATGAAGATGTTGTATATATGCTCTGCCGTCAGGGACGGATGCACCACGACATAGCGCAATTCCCGAACGCGGCCTTTTACAACAGCCGCCTGATGGAAGTGCCATTACCGCACCAGATAGCGCCACTCTCCCACCCCCTTGCTGCCACTGACAATGCGCTGCCGCAGGAA
This sequence comes from Prevotellaceae bacterium, assembly GCA_030531085.1. GTDB lineage: Bacteria > Bacteroidota > Bacteroidia > Bacteroidales > Bacteroidaceae > Prevotella. The sequence goes on along the minus strand of JAUNOM010000001.1, from coordinate 164,865 downwards.
GACAAGCTGCATAGCGCCATATCTGAATGCCGCATATCCTTCATTGCGGCGGAATCACCGCAGAACAGCTCGTCAGATAAGGTTAACCAGACAGAGGCGGACATCATCGCCAATGCGGTTCTGAAGATATACAACATGGAGAAGAACCACTTCTCACCTACTTACACCGTAGGAGTGATAGTGCCATACCGCAATCAGATAGCCACCATACGCAGTACCATCGCAACATACGGCATCCCTGCCCTGCAACAGATTACCATCGACACGGTGGAACGCTATCAGGGCAGCCAGCGCCGTTATATTATCTACGGACTCACGGTTTCCAAATACTACCAGTTGAAATTCCTTACGGACAATGTGTTTCTTGATACCGACGGAACTGTGATAGACAGAAAGCTCAATGTCGCAATGACGCGCGCCATGGAACACCTGATAATTGTCGGAAATCCCACGTTATTGGGAAAGAATGACATATACGCCAATCTCATAAACTTTATAAAGGAGCGTGGCGGATACTTCATTTGCGACAAGTAAGAAGCCTTCTCTATGAAACAAAGTATATATTTTGCATCGAATTCTAACGTAAAAATAATACTCAAATGCATAGAAAAGACGACCTATTCACATATTTGGGCAACATATTGTTGCCCAAATACAACATATCCATTACAAAAGAACACTAAAGAAACGCAATCATAACATGACACTTCAATCCTACGGTTACCACAATAGACAGTTTTCCGCTAACTTTTTAGCACTTCGATAGAAATATTATACTATACCTAACTACAGGAAGACACATTTTATGAGCACTGAAAAATACGATAAGTAAAAAATGTTAAAGCCATCCAATATGCGATATTGGCACATATAAACACCATATAGGTGCAAGTACCAGTACAAAATGGGCCCTTTTACAATGTAATCAGATAGAGATTGCAATGTAAAAGGGCCCATTTTGTTCAGTAATATGTATCTGATTACAGCAGCAAACATATCAAATCATACCTCTCTTTATGTTTTTTGAAAATTTGGAAAAACAGGCACCCCACAGAAAGCGTTTTAACATAGCCACAGCGAACGCACACCTCAAACTGGCACAATGTCCCACCTGCACAGAGAAAAGCCGTTACAGCGTACAGACTTATTATAAATGTTAAAAAATACGATAAGTATACAATTGCCAAAGGGTGTTTCATGATAAAGGAAAAGAGCGCATCGGGATGTGAAGATATATTTTTTAGCGATAAAGCATTAAAAGTTTGGAGATTAGGAATATTATTCATAACTTTGCAGCAGAGCCATATCAATATGGCATAGTCTGCGTTTCGTGTTTCCATAAGACACGGATACCGCCCCAATAGGCTAAAACTTATTTTTATCAATCAAGTTATTAACCCCTTAAAACCAAATCAAATGAAGAAGCCTTTTTTCCAACTATTCACATTTGCCATTGCATTATCAATAGGCCTTACAATGTCCTCATGCAGTGACGATGATCCGATTGAGGGAGGAGTGTCCAACGATAGCGGTTCCATAACAGACGGCACAGACGGAGGCAGCACCAATCCACCCAGTGACTTCATTGCCACCACATCCGTTCCGGAGGGTTACAACCTTGGCATAGTAAGTCCTAACAGCAACACCTATCTCATATCCAGCGAGAATGATGACATCAGCCGTATCAGCTTCGTTGTCAATGGCGCCAACTCAAGAAGCTTTGCCGCAGCGGCAAACGCCAATGGTACGGCCATATTCAACGCTATGGAGATACAGAGTTTGACCATAAAGGACGTAACATACTCCTTTCGCCGTAATGACAACAGTGTCAACGTCATCGTAACATGGAATGGCGCCAACGAACTGGTGGAGAACGCGGCAGACATAAGCAGCCTGAACGGAGGCGGATTTACAGGCAACGGACTCTCCAGCAGAATAGCATACGCCTTCTCCAACATCAACAAGGCGATAAAGGTCGTTGCAGCCACAAACAATAAGCTGGATAACGCTTCTGTAATATACAGCTATACGCAGGAGACCAACAGATATCTCGGCGGTTTGAGAAACGACTCCGAGCGACTTGGCAACGACTCCCTTGCCAACGCATTGGCTAACAGACCCAATGAAGGCCAGATTATCCATATAGACCGTAGTGACATCAACTATATGGACTCTCTTGCCAACAGCAACACGGGCAGTGGCTTTGAGTATGAGATCCCGATTATACCGTCAGACACCACAGAGGTCCCTGCACCTATAGACCCTGTGCCGTCAGACAGCTCTGCCATCAAGGCGGCAAGGTTTGCCCAAGCAGCACGTATTGCAAGGTAATGCCGCTCCATTTGTCCATGAAATAAGAAGCGGACTCTTCCCTTATACATTGAGACTGTATAGGAAGAGCCCGCTTCATGCAAAGTGTCCATATAGCTCACACAGCGTCATGCAGCGCGGAGCATCATCTTTCTATATCTGCGCCAGAGCCTGGTCGAGGTCAGCGATGATGTCATCTATATGCTCAACACCGATTGACAGGCGCACGGTAGCCGGCGTTATATGCTGCTGCGCCAGCTCTTCGGGAGTCATCTGTGAGTGTGTCGTGGTATAGGGATGTATAACCAGCGACTTGACATCCGCCACATTGGCGAGCAGAGAGAATATCTTCAGCGCGTCAATGAACCTCCATGCCTCGTCCACTCCGCCCTTTATCTCAAAGGTAAAGATGGAGCCTGCACCGTTGGGGAAGTACTTGCTGTACAGCTCATGGTCGCGATGTGAAGGCAGTGAGGGATGGTTCACCTTGGCAACCTTTGGATGTCCTGCAAGGAACTGCACCACCTTCAGTGCATTCTCCACATGACGCTCCATGCGCAGCGGCAGAGTCTCGGTGCCCTGCAGCAGTATCCATGCGTTGAACGGTGAGATGGCGGCACCGGTATCGCGCAGTATCACGGCGCGGATGCGTGTGACGAACGCCGCCGCCCCAGCCACATCGGCAAACACCGCACCGTGGTATGACGGATCGGGCTTTGCTATAGTGGGATACTTGTCAGCATTCGCCTTCCAGTCAAAGCGTCCTCCGTCCACTATCACTCCGCCAAGTGACGACCCATGGCCGCCTATAAACTTGGTGGCGGAATGCACTACGATGTCGGCACCATGCTCCAGCGGACGTATCACTATCGGTGCAAACGTGTTATCCACGATGAACACGATGTTATGACGGTGTGCCACCTCGGCCACTGCCTCCAGATTGGTGACATCCGCATTAGGATTGCCGAATGTCTCGGCATATATCACCTTCGTGTTGGGCTGTATCGCCTTTTCCAAAGCCTCCGTATCGTTGACATTGACAATAGTGTTCGTGATACCCTGGTTTACAAGCGTGTGGGTGATGAGGTTGAAGCTGCCTCCGTACATATTATCCGCCGCCACGATATGGTCGCCTGCCAGCACTATGTTCTGCAAGGCGTAGGTCACGGCAGCCGCTCCGCTTGCCACGGCAAGGGCGGCAACTCCTCCCTCCAGTGCGGCGATGCGCTCCTCAAGCACGTCCTGTGTGGAGTTGGTAAGGCGGCCATATATATTGCCGGCATCACGCAATCCGAAACGGTCAGCGGCGTGCTGCGAGTTGCGGAACACGTATGACGTGGTCTGATATATAGGTACTGCACGTGCGTCTGTTGCCGGATCCGGCTGCTCCTGTCCCACGTGTATGGCAAGAGTCTCAATGTGTAACTGTTTCTGTGTGCTCATAGTCTGTGTTGTTTTTAATTATATCCGTTTTACTTTATTACGTTTACGGATGCAAAGGTAATACTTTTTTTACAAATAGGAAATCCCAAAAGTTTGGTATATGTAACATTTCTTGACGAACAAGATACTAAAAGAACACTCTCTACACAGCACATAGTCCTCATCTAACAGCTGTATATGTAACGACTCCAAGCTGATACAGTACATTAGAACACGTTATCCTTTCACGTAACTGCTCATAGTGTCCCTTAATCCAATTAAAGTCATCTTCTCTGATTCTATTTTCCGGATTATTATTATACAGTTGCCGAGTGTCTTCATATATAAAGGAGAAATATATATCAAACATATCAAGTTTTTGGTTCTTCGTCAATCCAGACGAATCTAAACCTTTTTTGACAAGTCTAACCTCCTTAAAGCCTGCATCTATTAACATTCCGTACACCTCTTTACCACTATGTCTGTATCCAGCATAATCGTCCCTATTACAAATCTGTATAGCATGACTAAAATCATCATTTGTATCAGGACAGACAAACGTAAGAGAGTCGTCTATATCTCTAACTACAAGCATTCCTCCTTTCTTAAGGAATTTCCTCAATTTTTTCAACAACTTGTTTGGTTCTTTCAGATGAAGAAGAAGCATGGAGACATTAATAAGATCGAAACTCTCCAACTGCAGTTCTTCCATAATATCTGACAGATTATCAGAAAACTCACTATCTTCCACATTAATGACACGGAAATACACGTTCTCTGCACCATATTTAGTCTGAGCACTGTCAACAGCGTCTTCGTTAATGTCAATACCTAAAATGTAGCTAACTTCAGGCCTATCTCCGAATTTATCCATAATATCATAGCCCTCATTACATCCGACATCAAGAACCGCGAGTCTCTCTTTTCCGATTAGCGCATTCTCATATACGTCCCAATCATAATTATGTAACAAATCCTTTTGAACATGCAAACGGTTTTTCTCTTGTTCATCTTTAAAATTAAAGTATTCATTAGAATGCCGACATTCTGCTGTGGATGGTAGCTCATCAACTTTACATCCTAACAAATTTCTAATTGCACCAAGAAGAGAACGTTTTCCGTTTGCAAAATCTTCATTGGTCAAAAATACCTTTTGCATACGCCCTACGTGATAACGTAACTCACTATGCTTATACTCTTCATTTGTTATGCAAATTGGTATCATACTCATTTGACCATCTTTTACTCGCTCACACGCCAAATGTAACTCATTTAATATATCTGGACGTGGTTGGACAGCCACATTGTTGTCAACTATCAATAGAAAAACTTTAGCTCTCTCTATCGCCATAGGAATTTCCGCTGCATGATTATAACTAATGTCTCTCTTACCATACCAACATTTAATACTGTTTTTTTCTAAAAAAGAGCACAGTTTTTCCACATAATCAAGCGATTCGGTCTGATAACTAATAAAAACTTCATGTTTCATAATTAATAAATTAAATAGATATAATATAACTTATAAATTCAGGTTTTCATTTTTTCATCTTATCTGCATACCTCCTGCATGAATATAGCATCGAGGGCGAATGTGGCCGCATCATTGGTATAGCGTATTGGGAATGGACTCTTCAGGTCTTCATATGCTGTACTGTGGCATTGTCTCCTGCCAGTATGCCACCATGCGTATGCCTGTAGACGTGGTATGCGGAAATGGTTGCGGCTAATGGTAAGCGCCTTATGCTTGTATTCCACTGCGTGTTGCAGCCATGCACGGCTCCACTCGGGTGTGGTGAGTGACAGCATCATCTCGTTCATCATCTCGAAACCGCCCATAATCGGCAGCAGATGATTAGTGTTCTGCACCGCACTGTCCCCCTCCCATGACACAACTCCTGTGGCTGGGTCATAGCCTAAGGCCTTAGGGCCGCTGAACAGTCCATGCGGCATGGCCGCAATGCTGCGCATCCCTGCCAGTATCTTGTCACGGTATCTCGCATCACCTGTACGCTCCCACTCCGTAAACCAGTTGGCGGCGTACGCCAGCCAGTCCGGTCCCACACGCAAACGGGCCGGGGCTGTACACGGATATTTATCAGAACGGGGCTGTGCAAGGCGCATCGGGTCAAGGCGGTACAGCAGTTGGTCAGCGTCAACGACCTCATGCATTACGTCACCCATACGCTCATCCGCCGTGAGATAATAGAGAAACCTGTTCCAGAAGGCCTGAGAGATGCGCGCTTCCTTAGCTCCACATCCCCAATGCAGCACATTATGACGGGTGCCGAGACCGGCATGGGGCCCATTATGATAACAGTCCACCTCCGCATTATGCCTGCTCATAGCCTCAGCAAGCCGCCATGCCGTGGCATTACCTGTGCGAAGGAACATATACCAGAACATGGCCGGGGTGGAGAGTTCGGTGTTATCCCACGCATATCCACCCACATCATATCGCCACTCACCGCGCGAGGGGTCGTAAGAGTGCATGACGTCACCGTAATTAAAGAAGCCGTACCACTGATGGAGTTCCTGCTGCCGCGCATAGAAATCCCTTATGCCGTCAAGCAGCGTGTCGATGGCAGTGCCGTTGTCAAGACTCCAGAAGCCAAACGCACGCTTGCGGTGCAGGTATTCGGGAGAGGGTACATACTGTGGATGCTGTGCCACAGAAGGCAAAAGTGTCCGCAGGGAGTCTATTCCCAATGATGTAAGGGTGATATAAAGCGTGGATGTGCGCGCTATCCCGCAGGCTGTGCTCATGCCGGGCTGCACATCCTCGTATGAGGCATTAAGCCCGTGCGGAACGGTGTCATAGTGTTCAAAACGCATTGCCTCCGCCTCTGGGCTCCACAGATGCAGGCTTACCGTGGCATTGCATGAACGCGCTCCATCAACCTGCAGCGTTGACGGGTAAGACTGCCAGAAGTCCGTCAGCTGGAACGCCACACTGCCTGTCCTGTCACCCAACGCCATGACACCGGGGCAGCTCGTTCCCTCTATAGTGCCAATCCACGGGGACAGGGAGGTGGCGCGTTTGCGCAGAGAAAAGGCGAGAGGCGAAAGTTGGGACAGCCGGAAACCGTCCCAAGCCGCTATCTGCCGCACGAGGTCACGGCTCTTCTCGTCCTTAGGATGCCCTTCCTCGGACAGGAGAATGGGGCGGCGCGAGATGAGAGGCTTGACATCCATGGTCTGCACGCGTGTGGAATCCATCAGGAAAAGCACGCGGCGCTCGTAGTCCTCACCACGCATGGGCACCTCACACCGTAATGACAGTGAGCGGAGACCATCGGCGTTGGTGACGGAATCGATAAAGGCCGTATGCACAATCTTCATCTCTCCGCTGCCTTTATATGTGTACAGGCGCAGAGAGAAGTTGCTGCCCTGCGCCAACCAGCACTGTCTCACATCTCCGTTACGCTCACACCGCATGGAGGTGACAGGCATTCTCCGCCCGTTCTGCTCCAACCATGCCCGGCCAAGGGCCGTTCGCCCGTCCACGGCCACACTGTCAAAGAGGTCACCATTGTCTGAATGGAACAAGACTGGGAATGATCCGCCGCCGGACAAGCGTCTGTTCTTTCCCGTACCCTTGTGCAATGACAGCCTATTGGTACCGTATGGCACCACTGCCGCTATGGCTTTCCACTTCACAGAACCGTCGGGCCACGAGGCGAGCGTCCATTGGTCAACGGGAACACTGTTTCCGTCCGCCTGAAGTGTCAGTGATGCCGCGGCAGGCAGCTCACCCTGCGAGAATGGCACGCCACAAGTGATGGGGGCATCTGACAGACGTGAGCCGCTAAAGACATTCCGCAGCTCTATCGGAGCGGCATCGGGATTGGAGCAACGGTATGAGAATCCGCGCAACTGGGCATGAGCCAGAGTGGTACGGAAACCGAAATACCCTTTAACAAGAGGCTTCGGGTCCACATAATCAACAAGGCACTCGCCGTCTATGATATATCTCACACGGCCGTCAACAGCCTCCAGCCTGACCTTGTACCAGTGATCGCCACGCAACAGATGGGCGGTGTCAGTGTATTCACGCAATATGGAGGGCCGGAACTTGGCGTCCGTGACTCCACGGGCGTCGCCATCGTAGCGGCGGAAACGTGTGGTGGAATTATGATTGCCTCCGTATCCTACATAATAAAGGCTCATGGTATATGTATCCACAAAGCGTCCGCCACGTCTTTTGGCATTTACAAAGACATCCTTCGCCATTGGGTCTGACGCCATCCAGAAGCTGTTAAGGTCTGATATACGCCCGTCACTGACTATACGCGCCTCATACTCTATCACTACATTGCCGCTCATCTGGCGCTTGTTCCACAGGGTCAGTCCGCCAGGTGCATGAATGTCGGCCACAGAGTCCGCGCTCCATGTCACCCTGCCATCACCTTCCGCCTCAACATACCAGTCACCGGCACACGCCGTTCCATACATGGACAGGAGCATACAGAATAAAAAAAGATACCTATTCATAAGATTATAATGCGCTATCATATAAAGTTTATTATTATTTTGCATACCGTTCATTGAGGCATACCGTATTTTCTTTCAAACAACTGTCTGTTTTTCTCTCCCCATTCAATCATTGCATCAAGAATAGGAAGCAGAGAACGGCCAAGATCTGTTATAAAATACTCTGAGCGTGGCGGCAGTTCGGGATAGATAGTCTTATCCACCAGCCCGTCTTCCACCAGTTCCTTCAACTGAAGGTCAAGTACCCGTGGCGTGGCTTCAGGCAAAACCTTATGGATTTCGCTTGGCCGCATGGAAGTATCACGCAATTCGTCCAGGATACAAGACTTCCATTTGGAATCTATCAAACTCATTGTCAGCCGTAACGGACAACCTAAATCTATGGGAATTTTCCTTTCGTACATAATCATTGTATATTTAATGCACTGCAAAGGTAACTATAAATTGTTAAAAACAGTGCATACTGAAGAAAAATTCTGTATATGAATAATTTTTCGGTACTTGTATATACAGGGAATATGCTGTAACTTTGCAGTCGATTTAGAAACAAAACATTTTAATAATTATGCGTGATTCAATAAAAGAGTATGAGGCAGTGCAGGAGGCTGCCATGAAGTTTGTGAGAAGTGTGGCAGAAGGTAACAGCCAATATGCCCGTGAGCTATTTACAGATGATGCAGTATTGTTCGGTTTTCTGGACGGTAAAGCGGAACGCGGCTCCATAAAACAGTTCTATAATAATGTGGATACCGTCAGCGGCGGTGACACATTCAAGGCACGGGTGGATGTGATAACGGTTGAAGAGACACTCGCTGTAGTCCGTGTATTGGAGGAAGGCTGGGGAGGTCACATTGACTTTACCGACTATCTGCTTCTACTGAAGTTCAATGATGAATGGAAATGCGTCGCCAAAGTATACAACCAGAACTCGGATACAATCAATAAATAAAGATTATACAATAATAAAAAGGACAAGACAATGATTGAGAATTATCAAGATATCAAGGATGTTGTCATGCAATATGTCAATGGCTGCATGACAGGTGATGTGGAACTAACGAGGAAAGCGTTTCATAAAGATGCTGTCATGTACGGGTATCTGAACGGAAACCTATGTGCCGGAAGCATAAATGCGCTGTACGATGCCATTGAACAGCTCGGAGCAGCAGCCGAGACGAAAGCAGAGGTGGATGTCATGCAAGTGATAGGAACAGCCGCTACGGTACGTGTAATACTGGAAAACTGGCACGGTATGGGCTTCACCGATTTCCATTCGCTTGTAAAAATAGACGGGAAATGGCAGATTGTCTCAAAGATTTTCCACCAATAATGATATTTAACACTTACAGGAGCGCATCAATCGGTGCGCTCCTGTTCTTATAATCTATTAAAAACAACTCTTTATGAGAACCGTATACCATTAAAATACAATTTCAAATAGAAAAATACGCCGCGGCAATACATTTCCTATCCGTTATAGTACGTTATTTCATTATAATTGAGTATATTTGCAGTCTGAAAGCTAATAACCGACTAACGCATAAACAATGAAACACGTAATACTGACATTACTGACCGCATTGTGCTGTATTATGGCAGAGGCACAGCACACAGTAACCCCTTTAAATCCCGAAAGTGTGCTGCCGGAGGCGCAATGGAGAGGGCGATGGATAGGCATAGACCGCCTGTTGCCAGGAGAGGACATGACGAACAAGACGAGAGTCAACGCCAGATACCTGCGCAAGGAATACAGGCTACAGCACAAGAGCATAAAGAGAGCAAGGGCATATATCGCCACCATGGGCTACTATGAGCTGCACATCAACGGCAAAAGGATAGGAACAGAGGTGCTGACACCACAGCAGACGGACTTCCGCAAGTCCATATACTATACCATACACGACATTACCAGCGCCATGGAAGGCGACAGTGTGATCTGTATCGGTGTCATTCTCGGCAACGGACGCACCGTGCCAATGCGCTATCTAAAGCATTACAAGTGCCCTTTCCTCGGTTTTCCAAAATGCAGAATGGATGTAATAGTGGAGTATACAGACGGCACACAGCAGCGGTTTAAGTCCGACAAGGACTGGAAAGCCACCGCCAACGGACCGATACGCCACAACAATGAGTATGACGGAGAGACGTATGACGCACGCAAGGAGATGACGGCGTGGGACAAATCCGGATATGATGACTCCGCATGGCAATGGGCGGAACTGGCTGAATTGCCCACTGGAGCATTGTATCCGCAGACCACGGAGGGGCAGACGGCAACGCCATTGGACAGCATACAGGGAACTGTTGGCGTGAAACACCTTAAAGACGGCATCTTCGACATGGGCCAGAACATCGCAGGATGGGTGAGTCTGCGCATAAGGGGAAACAAAGGGGACACCATACGCATAAAGTATGCGGAGCGACTTAACGCTGACTCCACCCTATACACCGCCAACCTGCGCGATGCGGAGACCGAGGACGTGTATGTTTGCAACGGCAATGAGGGCAAGGAAGGCCGCCAGTGGCAGCCCACCTTTGTGTACCACGGCTTCCGTTATGTACGGATAACGGGTATGCAGGATATCTGTGCCGCGGACATAACACCTTATCTCGTGGCCAATAATGTAGAGACCATAGGCACATTCACATCAAGCAACAAGACGCTGAACACCATTGTGCGCAACGCCTGGTGGGGAATAATAGACAACTACAAGGGCTTTCCCGTGGATTGTCCGCAACGTAACGAGAGACAGCCATGGCTCGGAGACCGCACGGCAGGCTCACTTGGAGAGAGCTATCTGTTTGACAACAACAGACTGTACACGAGTTGGATGCGCGATATATGCGATGCGCAAAGACAGGACGGGGCTATACCTGACGTGGCCCCGGCATTCTGGAACTACTACACCGACAATGTCACATGGCCAGCGGCACTGCCTTTCACCTGCGATATGCTGTACCAGCAGTTCGGAAACGATGAGGCCATCCGCAACAGCTATCCTTACATAAAGAAATGGATAAGCCATATCACAGCATCCTATTCCAAGGACGGTATAATAACAAAGGACAAATACGGTGACTGGTGTATGCCGCCGGAGAAACCGGAACTGATACACTCCCAAGATCCGACACGTAAGACTGACGGGGCGCTGCTGTCCACTGCATACATGATACACATAATGAAGACAATGCAGCGGTTTGCCAGCCTGTTAGGACTTAATGACGACGCAATCCATTATGAGACACAGGCAAGGAACATGACAGAGGCGTTCAACAAAAAGTTCCTGCACATCAAGCGCGGCACATCTCCACAACCGGGACACCCTCTTTACCCTGACAGTGTGTATTACGGCAACAACACGGCCACTGCAAACATACTGCCATTGGCATTCGGCATTGTTCCGGACGACTGCCGCAAGGACGTTGCAGACAATGTGGTAAGGAACATAATTGTGGACAATGGCGGCCATGTAGCCTGCGGAGTGATAGGCATATCACATCTGTTAAGAACGCTTACCGCCAACGGTTACGGTGACATTGCATACCTAATAGCCACAAACACCACATACCCCTCATGGGGATACATGACCAAAAACGGAGCCACCACTATATGGGAGCTGTGGAATGGCGACACAGCCAACCCCGCAATGAACTCCGGCAACCATGTGATGCTGCTGGGTGACCTGCTCACATGGTGCTTCCAAGACCTGGCAGGCATAAAGAATGCCAACGGAAGCGCAGGCTACCGGCATCTGGACATGAGGCCGGACTTCTCCATACAGGACCTTGACAGCATACGCGCCACATACAGAACGCCGCAAGGCACTGTCATATCACACTGGAAGAAAGACCTTGAGAGACTGTCATGGACCATCACCCTGCCCCGAGGTGTTACAGCCGAATGCCACCTGCCCGATGGAACTGTGAGAGAGATAAAGGAAGGTACCACCCGTATCAACACCTCCATGCCCTTGGATGCCAAATACAACGGCATGGTAACTGAAGACGAATTCATATACGACCAGTCCATATATCCCGAGACTCACTCTGCAAGCATAGCGGAACTTAATGACGGTACTCTGCTCGCCACATACTTCGGCGGCACCAAGGAGCGTGTGCCGGATGTGTGTATCTATACACAACGCAAGGAAAAGGGGGCCGACCAATGGAGCGAACCTGTACTGGCGGCCGACGGAGTCTTTGAAAGGAACTCCGAATATGCCAGAATTGCCGGCATGGACAGTACCTGCGTAAAGGCGGAATTCGGTCCCTGCATAAGGCACAACATGGACTGGAACACGGCAAAAGGGAAGATAAAGATGAGCTGGGAGGACGCCCTTAACCACAAAGGGATAGCAGACAACGCAGAACTGCGCAAGGCTTGCTGGAACCCCGTGGTCGTACAGATGCCTAATAACGAAGTGTGGCTGTTCTTCAAGATAGGGAAAAACGTCAAGGACTGGACGGGATGGCTGTGCAAATCCACTGACGGAGGGCGTACATGGAGCGATAAGGAGCCGTTACCAGAGGGCTTTCTCGGCCCTATAAAGAACAAGCCGGAACTGATTGACGGCAAACTGATATGCCCGTCGTCAACAGAAGACGATGGCTGGAAAATACACTTCGAGACGTATGACATAGCGACAGGGCAGTGGTCCAAGCAGATACCGCAGAACAATAAGGACATACTCTGCATACAGCCGGCCATACTGCGCCATGACAACGGCGCACTGCAGGCGGTGGCACGCACACGTCCCACCAAAGCACAGCGTGATGGCAGCGACAACACACGCGGAAAGGTCGCTACCTGCTGGAGCTTTGACAACGGAAAGACATGGGGTGAGACCGCACTTCTGGACATACCCAACAACCAGTCGGGCATAGACGCAGTGACATTAAAGAGACCTGTCAGTGTAAAGGTTAACGGAAAGACATTAAAAGGCGTAAGATTCGTAATGGTGTACAATGACTTCGGCACCCTGCCCGGCACGGGCAAAGGCCCCAGAACGCCACTGTCCCTCGCCGTATCGGCCGACGGTACAGTATGGCATCATCTCCTTACGCTTGAGGACTCACCGATAAGCCAGTACTCCTATCCCTCTATCATACAGGGAAAGGACGGTGCTCTCCACATTATATATACATGGAGACGGCAGAGGATAGCCTACAAGAAGTACGTCCTGTAGGCCTTTTATCCCCCAGTGTCACTTTATTCCACGCGCATTCAGTGCCTTAGTGTACTTCGCCGCGTTGGCTAAATGCTCGGGATATGTACGCGCGAAGTTATGAGTACCAGAGAAATCCTCCTTGGCACACATATATATATAGTCATGATGCACCATATTCAGCACTGCGTCAATACCCGCAACGCTCGCCACACGTATAGGACCCGGAGGCAGACCTGTATTGGCGTACGTGTTGTATGGGGACTGTACGCGCAGCATATTGTGATATATGCGGCGGATGTCAAACTGCTTCAGCGCAAACTTCACTGTAGGATCGGCCTGTAGCGGCATATCCTTTTTCAAACGGTTGTAGTACATACCGGCCACCATCGGCTTCTCCTGGTTGTTGGCAGTCTCCTCATCCACGATGGATGCCAGCGTCATCACCTCCACAGGAGTAAGTCCCAGCGCCTCAGCCTTTTCCTTACGGCTGCCCTTCCAGAACGCTTTCTGTTCCTTACTCATCTTGTCCAGGAACCTTGACACGCTGATATTCCAGTACACCTCGTATGTATTAGGTATGAAAAGCGTCACCACCGTATTAGTATCCACACCATATCTGGCGCAAGAGTCATTGCTGCTGAAGTATGCCATCAGCTCTTCCTTGTCCATCATCAGTTTGTGCGACAGTTCCTCCGCAAGGCGTTCAGCCGTCCTTACCGACGGTATTGTCAGCTTAACAGGAGACTGCTGACCGTTACGCAGATGGCGCAACAGCTGCAAAGGACCCACAGACGGAGTGATAACATAACGTCCTGTACGCATATTATGCTGATAACCGGAATGGCGCGCCAGTGTGAGCAACGTCGAGACACTGATACTCCGGCAGTGTTCCGACAGCTTGGCGGAGAGAGAGTCAAGGTCATCATCGCCGTCTATGTACAAATACACATCCTCATCAACGTCACCCTTGCTCATAGGAGCGAAAAGACAATAGGCTGTAAAGACTAACAGCACAGCCACAATAGAGGACAATACCCATGGAAACCTTTTCTTTGAGAACATATTCTTATTCTATGTTGTGTTAGAGTTATTCTTCTTAATTTTCTGCAAAGGTAGCAACAATATCGCAACCTCATCCTGAATTTCATATAATTAACTATTAATTTGTTAATAAAACATAAATATCCCATCCAATCTCTATGCGTGTACATCAATATAAGAAAAAAATTGTAATTTTGCACGCGATTTTCCATGTTGGAGATCATTAATATTTAATTATCATTTATGTCTAACTTTAAAAACGTACAGCCACTCGAGGACTTCAACTGGGAAGAGTTCGAGAACGGCAGTATCACAAGCGAAAGCAAGGAGGCACAGGAAGCCTCCTATGATGCAACTCTCAACAAGGTCTCTGAAGGTCAGGTTGTAGAGGGCACCGTAATCTCTATCGACAAGAAAGAGGTTATTGTAAACATCGGTTACAAGAGCGACGGCATCATCGCCGCATCTGAATTCCGTTACAATCCGGATCTGGCTATCGGCGACAAGGTAGAGGTTTACGTCGAGAACCAGGAGGACAAGAAAGGCCAGCTGATCCTTTCACACAAGAAGGCTCGTCTGAGCAAGAGCTGGGAGCGCGTTAACGCCGCCCTTGACAATGAGGAAATCATCCAGGGCTTCATCAAGTGCCGCACAAAGGGTGGCATGATTGTTGACGTGTTTGGTATCGAGGCATTCCTCCCGGGCTCACAGATTGACGTTCATCCTATACGCGACTACGACGTATTCGTAGGCAAGACCATGGAGTTCAAGATTGTTAAGATCAATCAGGAGTTCCGTAATGTCGTTGTATCACATAAGGCTCTCATCGAGGCAGAGATTGAAGCTCAGAAGAAGGAGATCATGTCCAAGCTCGAGAAGGGTCAGGTTTACGAGGGTACTGTTAAGAACATCACCTCATACGGCGTATTCATCGACCTTGGAGGCGTTGACGGTCTCGTACATATCACAGACCTCTCATGGGGCCGCGTAAGCGATCCGCACGAGGTAGTGCAGCTCGACCAGAAGATTAACGTTGTCATTCTCGACTTCGATGACGAGAAGAAGCGCATAGCTCTTGGTCTTAAGCAGCTCACTCCACATCCTTGGGACGCTCTTGACGCTAACCTCAAGGTTGGTGACCGCATCAAGGGTAAGGTAGTTGTCATTGCAGACTACGGCGCATTCGTTGAGGTTGCACCGGGCGTTGAAGGACTCATCCACGTCAGCGAGATGTCATGGAGCCAGCACCTGCGCTCTGCACAGGACTTCCTCTCTGTAGGTGACGAGGTAGAGGCAGAGATACTGACCCTCGACCGCGAGGAGCGCAAGATGTCACTTGGCATCCGTCAGCTCAAGGAAGACCCATGGGCAACCATTGAGGACAAGTATCCTGTTGGCTCAAAGCACACAGCTAAGGTTCGCAACTTCACCAACTTCGGCATCTTCGTTGAGCTTGAGGAAGGTGTTGACGGCCTCATCCACATCTCAGACCTCTCATGGACCAAGAAGGTCAAGAAGCCTTCAGACTTCACAGAGGAAGGTGCTCCAATCGATGTTGTAGTTCTTGAAATAGACAAGGACAACCGTCGTCTCTCTCTCGGCCACAAGCAGCTTGAGGACAACCCTTGGGACACTTACGAGACAATATACACCGCAGGCTCTGTACACACAGGTAAGGTTGCAGAGGTTATGGACAAGGGTGCTGTTATCGTCCTCAACGAGGGCGGTGAGGGCTTCGCTACTCCTAAGCACCTGGTCAAGGAAGACGGCACTCAGGCACAGAAGGGCGAGGAACTCGAGTTCAAGGTGATAGAATTCGTAAAGGAGACCAAGCGTATCATACTCTCTCACTCTCGCACTTTCGAGCCAGAGAAGGAGTCAGAGGAAAAGAAGCCTGCACGCGCTAAGCGCTCTTCAAAGAAGGAGGAGGCAGCTTCCATCAACAATGTTGCAGCTTCCACATCACTCGGTGACCTCGACGCTCTCGTAGCACTCAAGGCACAGATGGAGAAGAACAAGTAAATCTCACTTGATTTTATAAAGGTATAAATGAAAGGCCGCAGGATTAAGAACATCTCTGCGGCCTTTTATTATTCAGACCTGCCCGCGGTACCGCCGGCACATATATCATTATTCCTTAGTTTTATATACAATACACATGACACTGTCCGAACGTTACACAAAGGTACTTGACTACTTTAGAGAGAAACAGCCCATCGTTGACACAGAACTGGAATACGGCAGTGTGTTCCAGCTGCTCATTGCCGTTGTGCTGTCAGCGCAATGCACGGACAAACGGGTCAACATGATAACCCCCACCCTATTCAAGGCATACCCGGATGCGGCAAGTATGGCCGGAGCTGACGAGGCGGAGATATACGAATACGTAAGGAGCGTGTCCTATCCCAATGCCAAGGCGCGGCATATATCCCAGCTGTCTCGCATGATTATGGAGGATTATGGCGGCGAGGTGCCACAGGATATGGACCAGCTGCTGCGATTACCCGGAGTGGGACGCAAGACTGCCAATGTCATACAGGCCGTAGCCTTCGGCAAAAGCGCCATGGCCGTGGACACACATATATACCGTGTGAGCCACCGTCTCGGCCTTGTGCCCCCCAGTTGCAACACTCCTCTGAAGGTGGAAAGGCAACTTACGCGGCACATACCGGCGGAAGAGATACCGCGCGCGCACCACTGGCTGCTGTTGCACGGACGTTATGTCTGCAAGAGTCTGCGCCCTCAGTGCTCAGTATGCCCGTTCACATCATTCTGTCCAAAGAGACTTGAGGGCAGCAAACTGTGAGAGGACGCAGCAAACGCCAACATCCCATTTTGACAAAACGTTACTTTTTTGCCACTTTTTGTGACATTTTGCTTTTTTGGCATTATCACTCTCACGATGCATTCTGGAGAGAAAGAGCATCATTTTGTACCCCTTTACTGAACGGAAAATGCGCACCTGCCTGCAATAAGGTTGTGTTTGGTGTGTAATATGATAGAGATTACCCTGCAATCTCTATCTTATTGTATGGTAAAAGCTATCTGATTACAGCCTAAAACGGCCTGTTTCTGCACCTCTCACGCACCTTTCCGAACGTCACTATTTAGTTAAAACAAAGAGTCTCAATGACTTAACATTATTTACAGAGAATGAGCTGTACGCGTCCACGGAGAAATAATTTTCAAATACGCGATTCTCAGGCATCATGAAAAATCAAAGTGTCAGAAAAAAGCCGTTTTTTCTGACACTTTGATTTTTGGGGATTTTGCACTTTTCCAACTTAACTTTTCCTCCAAAAGGCAGTATATATAGTAGAATGACACAAGAGGAGTTTGAACATATCATACCACGACTGCGGCCACTGATGGTAAATGTAGGGCGCGAGTTCTTCGGCAACGCCATGGATGCCGATGACGTGGCGCAGGAAAGCATGATACGCCTGTGGAGGTACTGCATGAGTCTCGATGCAGGGCGCAACCTGCAGGCGCTTGCCATAAAGGTGGCGAAGAACGTGTGTATTGATATGCACAAGGACAGACTGCGCACTGGCACACTATACGGCATAGAGCCGTCGGCAACAGCCTACGACCACGCCGATGACGCAGTCTATGCCATGGAGACGAGGCAGGAGATAGAGAAGGCAATGCGGCACCTCAAGCCACGGGAGCAGGAACTGCTGCGGGCGCGCCTCATAGAGAGCAGGACGGTGGACGAGATATCACAGTCCACAGGAATAGGCAAGGCATCTGTAAAGAGTATGATATCCATGGCGAAAAAGAAAGTGATAAAGGAACTGAAACAACGTCGGGCAATATGACAAGGAACAACAAGCACAACGAAGAGGAACTGTACAGACAGTTCATGGATGAGCTGGAGCCGGGAGCAAGGGAGTATGACCGCATGATTGAGGAAGGCTCCACACCGGCGGCATACAGATCAAAGGCTCGCCACACACGTTTGCGGCGCTATGTCGCCGCAGCGTGCATCGCAGGGCTGCTCATCATGGGCGGCGCACTATACTGCTGGCATACAGACCATGACCCTGTAGCGGGCCATACAGCACAGACCATAGCGGTAAAGGCAGACAAGGCACGTGAGAGAAAGACCGCAACGGTAGACGTGAAAGTCACAGCACAGGCAGTCCCAACACGGCAGAGGACTGTAGACACACCGCGTGCAGAGGACTATATATGCCATTTAACCACGATAGTCATATCCATTAGGGACAACGACACTACTGGAACAATACGGCAGGACGTGGAGACCGCCATGAACCATGGCGGGTATCACAATGATATGCAGAACATATTCCCCGGAACGGACATTGACAGTATGGCAGTGGGAGGCCCATCCGTAACGGCATTCTATACTATGTCACTTCATGGGGAAAGTAATGATAACTGAAAAATCTGTAGATTATGAAGAGGACTATTTTATTGTTGGTAATGGGCATAATGGCAATTACCTGCCTCGCACAGGGCGAGAAGTTCATGAAACCCGATGTGGCGGCACAATATCCGGGTGGCGAAAAGAAGCTGGAGCAGTTCATAGTGCGGAACTTTAACTATCCGGACAGTCTGACGAGAAAAAGGATTGAGAAGGCTGTAACGGTGCGTTTCGTCATTGACACGGACGGCGGCATATCGCAGGCACAGGCCGTAAACCCACCGGACTGGGCTCTGGGTGAGGAGGCGGTGCGTGTGGTATCGATGATGCCGAAGTGGATTCCGGCAAAGCGTAACGGCAAGGCGGTACGGTCGCAATACGTGCTGAATATGCAGGCTGTGCGTGAAACCAACACGAAAAAGCTGTTCGATTACTACAAAAACAGGAAATACGGAAAGACATACCGCAACTGCTATGTGCTGTCATTCCCTAAAGGCACATGGATAGAGTACGCCAACGGCAGGTCACACCGCGAGGAACAGTATATGTCATGGAGATTTGACGACACGAAAGGGCAGACAACAATGAAGCTGGACGGCAGGATAGTGGACAAGGACAACCTGCCGGACAATCCAAGCACTGACGCAAGGAAGATTGAGATAGCACAGAACGGAGACAGACAGACCGTGAATGTGGTGACAAGGGACATTGTGGTGCCCGACAGTGTGAAGGACAACGTGCCGAGGGAGCAAACTATCGCACTGGCTGGACATAACAAGATACACATAATAAACAGGAAGGCTGTGCCCGGAGACTGGATACACCTGGCGGTAACGGACTGGGAGAAGAACGCATGGGGATACAGTGTGCGTGACGAGTTCAAGCACAGCAGGACGAAACAGGACCTGAAAGTGTACATATATGCAAGCACCGAGGCCACACGCGGTGAGATAGACCGCGCGGTGAGCATACTGAAAGAACTGGGCATCAGCAACTATATGATAGTGAAGGATATCCCCATACACCACTGGACGGACGAGCAGTACAGGCAATGGGCCATGAAGCAGAAACAGATTAACCCTAAGTACGACTGGCAATATCTCTTTGACGCACTGGCACCGGAAGGCGTTGATGGCACGGAACTGCATGAGAAATGGCACATAGTGAAGTCTGTATACGGAGTGAAATGACTGCTGTCCGTAATGTGAACGGACAGTACGGCACAACAAGTTAGTGAATATAATAATACAAAAGACTTTTCCCTCGTAGCGACTGTGAAGCTGTTACAAGGGATTTTCGTGTCAGGAGACAATCTGTGGCAGCCTTAAAGCAAATGTAAAAAAGCCGATACACACAGCACAATGAAACATCCACCTTACTTATAACACATAGAACATATCAGATGAAAATAAATGCTTATCCTCGTCAGACCTATCATGCACAATGCTCCACAACATACTCATTGGCAGAAATGACGTGTCTGATATTCTTTTGGAGTCATCCCCTCCACACGCTTGAATAAACGGTAGAAGTATGATACATCCTTGAAACCGCTTTCAAAACATATTTGCTGTATTGTAAGTTTACGACTGCGCATCAGGTTACGGGCCACCTCAAGACGACGGGCGTTAATTGCCTCGACAATAGTCCGTCCTGTATGCCGGCGGAAGAATGTACAGAGGGAGGAACGGTTCATACAAATATGGCGGGCAATGCTTTCAATACAAATATCATGATTGTAGTTACAATTTATATATAGCTGGATTTGCTCCAGCCGCTGAGCGTTCTTGTCCAACAGTCGGCCCACAGGATAATGCTCCTGACTCTCTGTCATCACATTCAACAACTCCAGCAGAGAGACAATGCGACGGGCATCATTTTCATAACGCATCCTCATCAGGATAGTCTGCAAGCTATTAAGCGTCTTGCCCATAAAGCACTGTGCCTCATGCCGCGTAGCCATCCACCCTAAGACACTCTCAAATTCTGGAGCCAATACGGCTAATTGGCGTATGGTATTATCAGCAAAGAAGATACTGATATTCTCTATTTTCTTGTCGTGTTGGGAAAACAACCATCCATGGGGAAGGTCAGGTGGCACCAGCACCACCTCTCCTTTCCGGAACGGTTCTTCCTTACTACCCATAACACGCTGTCCTCTTCCGCTTATAATATACGACAGTTCCCAAAGAGGATGCTCGTGAACACCAATCTGTTCAGAAGGCATGACCTGCATATAAATAAATCTCATGGTGGTACTCATGAAAGCAAAGGTATAGCTTTTTTTTGACATTTGCAACTATATGACAATAAAATTAGTAGATAATCCAAATCTTTACCATATAAAACAATTAACTTTGCACCCAGTTTATAATCATTAGTCACAAATATAAGATGTCATCTACCTATCTCTCTTCAAAGCCGCGTTATGAAATCCTTGACGGACTGCGCGGTGTAGCCGCCATGATCGTGGTGACCTTCCATCTGTTGGAGACATATTATCACATGGAACCGGACCAGCCCATAAATCACGGCTACCTTGCTGTCGATTTCTTCTTTGCACTATCAGGCTTTGTCATAGGCTATGCATACGATGATCGCTGGGACCGTATGTCACTAAGTGATTTTTTCAAGCGTCGTCTCGTTCGACTGCATCCAATGCTGATATTCGGCACACTGATAGGTGCACTGCTGTTCTATTTAGGAGGTGATGCTCCACTTATGGAAGAAGTATATGTGACTCCATGGTGGAAGCTCGTACTGGTATGCCTGTGGGGATTCACACTGATACCATTACCCAATGCATTTGACATCCGTGGATGGAAAGAGATGCATCCTCTTAACAACGCCCAATGGTCGCTTATGTGGGAATACATCGCCAACATACTCTATGCCCTCGTCATACGTCACTTCAAACGTTGGATGCTCATTGTCCTCGTACTGCTATCAGCCTGCCTAACATTAATGCTCTGCATGAATATAGATATCTTTGGCGTGCTGACTGAACGTACTTTGTATGCCCATACAGTCATCGGCGGATGGAGCATCGAGCCAGAGCACATCCTTATAGCTATCACCCGTCTGTCCTATCCCTTCTTCATGGGACTATTAGTGTCGCGTATGTTCAGTGGTGCAGACGGCGGCAAAAAAACACTCTGTTTGGAAAAGTTCCACATTAATGGTGGATTCTGGTGGTGCACATTAGCCATCATCACACTGTTTTGTATGCCTCGTGTAGGAGGTGCCATTGCGGCTGATTTTTGGAAGAATGGACTTTATGAGGCATTTGTCATTCTTGTATGTTTTCCCCTTATTGTCTCCATAGGTGCAGGCAGTAAGATTACAGGAGCAAAAGGTCAAGCCGTCTGTAAGTTGCTTGGCGATATTTCCTATCCACTATACGTTACCCACTATCCTCTCATATACTTTCAGATGTCATTTGCTGCCAGTCATCCCGATTTACCTGATTCTATCCATGTTGCTGTCAGTGTGAGCCTGTTCATACTTGCCGTCCTTATGGCATACGCCTCACTGAAGCTATATGACCTCCCTATCCGTGAATGGCTGAGGCACAGGTTGTTCTAACGGTCTAATGCAGATATGGCGCTTTAATGTAAACTCATTATTGCAATAGAAGAAATAAAAGTAAACGGGTTGACTATCGCATTTCACGATAGCCAACCCGTTACAGATTAAATATATAAGCCTTTTAATCAGGTTTAATACTCTTCTTCGTCAAAGAGAAAGTCATCCTTTGTAGGATAATCCGGCCAAATATCCTCAATGGAATCGTATGGCTCTCCCTCATCTTCTAACTCTTCAAGGTTCTCTATCACTTCAAGTGATATGCCGGAACGTGTGGCGTAATCAAGGAGTTCTTCCTTTGTTGCTGGCCAAGGAGCATCCTCCAATTTCGATGCTAATTCAAGTGTCCAATACATTTTTTCAGTTGTTTTTATGGTTGCAGGTTTATGATTGTCATATACCATTAGTATTATTACATATTCAGTATATTAAATCAAGCGCAAAGTTACAATATTTTTTCTTATCTGCAAGTGTTTTTCCATATTTTTTCTTCTACACTTTCAATTATGTTTAAATTTCGTGACAGCACGAAAAGATAATCTGATAATCTGTTAACATAATGCAGCATCAAATGCGCCAATAGCAATGTCTCGTCTTCATTGTCATCCTTATCATGGGATGCCTCCGCATAGAATGCGATAATGCGCCGTTCCGCCCTGCGGCAGACGGTGCGGCAAACATGACATTGCGCCGCAGCGACAGTACCGCCAGGCAATACAAAACTTTTCAGTTCAGGCAGTTTCTCGTTCATCACATCTATCTGTCTCTCAAGTTCTGACACTTCAATGGCATCAATACGTGCGGATGGATATATTGGGGCAGAAGAAACATCTGTGGCAAGGAATGTACAGATATTAAAGATGTTGCACTGTATATGCGTTATATCATCCTTTATTCCTTTATCATCCGTATAAGCGGCAAGCAGTCCGAGATGCGATGACAACTCATCCATTGTTCCATAAGCCTCAAGACGCGCGCTGTCCTTGGATATGCGCTGTCCTCCTATTATGGAAGTAGTACCATTATCTCCTGTACGTGTGTATATTTTTGTAAGTTTCATAATATCAATAGTTGTTACAATTTCAGTGAACTCAATTTGTAATGTTCAGGATAACGCCCATCACGCATTACAGCTACGCCCGTATTCCGCATATCATACGTAATGACAGGCAAAGAACACAGTTGCTTCCACAAATGGGTATTATATGTATCAATGTCTGTAAGCACAACAGCAGCTATACAGTCGTGACTGCCACTACCAGCAATGAGTTCCACTAACACACCACCTGTAAGGCTATCAGACATATCCGCGCAATGCAGTTTGAAATACTTTGCTTTATTACATTCCACCTCCGCACTGCCGCAACCGTGCCGTATAGCCGCAACATACAATTGTGGTACGTCACCATAAACACGCACTTTGGACGGCTGCACACTGTTACAGACACGCAGCAAGAGACGCGCCGTCACGTGTTCTGACACAGTGGATTTTGGGAACGCCTTCAACATATCATCATAAGCATAATATGGCGTGCGTTCTCTGAGTACATCATGTAGGAAGGCATAATCTGTCTTTGACTGGATACCAAAGCCAAGACTCTGCCACCAACGGGAAATGAATGTCATAGTTCTATTCCTTCTCCTCCTTTCCTGCATCTTTAGTCTCATTAAGTTCCGGATACTGTATCCTTGTATGATATATACTCTTCAACCTTTCTATTAGCACCCGCTTCGCTGTAGCTATGTCACGGAATGTGATAGGACACTCTTGAAAGAACCCTTCAGCCACCTGTGAGTCTATTATTCTATTAACAAGGTTTGAGATAGACTCCTCTGTATATTCTGGCAACGAGCGTGACGCAGCCTCAACACTGTCTGCCATCATAAGGATAGCCTGTTCACGGCTGAAAGGATTAGGCCCAGGATAGCGGAACGGTGTCTCGTCTATTTCCTCGTCCGGGTGTTCATTCTTATATGTTGTATAAAAGAATTTTGCCAATCCTCTACCATGATGCGTAAGGATAAAGTTACTTATCACATCCGGTACCCCATTCTTCTCTGCCAGACGCACTCCCTCTGTCACATGATCTATGATTATCTTGGCGCTCTCTTTAGGCTCTAAACGAGTGTGAGGATTAACACCAACCTGATTTTCCGTAAAGAAAACAGGATTGGAAATCTTACCTATATCATGATAGAAGGCTCCAGTACGCACCAGTTGGCTCTTGGCACCAACCTCTGTTGCTATAGCTGTTGCAAGATTACTTACCATAATAGAGTGCTGGAAGGTTCCTGGAGCCACCTCTGCCAGTTTACGTAATATGTCACGATTAGTGTCCGACAGTTCAAAAAGTGTCACAGAAGAAATGAAGCCAAATGCCTTCTCTACTATAAACATCATTGGATAAGTGAGCAGAAGCAGGACACCATTACACATAAATGTGAAGTAGGGATGCTTTAGGGCCTCGAATGTCATGTCCTTATTGTCAAGAAACTTCAACACTGTATAGACAAACATTCCAGATATCGCCACTATAAGGGCTGTACTGAATATCTGCGAGCGTCGCGACAACTCGCGCAAAGCACATATTGCAACAAAGCCAGCGCTTACCTGCACCACAATGAACTCGAACTTCTCACTGACAGCCGCAGCACATATCAGCACCATTACGGTATGTGCCATAAAGGCGGTGCGTGAATCAAGGAAGACACGGACGAACATCGGCACTATGCAGAGTGGCAAAATGAACACACTGCGTGGATCGAAACGCATCATCAGTGCATTCATCATCGGGAACAGCGTTATCAAAGTGAATACCATAGCCATGGAACGTGGCTTATCCAGATAGTCACGACGGAAAAACTGCATATACATGACAAAGAGCATCATCAGTGTCATGACATACAACCACTGTATTCCGTTGGTACGCAGCAGTTCATAAGCCCCCTTCTGTGACTCCGTGCTGATAAACTCATTATAACTGTCTATCATGCGGGCCTTCTCTTCCGTCACTATCTCACCGCGGTTTATTATCTCCTGTCCCTGCTTCATCACCCCAGAATTAGTTGGCACCATGGAGACTATGTCATATTTGGCCTGTTCACTGCGCCTCTCATCATAACTGATGTTTGGAACAAGAAACTCATTAAGGTTACATTTACGGAGTTCCTCCCTGTACTTCTCCAACCGTTTGTCAGCAAAAAGAGCCTCATACGCCTGTTTTGCAGAATAAACATCCTTTATATATGTTCTGGCAGCCTGCTTCTCATTTACCAACATAAAGGAATACATACTGTCCTCTGTAAATATCTGCATATAATCCGTCTGCTGCATGATGCCACGATGATATATCGCAGTCATTGCATTAGCCACCAACTGCATTGTATAAGCAGAGATACCAGGCTGTCCCTTACCATACATTTCAAGAAAAAGACTGGTCTGCCGCTGCCCTGTAGCATCATTCCTTGTATAATATGGCATATACTCATTACGCAAGGCTGCCTGCTGTTCCTGCTCCACCACCTTGGGATCCTTCATTATCAGTATCTGTCCAGGAGAAATCAGCTGCGGATTTACCCATGGCTCATTTATAGTGTATGTGAGTCTCGGCCTTTCAGAATTAGGCATCATGAGCACTATCACAGTTACACACAGGCACATGATGCCTATTGTTGCCATAAAAGAACGTACACTTGACAACTTTGAGGTTGTCACATTTTCCATAGCCATAGCTTTATTGTTTTATGTTTCGGATGCGAAAATACAAAAAAAAATCCGTTTGTGCTATAAAATCTTAAAAAAAGTTCTCTTATACGGGATTAATTTGTTAACTTTGCAATCGGAACACCCCTGCGGCAACTAAAAATTCACATATATTAATAATGAACGAAAGAAAAGTCAGGGTGCGTTTTGCACCAAGTCCAACGGGCGCACTGCATATTGGCGGTGTGCGCACTGCGCTGTTTAATTACCTCTTTGCACGCCAGAACGGCGGCGAACTCATTTTCCGCATAGAAGACACCGACTCCAACCGTTTTGTTCCTGGAGCTGAAGAATATATCATAGAATCATTCCGATGGTTGGGAATAACGTTTGATGAGGGAGTAAGTTTTGGCGGAGACAAGGGGCCTTACAGACAGAGTGAACGCCGGAACATATACAAGAAGTACGTTCAACAGCTGATAGACAATGGCAAAGCATACATAGCCTTTGACACTCCAGAGGAGCTGGAGGCCAAGAGGAATGAGATACAGAACTTCCAATACGATGCCCGCACACGACTGCAGATGAGGAACTCACTAACTCTTTCTGATGCGGAAGTGAAGGAACTGATGTCTGACGGCAAACAGTATGTAGTACGCTTCAAGATAGAGCCAGGCGAGGAAGTTGTTGTCAATGACCTTATCCGTGGTGAGGTGCGCATCAAGACCGACATCCTTGACGACAAGGTGCTGTTTAAAAGTGCGGACGAGTTGCCTACATACCATCTCGCCAACATTGTAGACGACCACCTTATGGAAGTCTCACACGTCATACGCGGTGAGGAATGGCTTCCATCCGCGCCGTTGCACGTTATGCTTTACCGTGCATTCGGCTGGGAGGACACCATGCCCCAGTTCGCCCACCTGCCATTGCTGCTAAAGCCTGAAGGCAAGGGTAAGCTGTCCAAGCGTGACGGAGACCGCCTCGGTTTCCCTGTATTCCCGTTGGAATGGCATGACCCAAAGACCAATGAAATCAGTTCCGGTTACCGCGAAAGCGGATATTTCCCAGAGGCCGTAGTTAACTTCCTCGCATTGCTGGGATGGAATCCCGGCACAGAACAGGAGGTGTTCTCACTCGAGGAACTGGTACAGGCCTTTGACATATCACGATGCTCCAAGGCTGGCGCTAAATTTGACTACAAGAAGATTGTATGGTTCAATCATGAGTACATCCTCATGAAATCCGCAGAAGAGATAGCACAACTGTTCGCACCTGTAGTTGCCAACAACGGCGTTGACGCCACAATGGAACAGATAACAAGTGTAGTAGAAATGATGAAAGACCGTGTAAACTTCGTACACGAATTGTGGCCGCTGTGTTCTTTCTTCTTCTACGCCCCGGACAGCTACGATGAGAAGACTGTAAAGAAACGCTGGAAGGACAATTCCGCCACTGTAATGGCAGAGCTTGCTGCAGTTCTGCAGGATATTGACGACTTCTCCATCAACGGTCAGGAAAAAGTTGTAATGGCATGGATAGAGTCTAAGGGATATAAACTCGGCGAGGTGATGAACGCTTTCCGCCTTTGTCTTGTAGGAGAGGGCAAAGGTCCCGGAATGTTCGACATCAGCGCATTCCTTGGAAAGGAAGAGACTATAAACAGAATAAACAAAGCAATACAGACATTAGGATAAAGAAAGAGGTCGAAAATTAATATAACTGGCAATGAAAGTATGGGACACTTATCCATTCTGCGCCTATTAGTCTTCGGCCTTTAACATATACTATGTACAACTTCATATTATATCTATACGAAATAGGAATAGCCATAGCCGCCATATTCTCAAAGAAGGTGAAGAAGATGCTGATAGGCGAAGCCAACGCATTCAAAATCCTTCGCGACAAGGTGGACCCTGATGCGGAATACGCATGGTTTCATGCCGCCTCCTTGGGTGAGTTCGAGCAGGGACGCCCTATAATAGAAGAATATCGCCGCGCCTTTCCTAATCACAAGATACTCCTTACATTCTTCTCACCATCAGGATATGAGGTGCGGAGCAATTATGACGGGGCTGACATCGTATGCTATCTACCCATAGATACCCCCACTAATGCACGGCGTTTCCTGCGCACCGTGCGTCCGGTAGTAGCCTTTTTCATAAAGTATGAATTCTGGTATAACTATCTACACATACTGCGCCACCGTGGAATACCTGTCTACAGCGTCAGCAGTATCTTCCGCCCTGACCAGATATTCTTCAAATGGTATGGAGCACAATACCGCCGTGTGCTGAAGTGCTTCACACACTTCTTTGTGCAGAACGAGGAGAGTAAGCGTCTGTTAGGCACTCTTGGACTTGACAATGTCATTGTAACCGGCGACACACGCTTTGACAGAGTGATGCAGATAGCACGTGAAAGCAAGAACCTCCCTGTCATGGACACATTCAAGGCGGGCCGGAAAGTATTCATAGCCGGTAGCTCATGGTTACCGGACGAGCAGATCTTCCTGCCTTGGCTGGCACGCCACAAGGACTGGAAAGTTGTCATTGCCCCTCATGTCATAGGCGAGAGCCACCTTGAACAGATTATGGGACTGCTTGAAGGACGCAAGGTTTTACGTTACACACAGCTTACCGCTAACTGCATACAACTACTTCCTGAGGCTGAAGTTCTCATAATTGACTGCTTCGGACTATTGTCCTCCATATATAAATATGGTGATGTGGCATACATCGGTGGAGGCTTCGGCGCTGGAATACATAATCTGCCAGAAGCCGCTGTATGGAATGTCCCGGTAATCTTCGGACCTAACCACCATAAGTTTCAGGAGGCACACGAACTGAAGAGCTGTGGCGGTGGTATGGCAATCAATGACGCCAATGACTTCAACAGGATCATGGACGACCTCAGCACATCAGAGGAAGCAAGGTGTAAGGCCGCTGATGCTGCTGGCAATTACGTCAGTTCGCATTCCGGAGCTACAGAGAAGATACTGAAATATCTTAAAGGATAAGGGCGCGCCCTTATCCTTTAAGATTTCAAACAAGACTCATTCTACCTAATAACCTAAACAAAATGCTTGTAAAGACCTATAGCGCAGCCGTTAACGGACTGGAAGTAAACACCGTTACCATAGAGACAAGTGTAGAGACAGGACAGTCCTTAGTGCTGACAGGACTTGGAGATGAGGCAGTGCGCGAAAGTCTTAGCCGCATACGCACCGCATTTATATACAGCAAAGAGAAGTTCCCAAACAAAGCAATAACGATAAATCTCTCCCCTGCCAACCTCCGTAAGGAAGGCTCCGGCTTTGACCTGCCCATAGCCATAGGCATCCTTGCCGCCAATGAGGGTATGCCATCTGACCATCTTGAAGAATATATGATAATGGGAGAACTTGGACTTGACGGACGGCTAAAGCCAGTAAAGGGAGCACTTCCAATAGCCATACAGGCAAGGAAACTGAAATACAAGGGACTTATCGTACCAAAGGAGAACCAGTATGAGGCGGCAGTGGTGAACAATCTCGATGTGTATGGCATGGAAACATTTACCGAAGTGGTGCAGTTCCTGTCAGACCAGCGTGAATTTCAACCGCTTGTCATAGACACACGCAGAATTTTCTACAGTCAGCAATATCAGTTTGAACTGGACTTTGCAGATGTCAGAGGACAGGAGAATGTAAAACGCGCCATGGAAGTGGCGGCTGCAGGCGGCCATAATCTTATAATGGTGGGGCCTCCTGGTTCCGGCAAGAGCATGATGGCAAAGCGTCTGCCCAGCATCCTGCCGCCATTATCATTAGCAGAGAGTCTCGAGACAACACAAATTCATTCTGTTGCCGGAAAGTTGCCTGCCGACACCTCACTGATATCACAACGTCCGTTCCGCGCACCGCACCACACCATCTCCCAAGTGGCACTCGTAGGAGGCGGCACCTCACCACAACCGGGCGAAATCAGTCTGGCACATAATGGCGTTCTCTTTGCCGACGAATTGCCGGAGTTCAGCAAGTCAACCCTTGAAGTACTGCGCCAGCCACTTGAAGACAGAAAGATAACAATCTCGCGCGCCAAGTACACAACGGAATATCCATGCTCCTTCATGTTCGTAGCGAGCGCCAACCCATGCCCATGCGGCTATTATGGAGACCCGACACACAAATGTGTGTGTTCTCCCGGACAGCGCCACCGTTACATGAGCAAGATTTCCGGACCATTAATGGACCGCATAGACATACAGTGCGAGATAACTCCCGTTCCGTTCAAGGACATAAGCCAGCAACCGAACGGCGAGTCTTCCGCCGCAATACGTGAGCGTGTCATTGCAGCCCGACAAATTCAGAAGGAGCGTTTCAAGGAATTCAAGGGCATACACTGCAACGCCCAGATGACGGAACGCATGATACACCAGTACGCAGAGCCTGACGCCCAGTCCCTTGAGATGCTCCGCAACGCCATGGAACGCCTATCACTCTCCGCCCGTGCATACAGCCGCATACTCAAAGTGGCCCGCACCATAGCCGACCTTGCAGGCATTCAGCAAGTACAACTGGCACATATAGCGGAGGCAATAGGCTACCGCACCCTTGACAGAGGCGATTGGGCGGAGCGTGGACATTAATAATTTAAATTCACATGAAAGCTATAAGGAAAATAAAAGATGGTATTGCGTTCAAAGAAAATTGTGCAATGCCGGAACTGACAGAAACACATAATGTCCTAATTAAAGTTTATTATGCTGGTATTTGCAGAACTGATATAGGTATAGCCAAAGGCACTATAACTGCAAAAGACAATATAATACTTGGTCATGAACTATGCGGAGAGATTGTAGGTTTTTACAAAGACAAGAACACCACAGAATATTTTGGCATAGGTTCGGCCGTTAGTGTCAATCCAATGATGTTTGGCGACACACCAGACATAATGTGTGGCAAAGATTGCGATGGTGCATTTGCAGAGTATATAGCAGCGCCAAGCAAGGCATTAGTAAGTATAGCGCCTCATCTACTATCCCCATTAGGAGCCTATCTGGAACCTGTCGCTGCTTCTCTTGCCCCTCTTAAATACTTAGAACATCAACAGTACGATAGAATATGCGTATATGGCAATAACAGGATTGCAGAACTAACGTGCCAAGTGCTAAGAACAATGGGGATAAAGGATATAGAGCACATCTGCAATCTGCAGCAGCTTGTCCCCAACAGCTATGACATCATTATTGAAACTGCTCCCCAATATATAGACGCTCACATCAATGCCTTGAAATATAACGGTACACTAATTCTTAAATCCAGATCATATACACCTTCTTCTGTTACAACAAACAATATTGCAATGAAGGAAATCCGGGTCCAAGGTGCCCGTTATGGAGATTTTAATGTTGCCAGTCGCATTCTTTCTGACACATCTGCTAATAAAACAGACATTGATATAAAACGGCTATTTGGCAATATCTACACGTTGAATGAATATGAAAAGGCTTTAGAAGAAGCAGAAATAGAATCAAGTAAAAAGGTATTTTTCAAAATATGTGCGGAATAATTGGCATTATAGGAAATAATCAAACCACCAGAAGGCATCAAGTTAAATCTGCCTTGAAGACCATGGAGCTGCGTGGTCCCGACGATTGCGGAATATACGAAGACTGTAACATAACTATAGGACATAGACGATTAGCCATTCAGGACATAGAAAACGGACATCAACCCATGACGTCTGCCGATGGCAACATCATTATTGCTGTCAACGGAGAGTTCTATGAGCACAACAGACTAAGGCTTGAGCTGGCAAAACATTATGAGTTCAAAAGCAAATCCGACAGTGAAATATTAATAGCTCTATATCTCAAATATGGCTATCTGGGCATGATGAGCCACCTAAGAGGTGAGTTTGCATTTATCCTATACGACAAGAAAAACAACATACTGATAACAGCCAGAGACCGTTTCGGTATAAAACCCCTGTGCATATATAAAGATGAGGAGCAGATCATCATCGCTTCAAAGGCCAAAGCCATTATCTCTGCTGGAATAAAAGCAGAATGGGACCAGATCAGTCTCATGCAGTCTCTGACAATGCATTATCAGCCTACCGACAGAACCTTATTCAAAAACATTAAACAAGTCCGTCCCGGACATCTGCTTGTCATATCCCCCAACCATTCAATACAAGACATAGAATATTGGGATATCAACTACCCTCGACGCGGTTTGGATATGCCTCTTGACTATATCCAAGAGAAACGCCACATCAATGAATTTCATAACCTCTTACTTAATGCCGTGCGCATAAGACTTATCAGTGATGTTCCAGTCTGCTGTCATCTAAGCGGCGGATTGGATTCAAGTACTGTTGCCGGTCTTATGTCACATTTAAGGAATGAGCCAATACATTGTTTCTCCATTGTATTTCCGCAAGCAAGTCGTGAATATGATGAAAGTACACTTGCAGAAGAAACCATACAGAAATGCGGTGGCATACTTCACAGAATAGAAGTAAGCCAGCATGACATCCTTACCAATCTGGCCGATGCAGTATATCACAGTGAAGGACTGGCCGTGAATGGACACCTTTCCTGTAAATACCTTTTAAACAAGCATATCAGAGAATGTGGTTTCAAGGTGGCATTAACAGGTGAAGGGGCCGATGAATGTCTGGCCGGCTATCCGCATCTGCGTAAAGACCTGTTTACTTTATTGCCACAAAGCGAGCGGGAACGACTAACAAGAAGGCTATATGACACAAATCTGATAATCACAGGAACAGAAATCGCCATGGGTGACACACTTAACTATAGCGCTTTGGAGCAACGATTGGGTTTCATGCCCTCTTTCCTTGTTGCCAAAGCCTGCATTGGCTATAAGATATATAACTTACTGACTGATGAGATACGGCGACAATGTTGCGAACATGACTTCTTCAAGGAACTGTTGGACAATTATGACATCGAGTCAAAACTCGCCAATCGTCACCCTATCAACCAGTCATTGTACCTTTGGAACAAGCTCACACTATGTAACTACATACTCCACACATTGGGCGATGGCTGTGAGATGTCATCATCCATCGAGGGAAGACTTCCTTTCTTGGACCACAAGCTGTTTGAATATGCTGCAAAATTACCGATGCAGATGAAGATCAAGGATTATATTAATGAAAAGTATATCCTGAAAGAGGCTGCCAAACCATATATCACTAACCATATCTACCAACGCCAGAAACATCCCTTTCAAGCTCCACCTCTAACCCGGTGCTTTTCAAAAAAGGAATTTTTGCAGATATATGAGGTACTGACCTCAACGGAATTTGCTAAGATGGGCATCTTCAACACCACGCAAGTCAAAAGGTTATTATCGTCACTTGAACGGATGTCCATCGTAGATCAGACGGCTTACGAGCCGGCAGTCATGCTAATGCTGACAATTTTCTATTTCAATCAAAAACTTATACACAAAGAATATGGAAGCATATAAGAAAGAAACATGGTGGACAGAATTTTTCAAAGGGTCCTATTCAGAGGTCGTACTCAACCAACAACCAATAGAAACGCTGGCCTTCATGAATAAGGTTGGGGACATCAGACCCAATATAAAGGCCTTTGATCAGTGTTGCGGCAAAGGGACTCTGTCCCATGAGTTAGACAAAGCGGGACTATATGTAACAGGTATTGATATGTCTGAAGAATATATCAACCATGCAAACAACACATTCGCCTCTAACAGGGCTGTGTTCCTGCAAGAAGACGCAAAGAATTACATTCAACCAGAGGCTTTTGACATAGCAATAAACTGGAATACCAGTTTCGCATACAACGAGGATGACGCGGAGAATGAGAAAATGCTTATCGCTTTCTCTGCCAGTCTAAAGCAGGGAGGGCAGTTCTTTCTGTGCACTATGAACCCTCTATTCATCCACAGGCATTTCCAGCGCTTCATTGTCAAGTATGTTCCATACGGGGACAGTACCATTGTCACTATACGGGAAAGTAGAATTGTCAATGACATGATGACCTCCGACTGGCTGATTATCTACCCGGACGGGCACCGCGAGACCGCTTATGGGCAAACCAAGCTATACACATTGGAACAATTCCGGGATATGTTTGCCCGTCATGGTCTGACCATTGAGAAAGTATATGGGGACATAAACCTCGCCCCTTATGATGAAGATCACCCAAGCCTGATTATCTATGGACACAAACAGTCATAATATCCTATCAGTCATCCATAGTGTCTGCATGGCATATCCTGACAATATAGCCGTTACAGAAGACAGCCACCGCTGTGCCACATACGCGCAGTTGTGGGACAGGGCGTCACGTGTGGCGGAATATCTGCGCCGTAATGCCGCCAGCCAGCCCTTTATAGGTTTACAGATGCCCAAGTCCATCTCCTATATCATTGGGTTATTAGGAGTATGGATGGCTGATAAGGCCTTTATCCCTATAGGCAACGACCTGCCCACAGCACGACAGCGTCACATTATAGAAGACGCCAACTTGAGCACTGTGCTTGATGAGAAACTGATAGAGCAGACAATGGCCTGTCCTGCCATTGCATACACAGCCAAAGACATATCCGACTCCGCAGCCTACATGATATACAGTTCCGGGACAACGGGCAATCCCAAAGGCATTTTAGTTGGACACGCAGGGTTGTGTAATCTGGCTTCATGCCAAAGAGCAATGTTCCAAGTGGACGAACATTCCCGTTTTCTATTCTTTCTGTCCATTAACTTCGATGCTTCCATATCTGATATCCTTGTCACACTAACATCCGCCGCCACCCTTGTCATAGAGACGATGCCGCAAGAAGAAATAGCCCTCAGTCTGTTTGACATCATCTCATCACACAATATTTCCCATACTGACATTCCACCATCACTGTTAAGACTTAAAAATCCTACAGACTGTCCATCGTGTCTGCAAACGATAGTAATTGGCGGAGAGGCCGCCGAGATTGAGACAGTAAGGCGATGGAGTGACAAGGTACGGCTAATCAATGTCTATGGACCGACAGAGGCCACCGTCTGTACAAGTATGTGCCTCTGCACTTCCGCATGGGACAGACCGTTACTTGGATATGTTCTTGACAACACAGCATACAATATCCATTCCAATGGCAACATGAATGCCGATGAGGGAGAGCTATGGATTTCTGGTGTTGGATTGGCTATTATCATAACGAAGAACTGACCAAACAGAAATTTCCTGTCATCAATGGAACAAGATACTACCGCACTTCCGACTATGTACGGCGCTCCGAAAACGGTGAGATAGAGTTCCTGTACAGAATAGACCGCCAGATAAAATATCACGGTCAATTAATAGAACTGGAAGAGATAGAGTCCGTGCTTCGTACCAGCGGACTCGTGAAATACACATCCGTGATAAAGAGAAGTATATCATCAAGCAATAACAAGGAAGTATTGGTGGCCTTCATCGAAACTATTGATACGGTTCCATCTACCCATATCTGCGAACAGCAGCTTAGGTTACATTGCCGTCATCATCTCCCCAAGTGGATGATACCTTCCTTCTTTGTGTTCATGGACAAGTTTCCTCTCGGAGTAACAGGCAAACCTGATATGAATACCTTATACAGTTACCCGTTGCATATCAAAGAAAGTACACATAATATCCGTTATGCCAACAGGACAGAAGAACTGATTGCCGTTACAATGGCAGAAATACTAAAACTCCCAACCTTTGCACCGGATGATGATTTCTACCTCCTGGGAGGAGATTCCTTAGACACTCTGCTCCTGTTAGGACGACTACAGCGATACAATATCTTTATCTCAACCAATGTACTTCACCAAAACGCCACGCCAAGAAGACTGTCCTCCAGCCTTTGCCACAAACAGCAAATGGTGCTTCATAGTGATAATTTAAAGACAGAATGGCAATATACCGCCCATAGTCAGCTCACCACTACAAACCATTCAGGCAGTAAAATATTTATTACTGGAGCCACTGGATTTCTTGGAATACACCTTCTTGCCGCAATTCTCGACAACAATAATAACACAAATGTTATCTGTCTTGTCAGAGCATCATCCCCTCAAAATGGCATGGAGAGGATTATTGACTGTTGCAGACAATACAAAATCCAGTTAAACGACACGCAGCGGATAGAGATTGTATGCGGAGACATAGTGCTACCAAAGTTTGGTTTAGACGAGACAGAGTATCTACACATTTGCAATGAGGTGTCAGGAGTATTCCATTGTGCCGCCACTGTCAATATGCTGGCAAGTTATGACGAGTTGAAAGAGAACAACGTGACAGGCACTCGCAACATCATTGACTTCTGTCTTACAGGAAACAGGAAGAGACTGCATTATGCCTCCACACTATCCGTATTTGTATCAACCGACAGGAATACGGGTGTGGCCTATGAGAACGACACTCTCGAAGCACCGACAAACATCTATGGCGGCTACGGACAAACAAAGTATGTTGCCGAAAAGATGGTCTTATCCATCCCTGCCGCCCTGTGCGACGTTCAAGTATTCCGTTTCGGCCTGCTCTGTGGAGACACACGCCATGACATATCGTCACCAAAGGACTTCATAGGAATGTTCATTCGCGGCGCAAAGGCTGTGGGACAGCTGCCCTATGACGAGACATCACGGCTTGCAGTGGACATTACTCCCATAGACCTTGCCGTGTCCATGCTTGCAGAAATAGCCGAAAAGGGCGGCAATGGCGTTTATCACATAGCCTCGGAGAACCCTCTTATGTATGACACCCTGTGCCAACTGCTTATGATAGAAGATATAATCAACTCGGTTACCGAATATAATTACTGGAAACAGCAGATAGACAACCGCGTCAACAATGCCGATGTGTACGCTCTGACAATGGGATTATGCAGGATGGACTCGCTTCTGTTCGACAGAATGAGGTATATGGACCTGTTCCAGACCACAAATATAAGGTTTGACATGACCAACACCCACGCCGTAACAGACACAAGATGCACACAGAATGACGAACTTATCAAGAAATATATTAGAAATTACAAATGAAGAAATATAATACGGGCTTTGTCTTAGGCAAGTTCTGCCCACTGCACAAGGGACATCTGCTGTTGATAAACAAGGCTTTAGAAGCAAGCGACAGGCTATATATTGTCGTTGACAACATCATGGATGATGTCATTAGCGTCGCCAAACGAATGGAATGGGTACAAAGTGAATACCCTACAGCTATTGTTCTCACACAGAAACACCCTTTGCCACAGGACCCGTCAGAGACACCTGATTTCTGGAACATTTGGCATACCGAGCTTATGCTGCTTCTTCCGGAATCAATCGACGCAGTGTTTGCCTCCGAGACTTATGGCGAGAGGTTGGCAAAAGAACTGTCCGCCGACTTTGTCATGGTTGACCTGCAAAGAATTACCGTTCCTATTTCAGCACGAGACATACGCACTAACATTCTTGGGAAATGGGATTATCTTGCAACATCCGTCCAGCACAGCCTAAGAAAGACCGTATGCGTGTTCGGTCCGGAGTCTACGGGCAAGTCAACCCTTACAAAACAACTGGCAGATTATTTCAAAGCACCGTATATTAAGGAGTATGCCAAAACGGTAATAGAGGAGAAAAGAGGGCATATTGTATATGACGACATGGAGACCATAGTCAAAGGCCACCATGAGGCCATCAGCAAGGCACTGGAATCACCAACACATCCACTGCTGTTTGTGGACACTGATGCCATAGCCTCTAAGATATGGTCCATAGAACTGTTCGGTAAAGAGTCGCCAATCATTGAAGAATACATATCACTGCAATCGTTTGACCTTTACCTTCTGTTGGATATAGACCTGCCATGGGTAGATGACATACACCGTTATCGTCCAAATAACAGACAATATTTCTTCAACAAGTGTGAGAAACAGCTGATAAGCCGAAGCAAGAACTATGTAATCATCAGAGGAGAAGGTGGCACCAGACTGCAAAATGCCATTTCTGCCGTTAGAAGTATAATAAAGCCATAACAGAAAATCTGTCGTTTAGTAGTGCAATCAGATTATCCGCTGTGCCTTTTTCACACTAATGCTGAAATAAATTATTTGTCTATACCAGAAAAATGTATTACCTTTGCAAACAAATTCATTTCTTACCAGCAAAGAGAACAAAACGTTATGGAATTTCAAAACCTTCAGAATGACTTTAAGGGTACAGCATGGAAACATGAGATTGACGTGCGCGACTTCATCCAACACAATTATGAGCCGTACAATGGCGATGAGAGTTTTCTCGCCGGACCGACAGACAGGACTAACAAGTTGTGGGGAATACTGTCCAAGATGTTTGAGGTTGAGCGCGAGAAAGGCATATATGACGTGGAGACAAAGCTGCCACAAAGCCTTGACACATACGGTGCTGGATACATAGACAAGGACAATGAGGTTATTGTTGGACTGCAAACAGACGTTCCTTTAAAGCGTGCCATTTTCCCAAAGGGTGGCATACGCATGGTACAGGCGGCACTGATGGCATACGGATATGACCTTGATCCTGCTACAAGAGAGATATACACCAGATACCGCAAGACACACAATGAGGGAGTATTCTCCGCATATAACGATGACATCAAGGCCGCACGCCACGCGCATATCATTACAGGTCTGCCCGATGCATACGGTCGTGGACGCATAATCGGTGACTATCGCCGCATAGCTCTGTATGGAACGCGCAACCTTATTGAGGAAAAGAAACGCTATCACAAGCGCATTGACATACAGGAGTTCACGGAAGAGATTGTAAGATGCCGTGAAGAGATAGCCGATCAGATTAGTGCTCTAAAGGATTTTGAGCGTATGTGCGCCGCATACGGGTTCGATGTGACAAAGCCGGCCACCAATGCCCGCGAGGCGATACAATGGACTTACTTCGGCTATCTGGGCGCTGTCAAGGATCAGGATGGTGCCGCCATGTCATTAGGACGTGTGTCCGCATTCCTCGACATATACATACAACGCGACATAAAGAATGGCGTTATCACGGAGACAGAGGCGCAGGAGATGATAGACCAGATGGTGATGAAGCTCCGAATAGTACGCTTTCTGCGCACACCGGAGTACAACGACCTGTTCAGCGGCGACCCGATATGGGCAACGACATCAGTAGGCGGCATGGGAATTGACGGACGTTCCATGGTGACAAGGACGGACTTCCGTCTGCTTCACACTCTATATAACATGGGACCGTCACCAGAACCCAACCTTACCGTACTATGGAGCACCCGACTTCCTGATGCTTGGAAGAGATACTGTGCCAAGGTTTCCATGGACACCAGTGCCATACAGTATGAGAATGATGACCTGATGCGCCCGGAACTCGGTGACGACTACGGCATAGCGTGCTGTGTCAGCCCCATGAAGATAGGCAAACAGATGCAGTTCTTCGGTGCGAGAGCCAACCTTGCAAAGTGTATGCTCTACGCTATTAATGGCGGACGCGACGAGATGAGCGGCAAACAAGTGGCCCCATGTTTCTCTCCTATCGCTGGAGATTATCTGACATTCGAGGAGTTCTGGCCACGTTTCGACGCCATGATGCGCTGGTTGGCCAAGACATACGTCAATGCCTTGAAGATTATACACTATATGCACGACAAGTATGACTATGAAGCCTTTGAGATGGCTCTGCATGATGGCGACGTGCAGCGTACAAGAGCCACTGGAATAGCAGGCATATCCATCGTCACAGACTCCATCGCGGCCATGAAACACTGCAAGATACGCATCATACGTGATGAGACCGGTCTGGCCATTGACTACAAGATAGAGGAAGGAAGCTATGTTCCGTTCGGCAATAACTGTGACGAGACAGACCAGATAGCGGTGATGCTGACAGAGAAGTTCATGGAATACCTGCGCCAGCACCGTACATACCGTGATGCCATCCCTACACAAAGCCTGCTGACAATCACGTCAAACGTGGTATATGGACGTAACACTGGCGCCACACCTGACGGCCGCAAGGCCGGTGTACCGTTCGCACCCGGCGCCAATCCAATGAATGCACGCGACATTAAGGGCGCTGTAGCGGCACTGGCATCTGTGGCTAAGCTGCCATTCCATCATGCCAAGGATGGAATATCATACACTTTCGCCATCTCCCCATCCGCTCTCGGCAAGAACCGCGATGCACAGGCCACCAATCTTGTGGACCTTATGGACGGATACTTTACTCCTGACGGCGGACAGCATCTCAATGTCAACGTATTTGACCGTGAACTGCTGATGGATGCAATGGAACATCCAGAGAAATATCCGCAGCTTACAATCCGAGTGAGCGGATATGCCGTGAACTTCGTTAAGCTGACACGTGAGCAGCAGCTTGATGTGCTGTCACGTACCATTAACCATTGTATGTAAAAACAACAGCAATCCCCACCCGAGACACTTGGGTGGGGATTGTATTTTCAACAATAACGATGCTCGCAAGAATACACTCCATTGAAAGTTTCGGCACTGTCGACGGGCCAGGCATACGCTTTGTGGCATTCCTTCAGGGCTGTCCTCTACGCTGCCAGTTCTGTCATAATCCCGACACCTGGGCCACCGACGGCAAGTGTCAATACACCATGACGCCGGAAGAGCTGCGTGATGAAGCCATGCGTTACCATAATTTCATAAAGAAAGGCGGCGTGACACTGTCGGGCGGAGAGCCACTCATGCAGGCGGACTTTGTGAAAGAATACTTCAGACTGTGCCATGAGGAGGGGCTGCATACGGCACTTGACACCAGCGGCTACTTCTGTACACCCAGCGCCTTGGACGCCCTTGCACATACAGATCTCGTGCTCCTTGACATCAAGACAATGGATCCGGAACTGTACCCACGCCTTACAGGTGTGCCACAGAGCAACAACCTCCGCTTTCTTGACATACTTCAGCAGCGTGGCATCGACACCTGGATACGCCATGTAGTGGTCCCTGGACTGACAGACGATGACAGATGGCTTCACCGTCTCGGTGAGCATATAGCACGATATGATGTTGTCAAGAAGTTGGAGATACTGCCCTACCACGCCCTCGGAACCTTCAAGTACAAGGAACTCGGCCTCCCCTACCCCCTTGAAGGAACAAGCGCCCTCAGTACAGAACGTGCAGAAGCCATAAGACGGATGATGTCGCAATACATTGAGACAGAATAACCAAAAAGAAAAGGACTATATCATAACCCTATTTTAATGATATAGTCCTTTTCCTGTGCCCAAAACCGGACTCGAACCGGTACGCCTTGCGGCATTGGTGTTTGAGACCAACGCGTCTACCAATTCCGCCATTTGGGCATTCCTGCTATGGTAGTATCGCTTTATTGCGGTGCAAAGGTAGTGATATTTTTTGAATTGACAAAGACTTTTACGTGTTTTGTTATGCAAAAGCGTCACTTTTTCTTATTTTACAGGATACACGGCAGTGCCGTTCACGTCCGATATGCACAGAAAAACACTCTGTACAGGACGCGTCACCACAGTATCTCCGTCTCAGGACTGCCCTCTGTAAATATAGGCTTGTCCGTCTTCTGCTCTGTCTTGTAGAACTGCACCGCCGAATCATTCATCTTCGGATGAGTCTTACGCAGCATCCGTATCACCTCTGAACCAGCCCATATCATAGGGCCATAGCCATGAGCCGCCATTGCATGAACAGGACGGTAGGCATAGAATGCCGGTTCAAATCCCATTCCAGTGCCAACACAGGTGCCTTCCACCTGTCCACGGGCGTTAACCTTAGTCATGCACGCCTGCCAGGCCAGCAATACCTGCGCGCCATACGTCTCCGCACTGATCCATCCCTCATTAATGGCATGAGCCATACAATAGGTGTAGATGGCGGTGCATGATGTTTCCAGATAAGTGTCAGGCCTGTCAAGCAGCTGATGCCAGAAACCTGTCTTGTCCTGCAATGCGGACAGCCCCTCAATGTGCTCCCGCAGCAGTCCAATCACAAAGTCCCGCTCTCTCATCGCAGCCTCATCAAGTTCCATTAGCGCCATGGCGTCGAGAACCTCACACATTGTCAGTATTCCCCAACCATTCGCTCTGCCCCAGTGATACGCCGGATGCGGAGACATACTCTCAACCCATCCATGACGGAACAGCTGCTTTCCCGGCACCCACATACGTTCCTTGAACAAGCGTATCTGCCTGACAGCATCGTGAACGGCCGTCATATCCCTGTTCATCACGCCATACCACGCCATGCACGGCACTCCCATATACATATCGTCAAGCCATACTGTATTGTGATGTGGGCGGTGTCTGGCAAAAATACCATCCTCAAGACGGTACTGCCCGTTGCGTACAAAGTCCACATACCTGTTTATCACGTCATCATACGCCTTGTCCGGCTGTGACATATTAAGCCTGCAATACGCCGATGCCATAGCTCCGCAGTCATCAAGCGCACCGGGATAGAGCACCATACGCATCTGCGCATCATACTCCTTGTCCTTCTGCAGGGCCTTTGCCTCCTTCTTTGCCTGTTGGGCAATGAGCCTCAGGCGCTCTGTCGCAAATCTTGTGTACCGCGTATCATCTGTTGACACACCGGCATTAATCATCGCCGCATACAGCACTCCGGCCTCATACGACGTCAGTCTGAAGCTGCCGCGCGCCAATTTGTTACCATCAGCATGGGCAGGCATGGCTGTCTCCAGATATTCCAGCACACGGTCTATCGTAGACTTTACCTCCTCCTCGGACGGAATGCCGTATGGCGTGTCATACTGCGGCTGCATCAGGTGCAGCGGAGTGTTCTGGTCGTTTATCTCCTGCTGTGCCTGCACGTTCAGACTTGCGGCAGCTAAGGCAAGAATACAGGTGAGATGTCTCATATATAGGAAAGTATTTTGTGACCTTGTGGAACGCACCACAGGTCATTGATATTCAGTATTCGGTAACAGTCATCATGAGTGCAGATACTTCTCCACCTCGAGTGCGGCCTTGCACCCAGTGCCTGCAGCCACCACGGCCTGCCTGTAGACGGGGTCACACACGTCTCCTGCGGCAAAGACTCCCTTGACACTCGTCTGCTGTGTGTTGCCAATCGTCTTGAGGTACCCCATCTCGTCCATCTCCAGCTGTCCCTCAAACAGTTCCGTTACGGGCTTATGTCCGATGGCAAGGAAGAACCCGTCCACCGCCACATCATAGCGTTCCTCGTCAGCCTCTCCCTTGCGCTTCACGAGGTGCATCCCCTCCACGCCGTTCTCGCCATACAGTCCCACCGCATTGTGCTCAAACAGTATCTCTATGTTTTCCGTCTCACGCACGCGCCGCTGCATTATCTCAGACGCGCGGAGATAGTTCTTTCTCACAACAAGATACACCTTCCGGCACAAAGAGGCCAGATACAGCGCATCCTCACACGCAGTGTCACCGCCGCCGACCACCGCCGTAACCTTCTTACGGTAGAAAAAGCCGTCGCAAGTGGCACAGGCCGACACACCCATACCATTATATTTCTCCTCGTCAGGCAGTCCGAGATACTTCGCCTTGGCCCCTGTGGCGATAATGACAGCATCCGCCGTCACTACAGAGCCGTCATCCACGGTGAACGCGAACGGCCTTACTGACAGGTCGGCCTTTACAATCTCACCGTCACGTATATCCGCGCCGAAGCGTTCCGCCTGCTGACGCAGCTCCATCATCATCTGGTTGGCATCCACACCATCAGGATAACCGGGGAAGTTCTCCACCACAGTCGTCTGCGTAAGCTGTCCTCCTGTCTGCGGTCCGCAATACTCCACGGGCGAGAGGTTCGCCCTTCCTGCATAGATGGCAGCAGTGTAACCGGCCGGTCCGCTGCCTATTATAAGACATTTAGTATGTGCCATTGTCATGTTCTATATATAAATAAGGTAAAGGAGGAACAAGAATGACGGCTGCATACGCGCACCTTGCCACTCCCGTTCCTCCTGTTTGTCAAATCATCTCCTCTATCCTTCTCTCTATTTCCTCAAAAGGCGTGGAGGCATCATAGCGCCCCACCACCTTGCCTATCTTGTTT
The DNA here is from genome assembly GCA_030531085.1 of Prevotellaceae bacterium. Classification (GTDB taxonomy): domain Bacteria; phylum Bacteroidota; class Bacteroidia; order Bacteroidales; family Bacteroidaceae; genus Prevotella. The sequence goes on along the minus strand of JAUNOM010000001.1, from coordinate 120,703 downwards.
ACAAGGAACTTTGTGAAGTCCTCCGTTATCTCTCCCGGGAACTTCTCCGTGAGATACTTATACAGATTGTCGGCATCCGGACCGTTCACCTTTATCTTCTTGAACCTCGGGAACTCCGTCTGATAGGTGTCCTTACAGAACTGGTGCACCATCTCGTCAGTGCCGGGACATGACTTTGTGGGCTGGTTTGACGGAAAGTCAAGCACTGCAAAGCCCCTTGCGTGATATTTGTCATACAATGCCACAAGCTCCTTGTACTGTGGAGTGTTGTCACTTCGTGTAGCAGTGTTCACTATCAGGACCACCTCATTGGCATAGCCCTTGAGAGGGACGGCGTTTCCCTTACGGTCCTTCACCGTTATTTCATATATTGAGTTCATTTTTTATTTGTTTGTTGAATACGCCCTATATGCTATTATACTGCAAAAGTACGAAAAATAATCCTATTCTCCAAACGTTTTATGATAAAAAATTCTCGTTCTGTCACCTTCTGCCCCCTCTTGCAGCGCCGTTGGTGGCCGCAGGCCTTGAGGCATCACCGCGTGTCTGTCCCGTTGACGGGGTGAAACTGCGCGTCCCGGCGTGTCCTCTGCCACCGCCTCCTCCATACGGTGCGGCCGCTGTTGTGCCCACAGTGTGGCGCGTACTGCTCTCACGGCTGTAGTTAGGACGGCCATTATGCTGCGGAGCTCCGTTGCCCTCATGCCTTGGCGGGGTGGCGTTGTTCCGCGGAACACGGTCCACACGGTTTGGAGTGGCATGGTTCTGCGGCGCACGGTCCATACGGCCGGGAGCGGTGGGGCGGCCACTCCTGAACGACGGTCCGTCATGATGACGCCCTGTCTCATATCTGTTTCCACCACGATGATAATTATCACGCATACCTACATGAGGCCTGTTCGGGCGGAAGTCATGCACCCGTCCGCCATACCATGACGCACCGCCATTGTCGCGCCAGCTGTGACCTCCGCGATAATGCGCGTAACACAGCGGACGGCGGAAGTAAAAGAAGTCATGACGGGGGTAGTGCGCATACACGCCGAAATGCCAATAGCCCGCACTCCAGTACAGCGGACGGAAGAAATAAGACGCCGCACAGAAGGTACTGTACTGCCAGTCAAGCAGCACGTGCCTCATATCCACATTACGCTGCCGCCAGCTGAGGGCGTAGACATCATCAACTGTGTTCACGCTCATCAGATAGTCGAGGTTAATCTGATAGGCCGCCTCATACTGCTGCTCGCTGAGATTAAGCTCGTATGCCATCTTGTCCGTAAGGAACAGAGCCTGCTCGCGTGCCTGCTGGTAGGTCATTGCGCTGACACCTGCGACAGACACAAGGAGAATAACTAAGGAAAGGATAAACTTTTTCATATATATTATTTCCGTTTAAGTGTTAATTTCAATGCAAAGATAGCCATATTCCCTATCCGTACAAAAGGTTTTTCCCTACACGTGCAGGGATTTTCCCTATAATTCAACCTGTCCCCTCGCAAACAGTCGCACCATCCCCCACATTGTCCTATTCCACAAAGCGTATCATACCATCCTTTCTCGGCTTGGCCTTAGGCGTCTCGCCGGGATAGCCCATGGCGATACAGTACAGCAGGTTGTACCCTTTGCTGAAGCCAAGGCGCTCCATATACGGCACACACGACCCGCTTTCCTTCATCAGGCGCACGGGATGCGCCATGCAGCAGGACCCTATACCGCGCGACCATGCGGCAAGCATGATGTTCTCGCCAAGAAGACCGCAGTCTATCTGTGACACATCGTATGAAGTGTCATTGGCTATGAAGACCACACACGTCGCACCTGCAAATATATTACCTGCATTATTCCGGGATGACACACCGGGATTGTCCTTCCGCACAGCCTCCGATATCTCCGCTAACAGCTTCGGGCTGTCCACCACCCTGACCTCATACGCCTGGCGGTTCTGCCCGTTTGGAGCATTGATGCCACACTTCAATATGTCATTGAGTGTGTCGCGGCTTACAGTACGGTCCGTATACCTGCGTATGCTGCGCCTTGTCATGATGACTTTCTCCACCACTTCCCTGTCGCTGCACCCTGTTGCCGTCTCCGTCTGTGCCGAACACGATGTCAAGGCCATAAGGCCTATAATAGAATAAAGAACCCTTTTCATAGATGTATTATCACTTATTTGTTTTTAACACGTGCAAATATACGAATAAAATCTGACACCATCGCAAATTCCATAAGTTTTTTAAGACTGACTACAATATAATATAGACTGTTAACACATAACCGGCCCACGCACGAGGTATGATTTTCAGAAAACTCTTTCTAACGTGTTAAATTCGTGTTCGTGGGACATTGTGCCACTAAAAGGCAGGCCTCGTCAGAGAGCCTGTAAAGCGGCAAAAATCGAATGGGCATTTTTCGTTTTTCAGAAAGAACGCCTTTCCGCTGCAATCTGTATGCTTTCACAATGCAATAGCTATCAGATTGCACAGTGATTTGATAGCTATTGCACTGCAAAATGAATGTTATCACAGCACCCTCACCATCATTTCTCATCACTTTCTGTACCAATAAGACATTTTTCAGACCCAACACCGCCAACACTAAGGAAACTTTAACATTTGTCCCGAGGTCATTTTAACATTTCGGAGACACCTGACAGAATAACATCCTGTGTACATTCTGCCCTTATACCTACAGCTCAAATGTTAAAAAATTTACGAAGTTTCATTTTTTCATAACGAAACAATCTTTATTCAGATTAAATTTGCTACCTTTGCAGATAGAAGTCCGGAACAGGATGTTAAAGAAACACTGTACTGGCACAAGACGGCATTAAGCCAAGTGAGATTAAGTAACAATAAGTGTAACAATTAAAAAGAAAGGAACAAGAAAAGCCTAACGCCAGAAAACTCTGGGCTTCAGGCAGACAAAACAGACAGAACAACAGAACGGTGATAAAGGAATGATACTATTCCTCTTCACTTCTTTCAAGAGTCATACGTCCCGACTCTGTCAAGAACATTGACAAAAGGGGCAAATCATTAAAACCTGAAAGAAGCGGAACACCTGTTCGACATACAAATACATGAGCTTTCGCTCTTGTTCTCTCTCAGAAAACCGCCAATTTGAAGAGCCGTGAGAACAAGTTAGTGACTGGCTCACGTCCCGTTTTAGGGGCGTGACCTTTCGTCTTACTTGTTTACGGCAACGGTGCTTGGCGGTACCTCTGAGAAGAATAAGTAATCGGACGGGGTTACGCTCCTATTATTATTCTTAGTAAAAAAATGAAAAAAAATCAAATTCTGAGTCTTATTCTAATGACTCTGCTTGTATTCTCTGGAAGCATTCTTATCTCTTGTGGCGGTGACGGCGGCGACACTCCACCTCCACCACCAGTAGAAGACAAATACATCAATGTAAATGGCGTTGGAAGTACAGACATCTCCTTTGCTGGCACATTTAACAACAAAGGCGGTGAGAGCTTCAAACAATACATTACCGTTGTCTCAAACACACCTTGGAGCATATCCGGCGCACCAGATTGGCTTAGCATATCCCCATCAAATGGTAACGGTACGGTACAGATTGAGATGTATCCCAAAAGCGAGAACAGCACAGCTACTGCCCGCACAGCTACTATAACACTAACTGGCGACAACGCATCAGCAACCATAAATGTAAGACAAGAAGCTGGGAAACCATTATGTATTGCAAATATAGCAAATGAAGTGGCGCTTCATAATAGCATCTGTTGGGAATACAGCATAGATGGAGAAGTCAACACATTCCAAACTCTTATCTTGTCAGAAAATGAATATAAAAGAATGACTGACAAAGAAATAATTGAGGAAATCAGCAAACAGGAAGTATGCAAGTATATAGATCAATATCTAACTTCTACAGGCATAGACAGTCATAACTATAGAATAACGGGAAATTCTGTATATTATCACTCTTGCAACTAATGACGAAGGAAAAACAGGAGAACTGACTAAAAAAATGATAAGAACTCCTGAATACAAGAATGCAACAAATGATGCATGGGTACAAATCTCAGACCCCGTTGCATCATCATTAAGTTTTCAATTCAACGCAACTAAAAAAGGTTATTGTAACACATACAATGTTATCTATGGAGCATCTGATGATATAAAACCTAATTCTGTATATGCTTTTGAAATAAACTATTACAAAAAATATAATAAGAAGCACTGGCTTGCCGAGAATTTAGATTGGGAAATAACACTGAATTATCCTAATAACAACACCTTTACATACACGTCTATATTTATGCTCGAATTGCCATATTATATGGCATACGCACAAGGTGTATTTAAAGACGGAAGCATTTCCTCTGATGTCACGGGGTTTGTAAGACGAATAAGTAACGGAAGTGCAGCACAGTTGTCAAAGGCACAACAAGATGCCGCACAGGCTCCAACGACAATCAAACGTTCAGAAGTTGAAAAAATAGCAAGCAAACTAAGCAAATAAAAACATTAAATGTGGGTCATCGCACATAAAGGATAAGCGGTGACCCACATAACAACACGTACTTGGCATGAAAAGATTTATCATCATATTAGCCATAATGATATTGGGATATTGCTGCTTTATACAGGAAGCCACAGCTGTTCCTGCCTATCCCAACAAGGTTACAGTGAGAACAGACAATGGCAAGAATGTGGAAATATCGCTTAAAGGCGATGAACACATGAAGTATGCCATGACAAATGACGGATACAGCATACTTAATGACTCAGAAGGCTGGTGGTATGCCAAACAGTCTGATAACGGTAAAGCAATAAAATCATCATTCAAACTTATGGCAAAGGAAGATGAGACGGCGGAATTGAAGAGTTTCAAAGCCTCATGTCCTAAAGGACTGCTTCCTGAACATATAGAACAGGCGAACATTAGAAAAGCCTCTAATAGGACGGAACGTAAAAGTAATGCCAAGATTGTTGGCGAACGCCATGCTTTAGTCATACTTATGCAATATATTGACGTTCCTTTCAGAAATAAATATGATGATTTCAACAACCTGTTCAATCAGACAGATTATCATGTTGATGGTGCTACGGGCAGTGTACGTGACTATTACAGATTTGCATCACAAGGACAGTTGGATTATATCTCTGACATCTACGGCCCTTATACCGCAGCGCACCCCATGCGATATTATGGAGCTAACAGTACATACGGGAGTAACGACTCCCATGCTTTGGAGCTGTGCATAGAGGCAATGATGAACCTTCCGGCTGGAATAGACTTCTCACAGTATGACAATGACGGTGACGGAGTCGTTGACAACGTACATATTATATACGCAGGCTATGGAGAAGAGGCGGGAGCATCATCAGATGCCATCTGGGCTCATGAATATCCTGGCAGGATATCACTTCAAAACGAGATGGGCATCACTCTGGCTGGATACTCATGCTCACCGGAACTAAGAGGCAATACGGGGAAAAACATAACCAACATCGGAGTAATATGCCATGAACTTGGACACGCACTCGGAGCAATGGACTATTACGACACTAACTATGGGACTGGAGGAGAATATGAAGGTACTGGCAAATGGGATATAATGGCAAGCGGCAGCTGGAACAATGACGGAAAGACACCGTCTAACTTCAACCCTTACGTAAGGAGTACTGTATTTGGATGGAACCAGCTGAAAACTTTGGAGGCAGACCAACAGATTACGATGCCACGGATGGACATAGACAATGCGGATTTTTCTGTTGTTTACAGAATGGAAACAGGCAGTAATGGAGACTATTTCTTGTTGGAAAACAGACAAAAGCAACTGTTTGACGCTGCGCTTCCGGGAGAAGGTCTGATGGTATATCATGTACATCCCTATATAGACACACACAACTCTACAAACACTGTGAATGCGTCACATCCTCAATGTCTGTATCCCGTATGCGCTTCTGGCTCTAAACCAAGCAACAAGGATTATGGAAATATAAACTCTGATGAATGTCCTTTCCCCGGCAGTACAGGCAAAACGAAGTTCTCCGCCACATCATCGCCTGCGGCAATAGCATGGAATGGAAGTGCCGCAACAGTTGCAATATCCAACATCAAAGTTAACAGTCATGATGGAAGTGTGTCATTCTCCACAAGCGGAAACACAACAACAGAACCTGACCCTGTTGACCCTCCTGTAGAACCACACGTTATATATAAGGAGAGCTTCGAGACAAATATATCTGACAGGTTCTCTATAACTTCGATATCCGGTAATGAGACATGGAGGAAATACAAGAAGGGAGACTTTGCTATAAATGCAGAACATATACCAGATCCTACTGATGGCGAAAGCATACTGATGTTATACCTGTACAAAGGGAACGGCATCAATGAAAGCGAACTGACAAGTCCATACATAAATGTTAACGCAGGGAACAGGTACACCATAAAGTTTGATGTGAATTGTAACGCCACTTCATTATTGAACAGTCAGATGTTCTCTTTCTATATAGAAGATGTGGATGGGGAACATCAAATGTACAGTATAAACAAAAATACAAATAACTGGTCTACTGTAGAGATTCCATATACGCCGCAGGGTGATAAATTCAGATATAAGCTAAACGCCAACATTGAGAATGGAGGTATATTTGTTGATAATATACGTCTTTTCAACGAGGATGCCACCACTATTCTCCCATTATCTGAACCTGAAGCCACTGGAACTGATGAAACAGAGATATTCAGAATTGACGGTTCTAAAGTCTATAACAATAAGAAGGACTTGAAACCTGGCATTTATCTGATACGCCATAATATGAAAACGCGCAGGATAATGATTGCGCGATAATACTGAAAAACAGATTGGAGGCAGACTGTAACGCCGCATTCTCATTGCAGCAGTACACTGCCCCCAATCTTCTTTGCTATCGCATTGCGTATCTTCTGCGTCTCATGCAGTTCCTTCATCAGCTGCATCTGCCTCTCGGTGTCACCGGATGCCATGGCGATGTCTGTACGCAGCTGTGCGAGCTTTGCGTTTACCAGCTCCTGACGGAAGTCGAGCAGCAGGTGGGTGGTCTGGTCGCGCAGCGTGTCCTCCGTGTACTTTACCTGCATACTCTTTGACAACAGCACCCTGTCCGCCGTCAACTGTATGGCCTTGGAAGACACCTCATAGTCCGGATGCATGGTGAAATACCTCTCGGAATTGAAGTCCTCGTCATGCGAATGGGTTACAGCCTCATCAAGAATCCTGTTGTATAGTGGAACGCTGAACTCCAGACTGTCGGCCGCAAGGTCATAGCTGACATACTCCGCAAGCGTAAGTGACGTGGTGCCTCCATCCTCTGTCTCCACGTTATCAAAGAGTATCTCATGCCCATGCTTTACCACTGCCCTTATAAGCATATCCGATACCGTCTCCATCTTTCCTGCGGAGGCCTCCGAACGTGTCCCCCCCAGTCGTGCATTGACCTCGGCGTGCTGTCCGCCCACAGGCTGTGACTGGGGTGTACTGAATGCCTCCGGCGGCAGAAACGCATCCGGTGGGGGCATATCATCATATCCGTATGACGGCTGTGCGGCGCTGTCCGTGGCCGTGACACTGCCGTCTGTCATGGACGGTTGCTGTCCTGTGGAGTTGTAGTCCTGCGCCTGAACGGCAGCATTGCGGCGGCGTCTCTCCTCCTCCTTACGCTGTTCATCGCGATAGTCACGGATGTTGTCGTTCATCTTGGCTATCAGTGTCTGCTCCTGTATGCCAAGACGTGATGCGCAGGCCTGTATGTAGGTGGCGCGCACGATAGGGTCACCTATGACACTGACACTCTTTATTATGCTGGATATGGCCTCCGAACGCTTCACGGGATCTGTGACTCCCTCAAGCAGCACGCGTGTCTTGAACTCTATGAAGTCCACCTGATGCTCGGAGATGTATGTGCGGAACTCCTCCGCAGTATGCTTTCGTGCAAAGGAGTCGGGGTCATCACCATCGGGAAGCAGCAGTACCTTGACGTTCATATCCTCCTTCAGCAGCATATCCGTGCCGCGCAGGGCGGCCTTTATGCCTGCCGCATCACCGTCATATAACAGCACTATGTTGGTGGTGAAGCGGTGCAGTATGTGTATCTGGTGCTCGGACAGCGCCGTACCAGAGTTAGCCACGACGTTCTCTATGCCACACTGGTGCATGGAGATAACGTCCGTGTATCCCTCAACCATATAGACGCAGTCCTCACGCGCTATGGATTTCTTGGCCTGGAATATGCCATACAGCTCACGGTCCTTATGATATATGTCGGAATCAGGTGAATTAACGTACTTCTGGTTGACGCCCTTGGTGCGCGCGTCAAGCACACGGCCGCCGAAGGCCACCACCTTTCCGCTCACACCTATCCAGGGGAAGATGGCGCGGCCAGCGAAACGGTCCACCAACTCACCGTTGTCACGGCTGTAACACAGTCCCGTCTTGAGCAGATATTCCTGCTTATAGCCTTTCTTCAGTGCTTCTGACGCCATGGCCTGCCTGTCATTGAGGCAGAAACCCAGACGGAAGCGCTCCATTATGTCGTCTCTGATGCCGCGCTGACGGAAGTACTGCTTGCCTATGGCACGTCCGTCAACGTCATTCTCAAGCACATTGTGGAAGTATCCTGCCGCCCACTCGTTGACAATGAACATGGCCTCGCGCTCGGACTGCTCCCTACGCTGCTCGTCGGTGAGCTGTTTCTCCTCTATCTCTATATGGTATCTGCCCGCCAGCCAGCGCAGCGCATCGGGATAAGTCAGCTGTTCGTGCCTCATGATGAAGCCCACGCTGTCTCCGCCCTCACCGCAAACAAAGCAATGGCACGTGCGGCGCGAGGGGCTGACATAGAACGATGGCGTGTGATCGTTATGGAAGGGGCACAGACCACGATAGTTGGCACCCACCTTTCTCAACGACACGAACTCTGACACCACATCGACAATGTCTGCGGCGTCCTTTATTCGTTCTATAGTCTGGCGGTCTATCAAAGTTGTTTGCTATAATATGGCGGTCTGAGGGGCTATTCCCCGGACAACGGTTTGCGGAATATGGAGAAGTTGACACTGCCGTACACGCGGTGGTCTATGAAGAACGGGTGCTGCGAGAAGTCATACTGCTTGCCATGTTCCAGCACGAATATGCCATCGGGAGCAAGCAGTGGCAGTGCCTTGTCAGGTATCTGGTCCAGAGAAGGCAGGGCGTATGGAGGGTCGGCAAATATAAAGTCGAACTGTCTGCGGCAGCTCTTGATGAAACGGAACACGTCACCGCGGATAAGGGTGTGATCCAATGTGCCGAGCTTCTCTATGCACTGTTTGATGAAAGCGGCATGGTCACGGTCCATCTCCACACTGACCACGTCGCCGCATCCGCGTGACAGGAGTTCGAGAGAGATGCTGCCCGTACCTGCAAAAAGGTCGAGTGCCGTGGCATCCTCGAAATCCATGTAGCCATTCAGCACATTAAAGATATTCTCTTTTGCAAAGTCTGTAGTGGGACGTGCCTTGAACGAGCGTGGCACCTCGAAATGACGGCCCTTGTATAGTCCTGTAATTATACGCATAAGTCAGAATGTTTTTATCATCATGTCAAACGGCATACCCTCCATTCTGGACAATGGAGAGCGGTTAAGATCCACAACGGGATTGATGACATGAACCCGTGCCAGATATGAGGAGAGACGGCCCATAAGCCAGTCGCCATGCGGTACATCACCTACCACAAAGAGGTCGTCCTCCTTTGCATCCATGCCAAGCTGCTTCCAAACAAAGAGCAGATAGTAAAGGGCATCGTGCGCGTGCTGTGCGTCAAAGACATTGGCATAGTGCAGACGGCGCTGCTCAAAGCTACAGATGTCAACGCGCTTGTCATGGAAATACGCAAAGAGCTTGCGCCGCTCCCCATTCTGGTAGTAACGCTTGTAAAGATGCCACCAAACGGGCAGCATCACATTCACCACATCCACCTGCTCGCAGTTGTCACACACCACCATCTTCAGGTCACGGTTCACAGAGAACAGGGATATAACGTCAAGTTCTCTCAGCTCTATGCTAATCTTCTCCTCACCCTTATGTCCTGTCATCACACTGCTGTACATGGCCTCCGCATCGAAGTTCTCCGTGTTGAGATAGTCATCCTTAGGCACAAGGACGATGGGAGTGCACACCATGAGCCGTGTATGCTTGAAGGTAGAGTGCAGATAAGGCTGTTCCCGGAACGCCTCACGCAGGTTGGCGGACAGGGACATACCGCTCTTCACGGCGTAAGGATGGTACGACAAGGTACCGTCTGACCCGGGCACAAGAAACGATAACGTGCCATTGCCGGTGCGTATGGTGAGGGTATTGTTGACAAAAGTTGGTGTTGGCATGATGATATGGTAAAAACTTTACACTGCAAAAGTACAAAAAAAAATCCATTGGCACAAATAGTTGCACAAAAGATGGACGACACAGAAAGAAAATAACGTTTTTGCTTGTAAATATAATGGATATTTTATACATTTGCATTCGTTGATAACACACTACATTGATGACGACAACAGAGTTCAAGAACATAGTGCTGCAACGCTTCGGACTGCCGCCTACCGACGACCAGAGGAATGCACTGGATGTATTCACGGCATTCCTTGCCTCCCGTAACGACAGGCCGGCAATGATACTGCGTGGTTCTGCCGGAACAGGAAAGACATCTCTGGTGGCCTCTATGGTGCAGACGCTGACGGCATTGGGGCAAAGGGTGGTGCTGATGGCACCGACGGGACGCGCGGCAAAGGTGCTGGCGCAGGGATGCGCAATGCCTGCCGCGACGATACACCGCAAGATTTACAGGCAGAAGAGAATAGAAGGGGATTTCAATCTGGATGTGAATATGCACAGGGACACTCTGTTTGTGGTGGACGAGGCATCAATGATAAGCACCATGCCGCAGATACCTGTGGAGGGAATGCCGTCATTCATAGGCAGCGGTGGCGGACTTATCGACGACCTTATATGCTATGTTTACTCCGGTAAGGGGTGCCGCATGATGCTGATTGGTGATACTGCGCAGCTGCCGCCAGTGGGAGAGGACGAGGCACCGGCACTGAAGGCGTGGGTAGTGGGCAGCTATGGGCTGGACATTTATGAATGTGACCTCTCTGAAGTGGTAAGGCAGAAGCAGGAGAGTGGAATACTTTGGAACGCGACAGTGATACGCAGGCTGATTACCCACAATGAGGTTACGGGGCTGCCTAAGGTCAGGCTTAATGGATTTGCGGATATAAGGATTGTGAATGGAGGAGAACTTGTAGACAGTCTGTCCACAAGTTACAGGGAGGTTGGAATGGACGAGACCATCGTTATAACACGCAGCAACAAGCGCGCGACAATATATAACAATGGCATAAGGGCACAAGTGGTGGACCATGACGGCGAGCTGTCATCGGGAGACCGCATAATGGTGGTAAAGAATCATTACCTCACCCCCAAACAAAGTGATGGTGTAGAGGAGCAGAAGCAAACTGACGGATGTTCCTTCATAGCCAACGGCGACATGGCCCTGGTGCGGCGTGTGCGCAACATACGTGAGTTCTACGGCTTCCGCTTTGCTGATCTCACGCTGCAGTTTCCTGATTATAACGACAGCGAGATGCAGTTCACCGCCATTCTCGATGTGCTGCACACCGATGCGCCCGCGCTGACAGCGGCACAGCAAAGACAACTGTATGAGAATGTATTGGAGGACTATATGGACATACCACGAAAGGCAGACAGGTTGAAAGCGGTACGTGAGGATAAGTATTACAATGCCCTACAAATAAAGTTCGCATACGCCATAACCTGTCATAAGGCGCAGGGCGGACAATGGAGTCATGTGTACATAGATCAGGGATACATGACTGACGATATGCTCACTCCGGACTATATTCGCTGGCTGTACACAGCCTTCACACGTGCCACCGACACCCTGTTCCTAATAAACTGGAACAGGAAACAGGTTTTAGGTTGACGGTTTTAGGTTGTGGGTCTTAAGTGCTAATAATGGTCCTTAACCTAAAACCTAAAACCACCAACCTATAACCTAAAACCATCAACCATAACCCCTATCACAGCATCACCCTCAACGCTCCAAGCAGCTCACTGTTCTCCTCCTTTGTACCAATAGTGATGCGCAGGCAGTTCTCACAGAGTGTGACACGGGTGCGGTTACGCACTATTATACCCTTATCAACAAGATAGTCATACGTCTTCTGCGCGTCCTCCACCTTAGCCAGGAAGAAATTGGCGTCTGTCGGATATACCTTCTTACATATTTTAAGCTCGCTGAATGCCAGTATCATGCGTCCGCGCTCCTGCAACAACAGCTTCACCCAATGCTCAACGGCGGTGATGTCCGTCAGTCTTTGGATGGCCTGCTGCTGCGTTAGCAGGTTGACATTATACGGATACTTCACCTTGTTGAAGATGGATATTATATCCTGACTGGCAAAAGCCATTCCAAGACGGATGGCAGCACTGCCCCATGCCTTGCTCATTGTCTGCAAGACTATCAGATTTGGGTACTTATACAGCTGGCGTGCGATGGAAGACTCACGTGAGAAGTCTATGTATGCCTCATCAACAATCACCAGTCCCTGGAACTGTTCCACCACTTTCAGCACCTCATCACGGTCCAGATTATTGCCTGTTGGATTGTTCGGGCTGCACATCCATATAACCTTCGTATTGTCATCACAGGCGGCAAGGAGCTTATCTGCCTGTATCTGGAAGTCGTCATCAAGGCGTACCGTGCGGTATTCCACATTATTAATATCCGCGCAGACCTGATACATACCGTAGGTAGGAGCTATCGCCACCACGTTGTCGCGGCACGGCTCACAGAAACAGCGGTACACCAAGTCTATGGCCTCGTCTGATCCGTTGCCTAAGAATATACACTCCTGCGGCACCCCCTTCAGTTTGGACAGACGTTCTTTCACTTCCAGCTGCAAAGGGTCCGGATAACGGTTGTATGGAGCATTGTATGGATTCTCATTAGCATCGAGAAACACGCGCGCCTCACGTCCGCTATACTCATTGCGGGCGCAGCTGTATGGCGCCAGAGACCATATATTAGGTCTTGTGAGCTGTTGTAGTGTCTTCATTATTGTATGTCTTTGTTGTTTATTTATTCTGTTTTACCTCCGCCATACGGCTCCACCCTTTTGTACAAAGCCTAATGACGAATATCGTACCACGTACACATAGTTCGGCCGCCATAGCCACCCACACGCCGCGCAGGCCCATTGTCGGGGCCAGGGCGAGCGTCAATGTGACCCTGACACCCCATATACTGCACAGGTTCATGAGGCTTGGGACAAGCGTTCTGCCTGCACCGATAAACACTCCGTTAGCGATGATGGCGGCGGCAAAGCACGGTTCCGCCCACGCCTCTATGCGCAATATCTCCGAACCAAGGGCTATAACCTGCGCGTCGGGTGTTATTACGGACATCATCCCGGGTGCAAACACCCACATTACAAGTCCCATGAACGCCATAACACTGACACCAAGGAACATGGAAATCCACGCAAAGCTGTGCATTAGGTCACGGCGCAGCGCCCCCTTACTCTGCCCTACGAGGGTAGTGGCCGCCTCTGAGATGCCATGACCGGGCATATAACACAGGCTCTCCACATTAATGGCGAACGTGTTGGCAGCAATGGCAACACTGCCAAAGGGTGCTATGATGGAACTTATGGCTATCTGAGCCGTGCACAGCATGGTACGCTCAAGCCCTATGGGCAGCCCTATGCCGCCGGCCCTGCCCACTATCTCCCTTCTTGGCATATAATGGCGAAGCCCGTGCACCGCAGTGTCATTGGAAAAGCGCAGATGCCTGTCTCTGAACGTGAGGCTGTAGACCATCACAAGCATCGTTATGGCGTATGCAACGAGCGTGCCATACGCCGCACCGGCCGTCCCCATGCCACAGCGGAAGATAAATATGTAATTGAAAAGCACGTCAAGTGTGCACAGCATCACCATCAGGGCACTTGGCACCTTTACATTTCCGCTGCACCGAAGACTGCCGGCCGCCACACTGTTGAGGACAATCAAAGGCATTCCACAGGCAAAAATACTGAAGTATCTCGTCGCATCTGCACTGATTGCAGCATCCGCTCCAAGCCAGAGCGGCAGCCACGGTGCCACGGAAAGGCCTGCAAAGACAAGGAGTAAGGAGAACATTATCCCCGAAACCATGCCCTGTCTCACAACCATACGCGCCCCACTCATGTCACCGGCACCCACCCTATGGGCCACCTGCACGGCAAATCCCGACGCAAAAGCAGAAATCAAGCCGCTGAACAGCCATATAGTGGTAGACACAAGCCCCACAGCGGCGGCCTCGTCTGTACTTAGATGGCCCACCATGGCAGCGTCTATCACCTGCATCATTATTGAAGATAACTGCGCAATCACCGCCGGAACACTCAAAAGCACTGTGAGACGAAACTTCTGCCGAAGTGTCATCTCACAGTTATTCTGGCGTAAAAGGCCAAGCAGTTCGTCTTTAGAATGTTCCGCTGACATCAAATCATATTATGGGATTTATTCTAATGAAACGCTCTTCACCCTCAGACGCATCGCGTTGGCGTGCGCCTCAAGCTGCTCGTTCTCCGCCATGCACACCACAGCTGGCCCTATTGTCCTGATACCATCAGGCGTCAGATGCTGGAAAGTAACCTTGCGGTTGTAGGAATCAAGGTTAACACCATTATAAGCCATGGCATATCCGTGCGTGGGCAGTGTGTGATTAGTACCGCTGGCATAATCTCCCGCTGACTCACAGGCGTAGTTTCCGAGGAATACAGAGCCGGCATTGATAACCTTATCCGCCAGTTCCTCATAGTCACTGGTGGCTATTATCAGGTGTTCCGGAGCGTATGCGTTACTTAACTCCATTGCCTCCGCCTTATCCCTCACAAGGACAAACTGTGAATTGGCAAGTGACTTCTCCGCCATCTCATGGCGCGGCAGGCGCTCCAATTGTCTTTCCGTCTCCTCTATCACCCTGTCAAGCATATCCTCAGATGTTGATATGAGTATAACCTGCGAGTCCGCGCCGTGCTCCGCCTGCGACAACAGGTCAGCGGCAACGAATGATGCGTTGCTGGTCTCATCGGCAATGACACACACCTCACTTGGTCCTGCGGGCATATCAATGGCAACATCATGCAGGGACACCTGCTGTTTGGCCGCCATCACATACTGGTTGCCCGGCCCGAATATCTTGTACACCCTTGGAACAGACTCCGTGCCGTATGCCATAGCTCCTATGGCCTGCACTCCTCCGGCCTTGAAAATTCTGCTGACTCCAGCCACGCGCGCCGCTACAAGGATGGCAGGATTAACCTTTCCCTCCCTGTTTGGCGGTGTACAGAGCACTATCTCCCTGCAACCGGCTATCTTGGCAGGCGTTGCCAGCATGAGGACGGTGGAGAATAGCGGCGCTGTGCCACCGGGAATGTACAGTCCCACCTTCTCAATGGGCACACTCTTCTGCCAGCACTCCACTCCTGCCGCTGTCTGCACCCGGCATTCCTCAAACCGCTGAGCCTCATGAAACCTGGCTATATTGTCATGTGCCAGCACAAGGGCCGCCTTCAATTCCGGAGCCACAAGGCTTTCCGCCTCCTGCATTTCCTGCTCCGTCACGGCCAGTTGTGACAGCTCCGCCTTGTCAAACTTCGCCTCGTATGCAATGACAGCCTTATCACCACGCACCTTAACATCAGCGAGCACCGTGGCGACAGTGGTGTTAAGCTGTGAGACATCCAGGTGCGGACGCTCACAGATTGCAGGGTATTGTTCCCTTGAAGGATAACGTATAATGTTCATAACAATCCGTAATAAATGGTTAGTCCGTACACATAGCCGGACAGTATCCTACAGTATCATTTTCTCTATAGGCAGAACAAGGATGCCCTCTGCACCTGCCGCCTTCAGCTGTCCTACTATCTCCCAGAAGTGTTTCTGGTCAACGACAGCGTGTATGCTGGTCCATCCGTCCGTAGCCAGTGGCAACACCGTGGGTGACTTGATGCCCGGCAGGATGCTCGTAATCTCGTCCACCTTATCTGTCGGGGCATTCATCAGCACATACTTCTTGTCCTCGGCCACCAGAACGCTCTTTATTCTGAACAGGAACTCCTCGAGAATCTCGTGCTTCTCCGGTGTGAGTTCCTTGTTGCCTATGAGCAGTGCCTCGCTTTTTATCACGACCTCCACCTCACGCAGCTTGTTGCTGACAAGTGTGGAGCCGCTTGACACGATGTCAAAGATACCGTCAGAAAGGCCTATGCCGGGAGCTATCTCAACCGAACCCTGTATGACATGAATGTCTATGTCTATATTATTCTCGTCCGCGAACTTCTTCAGTATCTTCGGATATGATGTGGCTATCTTCTTACCGTTGAACCACTGCACTCCGGGATAGTCCACATTCTCGGGTATGGCCAGTGATATGCGGCACTTGGAGAAGCCCAGACGCTTGACAATGTCTGCGTCCTCACCACGCTCTATGAACTCGTTCTCGCCCACTATGCCAATGTCCGCAACGCCACTTGCCACACATTCCGGTATATCATCATCACGAAGATAGAGCACCTCAAGCGGAAAATTGCTTGACTGCACAAGAAGAGTGCGGCGCGCACTGTTTATTTTAATACCTGTCTCCTTCAGGAGGTTCATCGTATCCTCATAAAGACGTCCCTTGGACTGTACTGCTATTCTTAACATATTACTATATAATGATTGTTCTTTCTGTCGTTTTGTTGCTGCAAAGTTACAATAAAATCCCCGAATAACCAAATTTTCCCATGTTATGTTTTGGTGACAGCGCTAAAATAGCGTCCACACAGTCCTTTAACCCCTTTCCTGCCCCACACAAGAAGAAAGGCGAAGAGCATACGGGTGGACAGTATCCAGAAGACGGAGACGCCGCAACTGGCATACACCATGGTGTCCTCAAGCATGGAGTGGTTCAGTATCAGATGGTAATTCACCTCATTGGCCTCCTCACGGCTTATCTGGCCGCTCTCCTCAAGGTCCACCATTGCGGCGGAACCATAGCTGATGCCAAGCACATTACCCACCAGCCACAGATAGGAGGCATTCTCGGGAAGGCCGAAGAACAGCATGACGGGACGCAAGGGACGGACAAGTTTACGCATAACTCCATACGCCTCAAGCAGACGCTGCAAAACCATGAGCGAGTAGATTATGGTGAATATCATCAGCGACAGTTTCACTGACGACAGCGCCCACTCCGTCAGCACAGTCCATACAGACACATCACCAGCCATGACTGGATGCACAACAAAGGGCTGCGGCATGGCAGGCAGCACCCAATTAAGATAAAAGGCGGCAGCGAACGCGGCCACTATACGCAGCACGGCCATCTTCCACGGATTGGAGCCAACCCTCTTAACCACCGCACACTCCAACGGCAGGGCATGACAAAGCAGTGCCATCAGGGCAAGAATGGTGCCCTCACGCAGCGTCAGCTCCATGCTAAGCATCACGGCAAGGCCTGCGTATGTGGTAACAGAGGCGGCAGTGAGGAACGCAATGGCGGACGCACCGGGCAGACCCATATACTGGAAGATGGGGTTAAGGAACTGCGCCAGCCACGCTATCACGCCATAATACTGCATCAGCCTTACAGCGAGTGATATCGGTATCATTATCTTTAGCAGCCACAGTGTTGTCTTTACAGAAGGCCTCACTGCCTTCTCGAGGCTCATCAGAATGTCATTCTTCATCATTATATATTCATTATCCTGAAAGCATCCCGTCTCACGACAGGCGGAATGTGGTTCTATGGAACGGGGTAATCCCGTATTCCGCTATCGCCTGACGGTGTTTCCTCGTGGGATAGCCCTTGTTGGACAGCCAGTCATAATGGGGATAGCGCTCCGCCAAGGCGTTCATATAGTCATCACGGTAGGTCTTGGCAAGTATGGATGCCGCGGCTATAGACAGGTATTTGCCGTCTCCCTTGACGATAGTGGTATGCGGCAGCGGCTGACAGTCAAAGTGCAGCGCCTGGTTTTCATAGCACTCCACACTGCTATGGTCCACATCCGGATAATAAGGGTCAAAGCGGTTGCCGTCTATTATCAGCACCTCGGGACGCACAGCAAGCTGGTCTATGGCGCGGTGCATGGCAAGATACGAGGCGTGCAGTATGTTTATGGCGTCTATCTCCTGCGCTGTGCACACACCCACGGCCCATGCCACAGCGTCACGCTCTATCTCCGTGCGCAGGGCATAGCGCCTTTTCTCCGTCAACTGCTTCGAGTCATTGAGCTGTTCATTATGATAGTCCGGAGGAAGTATGACAGCGGCGGCATAAACCGGTCCTGCCAGGCATCCGCGCCCAGCCTCGTCACACCCTGCCTCTATCCTGTTCTTATGGTAATATGGCAATAACATTTTTCAGTTTATTCCCGTTGAATTTACAGTCCGATTAATAATGAATTTATATATACATCAACTACCGCTGCAATAGCTATCAAATTACCTTGTAATCTCTATCAAATTACACTGTAATCTCTATGCTTTTACCGTGTAATTTGATAGCTTTTACAGCACCCCTTCTACGCATCTGTTTTACAACCAGTTACAGACCCGGCACCTTACGTGTCATGACACCTGCGCTACTTGTAGTACACCTCTCCCCCGGTATCCATTCCTGTAGCGCTCACCGTCACCCTCGTCTCTCTGGAATTGTTATAGAAACGGTCCTTGAAAGTGCCGTCCTCGGCTATCTTGGGATTAGGGTTCCAGTACAGTGTGCGGCGATAGTCCGTAGGCTTCTCAGGTATCGCCATGCTATAGTCGGGCGAATAGAAGGCCTCTGGATACGTCAGCCCGTCTATGACATACCTGCGGTCACGGTAGGTATAGCGTTTTCCATTATCCGGCACCAGTTCCAAATTCAGCGTCACATCGGCAGAGTGGCGCTCAGTCACGTCACCAGAGTCGGTACGCAGGTCATAGTCCGTATATACTCGCACATTCTTGATGCGTGACAGACGCAGCTGCTCGAACACGTCCGTAGTGGTTCGGGGCTTGTCATACTCTGAAACCATCGGGGTATAGTTGCGGTAGAATGACGTGCCGTCAACCATGGCGCGGATATTGAACTGGTTGCGGCGCCCCATATTGCCCACAAAATATGTGGCTAAGGCCATAGGGATACGCTTAAAGTCGGCCACTCCCAGCATCAGGCCGTAGTCAGAGGCGTTGTTATACGCCTCATACATATCCAGCACAATGGCCGGCTTGGCCATGTTTATGGCACGCTTGCCGCGGCGCTTACCGCTGACCACCACCATCTGCAGGGTGTGGTTGCCGGCCAGGCGGCTGCCCTTGGCTATCTCCTTGTCATCATCCTCGTCAACAAAGAACAGGTCGGGCGAATTGACCTGATACCAGTTATAAGGCTGCGAGAACACGGGGAAGAACATATTCCTCCTTACGAAATAGTCTGGAAAAGCCCTCTCGTCCAGCTTTCCCTTGTCTGGAACTGTGCTCTGCATATTCTTTGCCAACGAGTCCTTACGGTTGTAGGCCTTGACAAAGAGAATGGCCTGATCGTAGAATGGCGGCAGGTTAATCACAAAACGTCCGTTGCGGTCTGTCGTAGCGATAGCTCCGGCCGTCTCGCCGTCCTTTACTATCTCAGCCTCCACAAGGACCGCGCGCCTTACATGGCCGCTGCCCAGTCTTATGTCATTGTCATCGGCCCACTCTATATCCACGTCATCGGTGGCATCCTGGTCTATGCCAAGACCCTCCTCTATATCCTCCGTCTCCTCTCTCTGCGCCATCGCCTCGGAGGCCTTGTCACTCATGGCTTCCAGCTCGGCCATCATCTCGTCGGCTACGGTAACAGTCTTATGTCCGGCCTTGCCAAGATCGTCAAGTAACATGAGGTCGGCAATCTCGGGTATGGTATATACTGTTCCGTCATAGGTAAGCCCCCTCTCCGGCATATAGCGCAGCTTGTCCGCACGCTTATAGCGCCGCCAGCCCTGAACCTTCATCAGCAGGTCCAGATCCGCGCGGTGCTGCTCATCGTCAGCGGCGAAATAATATGCGGGACTGGCGATAAAGCCCTTCAGTTCTGACGCCAGCAGCATATCGGTCATGATGTTTCCGTTGTCATAACCTCTCTCGTCTGTCTGCGCGTCCCGCACTGCTATGGAGAACGAGCCGGCCCACTGCTCCTGCGCCTTGGGTACAGTCAGGGACAGTTCCACAGGCGCGTAGGGCTTCAGTGTGGTCTGCCGACCCACTGTCTCACCTTCCGCAGTAAGGGTGAGCTGCGTCTCACGGCCATAGTCATGATGGTTCACGAAGAACAGGCGTGAGGCCAGTGGCTGCGCCTCCGCATCATATACTATCAGTTCGTTGATGCCTGTAGGACACTTCTCTGCGTTTATCTTTATCTCCCCTGCCCCGTTCATGCGGCTGAAGGTTATCAGTCTTCCACGGCACAGCACCGTATATGCCGCCGGCGTCACACCCTTGGCATGAACCGTGGCGGTGAGTTTCTCCACATTTAGTGTAATGGTGGCTCCCGTCTGCTGGGCTTTTGGCAGATTGAAGACATACTGCTTGTCATTCCATTGATATGTGGCCTTTATGGCAGTTGTTCCGGGAGTGACCGTGAACTGGCCGCGTCCCATGTGTGTGGGCTTTATCACCCGACCGTCAGACAGTGTGCCGGGCACGTCAAACTGCTGTCCGTTATTGTCTGTCAGCTCAAAGGCCACATTACATGGCAGGCCTTCAACCAGCTGTCCACCCTCTGGATAGAAACGGCAATGCAGCGTTGTCTTACTCTTAAGCACGTGCTGCTTGGGGCGCTTAGCCATATAGCGGTCTGTATAGTCACCGGTCTTCTTGGGCTTCTCATATATGGGGAGCACTCTGGAATACAGTCCTTCATAGTCACGGAAGAAAGTCTCTGCGGCTTCCTTGCCATAGAACTTCAGACGGTCATCGACAGTGTAGTCCTTCTTTGTAATGTTAAAGTTAAGTTGCCATCTGGTATAGGCCCTTATCTCATAATAGCCGGAATACAGGGAGTCCCTGAGCACAAACTGTCCGCACGTGTTTCCCTTGTCACTGACTACGATATGCTGTCTCTCCACAAGGTAGCCGTCAGGCGTAAGCAGCTCCACATACAACAGCTTGCTTAGGTTTGTGGGATGAAGGTTGTCGGCCCTTACCACGTATGCCTTATACCACAGCGTGTCACCTATGAAGTAAGCGCTGTTGTCTGTATGTACATACACCTTTTCCTGTATCTGTGGTTTGTTCAATGTCGCCTCAAGGACGGCAAGCGCATCTGCGTTGGCTGTGGCGGCAAGGCAGCATACCAGTGCCGACAGCATGAGGCGTAGAATTTTTCGTCGTATCATTCTTAATGGATTTTTAATTTTGGTTAGCAGTACATTACATCGTTCTACACTCGTCTTTATGAAACTGAGTAGGCGCAAATGCTAAATATTGTTCTGTGCAAAAGTAATCATTTTAACCGAGAACACCAAGGATTATCAGCAAAAAGTATAAATTTATCAGCGATATGCGTTGAATGGAACCGTTTTATGGGGATAAACAGTCCATCCAATCCTTCTTTTCATAAAAAAACATTCAAGGGACACACCGTAACTCGATAAAGAGTTGTGGGGATGTCCCTTGAATGTTATATGTCTGCATTAAGAAGTAAGAGCTACAGGAGCTCACTCCTTTTTAATAATTACTTGAAAGGCAGATACCAGTTCTTAGGAACCGTGAGGTCTACTGCCGGATTGTTGCCCTTAAGTTTATTAGCAAACCATCTTGAACCGAAGTTACCTCCATACAGTCCGCTCTCATTCTTGTGACGGGCCATGCGCTGGAGATCGTAGAAGCGTTTACCCTCAAAGGCGAACTCCTTGGCATACTCATCACACAGGATATCCTCCATGGCGTTGATAGTGTCTGCCTTGGTTCCACCAAAGGTTATGTCGGGGAAAATCTCTGACAACTCCGCCAACTTGGCTGATATTATCGGCTCTGGCAGATAGTGGAGGTTGTTCTTTGAACCTACGGCAGTAGCCTGTGAACCTTGAACAGTCATCAAGTTCTCATTTTCCACGGCGTTCTCAGTACCTGCACCATGGTTGTGTATACCGTATGTAGACTCTGGAACGAAGATGTTACGGTTGGTGGCATCAAGGAATGGCACTTGCGTCTTTAAAAGCTCTATGGCAGCCTGAGTCATATACTTGTATGGCTCTGGTGCGGGATTTGGATTGGCAGGATCCTGATTAGCTCCAGGTACAAGGTCCTCAAGATATGTGGAGATACCATTACGCAGAATAGCGAATGCCAACTCTGGATATCCAAGACGGTTCAACGCCTCAGCAAGGTGCAGATAGATTGTTGATTCACGGAACAAATAGACGTTTGCAGTATTGTTCTTGCTAATGTACACCTTAGTAGTATCATTAATGTCCATATTCAGGATAGCAACATCACTACGGCCTTTATAACGTGACGCACGACCGTCACCCAACTTTGCATACTTGACATCTGACGGATACGCTGCATTCGGTGATTGAGGATCCCGTGGGTAATAATAGTAAATGGAGCTGTCAACCAACTCATGAAAAGCCTTTGACGGCGCTATCTGTATGGCATCAACTCTCGGACAAATGGTAGATCTATCTGTTGAGTAATAGTCATAACCGAAAGCGAGAGGTATGGATGTTATTGTACCGCGCATGGAACTTACGGCCATAGGGATATATGTGACTACATCAATCGGTGATGGGAGAGATGCAAATACAGAACCGTAATTATCCAGTATCGTATTATACTGGAAATGAAAATCATCTGGGAACAGGTCAGACATGGTGGAGCTATTCATACTATATTGCGGGAAAGACATTATCTTCTCCGTTGTAAGATGATTATCGCAAAGGTACTTGCAATAATGCTGTGCAGCCTTAAGCCATTGTCCTGCCTCAAGATACATCTCGCCAAGCACAACATCAACAGGCACAAATATCCTTGCTGGATTGATACTCTTGGAGTTTCCCCAGTTTGTAGTTCCTATGCCGAAACTTGTTCCTCCGAAATTGGGGACTTCAAGTCCTGAGAACTTTTCAAGCTGTGGTGCAAGCTCCTCAACAATCTCTACAAGGGTCTTCTTGTCGCAATTGTCCTCATTAATCTGTGTGAGCGCTGTCAATGGCTGGGTATAGAACGGTATTTTCTGTTCATTACCGCCGTATGTGCGGGCAAGCTGCAGGTATGCCCATGCGCGCCATGCTGCCACGGCGGCATACTCGTTAATGGTCACATTCTGACTGCCGGTATAAAGCGTGGTGTCACGGTGTGCAAGGTAATAGTTACAGTTGTTTATCACCTTATAATATACGTATGCACTGTCATACCGGTTTGAAGTATTGGCACTATAGTCTGCCAGCTGACGCAGGTTTGTATTAGTCGCAGACGTTGGCGATACAAGTTCACCACGCATCTCACCGACATAGAAATACTGGTCAGCAAGCTGCTGCATGGCCTGCGCTATGCCAAGAGCATAGAATACAGAGTCTGTCTTGCTACCAAGAGAAGGATCTGTCACCATGCTGTCATTGTCCGTCTCAAGCATATCTCCGCATGATGTGACAGAGAAGAGACCGAACACTGCTATGATTGATAATAATATCTTTTTCATTATAGTCTCGTTATACGTTAAACATTAAACGTTGGCTTAGAGGTTCACTTTAAGACCAAGCACGAAGGCACGGCTCTGGGCGATGTTGCCACAGTCTATACCCTGATACATCACACTGTTGCCAATGCTGAACTCCGGATCATTGCCTGTATATCTGGTGATAGTGAAGACATTCTGTGCCTCACCCCATACAGCAAGGTTCTGCAGCCATGATGTCCATGACTCAGGAACAGGTATCTGATATGTAAGACGGACATTCTTCAGACGGAGATATGAGCCATCCTCTATCCAGCGGTCTGAGAAACGGTTGTTGCCCATTGGGTCACCGTAAGCAAGCTTTGGCAGAGCTGCAGCCTGACCCTCATAACGCCAGTGGCCTGTCTCTGCAATCTGCTGATTGTAGAAGTTTGAACCTGCATTGAGAATGCTGCGCTGATAGTTGTAAACATCATTGCCAACAGAGAAGTTGAAGCCCATGTCAAGAGTGAAGCGCTTGTAGTTCGCTGTTGCGAAAATATTGCCATAGAAGTCCGGATTAGGATTGCCTATCACAATCTTATCATTCTCATCTATCTTACCATCTCTGTTCTGGTCTATGAAATGAACGTCACCTGCTGTGAAGTTCTGCCTGTTACCAGCCTCGTCCTCTATATAAAGGTATGTGTCATTACCCGCAGCCTTTGCCTCTGCATCTGTAGAGAAGACACCTGCTGTCTGATAACCATAGAAGACACCAACTGGATTACCTTCAGATACGAGAATGTTGTTGTTGCCATACACAGAGTTACAGTAGTCACCATTAGTGAAATTCACCACTCCGTCAGTGAAGTTGCTCTTTACTAATGACTTGATCTCATTGGAATAGTGGCCGATGCTTGCGCCTACCTCAACGGTAAGATCCTTTGTTGCAACTGGTTTTGCGGAGATCTTGAACTCTACACCCTTGTTCTCAAGTGTACCTCCATTACTCCAGTACTGATTTATACCAGAGATAGGTGTGTCAAATGTCTTGAGTGTAAGAAGATCCTTTGTCCTATGCCAATAGATATCTGCGCCGATAGTGAAACGGTTATTGAGCATATTTGCTACAAAGCCGAGATTCCACTTAGTGGTGTTCTCCCACTTAATCTCATCGTTACCGATATTTGTCATCTGCATACCGACGGCTGAGTAGTTGTAACGCACTGATGTAAATGCTGTACGGGCTGCATAATTTGAGATGTCATCATTACCACTCATGTCAAAGCCGGCATTAACACGGAGATAGTCAACAAATGAGTTCTTAGGGAACCAGTCCTCATTGGTGAGAACCCAGCCAAGCTGTACGCTTGGGAATATAGCCCACTGTGTACCGAACATCTTAACTCCTCCATCAGCAACTGCGCCAAAACGGCTGTTCGCCTCTGCAAGAAGTGATACGGTAGCAAAGTAACGGTTGCGGTAAGCATAGTCGGCAGACGCATACCACTGCATATTCTTCCATACATCATTGGCGCCAAATATGTTTGCATATCCTTCTGACGGGTTAGCTGTAAGGTAAGGGTTCTTGTCTGTACGTGATGTTCTGAACTGTGTGCTCGCCTCACTGCCATCGTATGAGAAGTAGTTATAACGGAAACCGCCAACTACTGCTATGTCATGAGCGCCAAACTTGTTTGTCCAGTCTACATGAGCATGAGCAAGCACATTGGTCTCCTTGGCGAAAAGTGATGAAGTCAGGTTGTACACTGTGCCGAGACCCTCCACAAGGAATGGAGGCACGCCCTCTGACGGACGGTAATAGCGCTGTGAGTTACGGTTGAGCACATAGCTGAAGTCCACCGTTGCGGACAGATTGTCATTGAATGTGTACTTTGGAGAAATGCGCACATTGAAGAATGTGTTCTCCACCCTGTTCTTGTTGTCACCCTCGGCATTTGATATTATAGCACTTGGGTTAGCAAGAGAATACGCATAGTCATTATCATACAGCTTCTCACTGAGAGGGCTGAAGAGCATATCATAGTCAGAGAACAGATTTGTGAAACCACCCACGTGCTTGTTGTACTGGTATGGAGTCACGAGTGGTGACTTGATAGCCGCAAGACTGGTCGGTGATGTAACTGTACCTACTCCGAGATTTGGAGCGAAGCCATCATCAAACAACTGGTTGTTGACACGTGAGAATGACATATCAAACTTGGTATCAAGGTTCCACAATATCTTGATGTCTGTGTTAAAGCGCACATTGAGACGGTCAAAGTCTGTATTCTTTACAGAGCTTTGTGACTCAAGATAACCAACAGAGAGGTTATACATACCTATATCATCACCACCCTGCACATTGATATTGTAATTCTGGGTGATAGCGGTACGGTACACTTCGTCCTGCCAGTCTGTATTGTTATGATACATCTGATAGTAGTAACCGTTTGGATCATCATTCAGGAAATTGAATGTGATGTCACGGTTCTCAGACTTTTTCAACTCTGGTATGGTACCAAGCATCTCTGTAGCATAGTTGCGGTACTGCGATGCATCCATCATTGTCTGCAGACGTGGCTTCAGCATCACTCCTGCGGAGATATTCGCATCAATGCGTGTTGCCATGGAATGACCGCGCTTTGTATCTATAAGGATAACGCCATTGGCACCACGCGCGCCATAAAGAGCTGTGGCATTCTTGAGCACCTGCACCTTCTCTATATCCTCCGGTGAGAAATTTGCCAACATATTGAAAGCGCGTCCCTGGTGCAGTATTGTACGGCTACGCTGCATATCCATCTCCACACCATCTATAATGATAAGTGGCTGGGCATTGGCATTAATTGAGTTCAGACCACGGATGAACATTGCGTTACCACCGTCAGCAGCACCGGAACGGTTGATAGAGCGTATGTCAGCACCAAGGTTTGACTGTATCTCGTCATCAAGAAGTATGCCACCGCCCTTTACGTTGAATGTGCTTGCGGCAGTGTACTCCGTTCCATTGTTGTACATACTCTTGAACTTGTCACTGAGCAGGCTTACCTTCACCTGCTGCTTCTCATCATTACTCTTGATGGCCACCTGCTGTGACATATAGCGTGGAGCCTGTACAAAGAGTGATGTCTCGAAGTCCGGCAGCTTTATGGTGAACTTACCACTGGCATCAGTCATGGCGGTGTAGCGCTTGTCAGCCAAAGCCTGCACGCGCACACCTGCTACGGGCTGCTTGGTGACATGATCTACCACGACACCTGACACTGACACGAGCGTATTCGTCTCGTTGACAACACGACGCTTTGGAGCCTTGAAAGTAGCCTCCTCCTCCACAGGGGCGTCCATATCGTCCTGTGCATAGGAGACAGTGCTGGCCGTCATTGCCAAAGCACAGAGAGAGAGTCTGAGACTCTGTCGCTGCAGTATGTCTATTATTGTATTTTTCATATTCTAATTAGTCTTCTTTAGTTGCATTCTCTTCTTGCTCATGAACAGGCTTTAATATAATGTTTGCCACACGCAGCCTCTGCTCGTAATTTCTCTTGTTTGCAGAAGTGAAGGTGGAGAACGAGTGCATTACCTTTATGTTTGGTGAACACCCTGTTCCGGCATAACATATTGGGAAGGTAAAGCGGCCTAACTTCAATGTGTCAACCTTATTCTCTGCAACAAGGAATGGCTTGACAGCTCTAATTTCTCTTGCATCTGTCACAACCTTCTCGCCTGTAAAACGGCCAGACCACTGCTTATTGTCAGCATCTGTATAGTTTATGTCAACACGCAGTGAGTATGGTTTGGGGTCCATATTATCAACCAGTCCCGGTACAAGCACTATATATATATCGTAAGTAGTGGAGAGTACGCCTTCCAAATAGAAGTCAAGCTCTGGAGCGAAATTGGAGTTTTCTGGAAGTTCTGTACGAATCCATCTTAACATATCCTCTCCTTCATCCAGTCTACATAATGCAGGAGGCACATTATCCATGTGCCAATTTGACGTACCATAACCAGGAGCATTAACTACACGGTCTGATTCACGAGTCTTCAGGACTGGAGCGTATGTCTCCGCACTGAATGGATACTTGTTTATAATACGTGCATGACCATTACTGAGAGTCTTGACCTCTGCCGTAGCTTCTTCAAGCAGTGCAGGATACGGCAGGAATCTTTTCGCTGTAGTCAGCAGAGTATCCTTCGCAGTGAAAGGCTCACGGGTCACAAGCTTGCTGTTATAGCGCTTCATTGTCTCAGAAAATATTAAATCATAAGTCATGACATATTTTGTGATTGAGTCATTCCAATACGCTTCAGTGTTCTGCAACTCTGCATCAGCCGGTGGAGCAGAAAGGGAGATTGTAGTGGAACCTAAAGTAGGAGCCATTATGGTTGCAGAGGATGTTGTCGTGCTGCCACCCTTGGTATTACCTACATCACTATGTGAAAGATTCTGATAAGCTATTGTAGGAATGTACTTATAGTACTTGGAAATAGTATTATAAGACGCGTCCCATGCCTCGTCAGTAGGAATAAGCACAGTATACAAACTGTCCTCATCATTCAGTCTGGCCTTCAGTCTTTCTTGTATCAAACTGTTACGCACATTGAGAACCGAGTCATCATAGTGCTGCACGCCATCGATTATCTCACCTTTCACAGACTTGTTCTCATCAAGGTATACTCTCTCATATTTCTTGACATACTCGTTCATCTTGCTGGCCACAGAAGCCATCTCGCCATACATCTCATATCCATTAGCACGGAATACGGCAGGATTAGATACAGTATAGAGCAGGCCATTGAGGCTTGGATAGTTGAACACGGATGGGTTCTCCTTATTAGGCAGTATACTCTTGGCGTCAAATGCAAGCGCTCCGCTGTTCTTGTTAGTAAACTTCAGCAGCTTCTCATTAAGCATGAAGATAGTGGTGTCGTTCGGATCAGTCTCCTTATGCGCATAGTAAGCGATAAGGTTATTGACAAACTCCCTCTCAATCTTAGCGTCACTAAGCGCAAGCAGCGAGTCCTTGTTGTATGAACCGTTCAGCGGTGCCCATACAGTATATGTCTGTGAAGCGTTAAGTACCTTGTCGTACCCCACGCGCTGCAGGACCTCTGCAAAGTCTGACAACTTCTCATTGGCCGCAATATTCTCCCACAGCGTCTTGTCTGCTGATGGATCAGTTGAACCGACAGCTGTATTATAATCGCTGAAATCGGAGCATGAAGTAGCAGCAAGCATTCCGCCTGCCACTACTATCATTCCTATTTTTGATATATGTTTCATATAAATGTCTGTTATATTTTATCTGATTATTAATACCAGTCCTCAGTATAGTCCTGACTGTTCACGATGTCAACAGGCACAAGCTCAATGAAGTCAACAGAGAAACCAAGCTGGTCATAACCCTTAAGCAGGTTCTTCAGACGGAGCCAGTATGCCTGGTTCTGCTCAAAGTGACGCACACCAAGTATCTTACGCATCATGCTCGTACCATAACCCTCCTCATAACGACAGCAGTTACTGATTGTCTGTATAAGCTCATCGGGTGATGATATACGGGCCTTAATCTGGTTGAGCGTACCACGTGAGAAGCTGGCCGGCGCACGCATATAACCATGGTTACGCATCACGAGGTCTGATGCCACGCCATAGTCGTCAAACTCTGAAGAGAGCATATAACCTGTGGCGTCACGATCCTCCTGCAGTGTGGAGTTCGGGTATCGCGCGTCAAACGGAATGCCAAGCGGCTGCATTGAGCTCGGGTTATTAGAAGTACCGAGATAGTACTGCTGCAGACCTCCCGCCGCCATAGGTGGATATATGATACGTATCTCATAGTCACCCGTTGGTACCGGTGGCAGACGGAATGCAAAGTCATTCTCGTCCCAACCAGACAACTGATCCGCATTCCATGCACGCCATGCTCCCTGTGTGTACCATGAGAGCTTGGTCTGTGTGTTATAGCTGACAAGGTTGTCGAAATAGTCAAGCGGCAGACGTGTCATAATTCCTTCACCAGGACTTGAAAGGTTCATGGCACCAATCTCTGCTGTGGTAGCAAAACGGATATCATTGTTGATAAGCTCATACAACATTGAACCTGTATCAAAGCGCAAACGCTCATGAAGCACACCGTTAGGCACATCATAATCATATACCAATGGCGCATTGATGGTATGGATATATCCATTAAAGGTCTGAATATTAGACTTGGCACGAACCACCATGCAGCCAGTTCTCCTTATCTGGTGCGTAGCCTCGCTTCCGAATGTACCAACCTCATCGGTCAATGTGTTGTGCTCACGCCAGCGGTTGATCCAAATATTGGTGGTCGCACCAGTATTCTGATACAACGGCTGCCAAATCTTCATCAGAGCATGAGGAAGCATCGTCTCATAATAATCAAAAGGCTCACCGCCGAACGCGAAGTTCCAGTTCTCATTGGAAGGGTTGCGCTCATACACAAGCTTGGAAACTGACATACCAGCCTTTATTATATGGTAACGCAGGAACATATTCACTACATTGAATGTATTGTCATAGTCGTCACCGGTGCTGATAGGATGCTCACTCTTACCAGGGTAGTCATACCACTGGTCCGCATTACCGTACCACTCCACACACTTTGCCTTGAGTTCATCAAAGTTATGGATACCGGCAGCAGCAAAGACATCATTGTCCTCTGCGAACACAGTGAACTTTATCTTACACTCCTTTGGCACATAATACTGTCCGCTTGCCATGCTTGAACCCGGACGTCCATTGATATTGTCAAGGCTATAAGTCTTTTCAGAGCCATCCTCATTGGTCTTCTTGTCCAGCATGAGCGAGTCAAGAAGTCCGCACTTCTCCAAGGCCTCGAAGAAGAGAGAGAACTCCGGACGCTTCTCTATGACCTCTGATATGCGGCGTGTTGTACGCGGTATGACATTATCTATAACGTGCACATAACCGTTAGTCATCTCATTGTCGTATGACGTTACCACAGCGACATTGTTGAAACGCACCATTCCGTCATCATCCAGCTTAGATATGAACGGTGTGTTCATCATTGTTGACACCTCCTTGCCACTGGCATTGCTGAGGTCCTCGACAAAAGCGTTCTTCATAGCAGAGAGGTGATAGCGAGCTATCTCCCTGCACTGCTCATCAGAAAGGCCGTTGATACTGTTCTCTGTCAGTCCGTTATGCGGCTCTTTCGCTTCCTGGTCGTTGTACAGGCTGTCAATGTACTTGTCCACACCGCTGTTCACAGGAGCATAACAGGTATACTCGCCGTATGACGCCATCATGCGGTCATATCCAGAGCGCTGCATGATTACATTGAACTGGTGGAAGATAGAGTCATTAGCCTGCAGATAATCCTGAATGGTCTGACCTGTAAATGTATACAGGTTTGACTCATCCGGCTCCTTGTTACAGGAGGTGAGAGTCATGGCGGAACCCACTACCAGTCCAAGAGCTATTTTAAATATATTCTTGTTCATAATGATTGTCAATGTTTACTGAATTATTAGTTCTTTTCTGTTGTACCGCCATCCGTATAAACAGGATTCTGAATAAGAGCAGGATTGACATCCATCTCACTCTGCAGTATAGGCATATACAGATAAGGTTCTGTCGGCATCTTTGCTGTGACAGCAGATCCGCCGCCTGATGTGTACTTGCGTGCTATGAGCTTCAGCATTTCGTCATAGTTCCTTACGAAATTACCTCCCATCTGTCCAAGTATGGTACTGTAATTAACGCCTGTAACATGACGATAGTTATAACGCAGCATATCAAACCAGCGCTTACCCTCAAAGCACAGCTCACGTGCACGCTCATTCATCACCAGAGTCTCCAGATTCATTGCCGTCACCTCAAAAGAGTTGAAGGTGTTAACCTGTCTGTTTACAAACGCAGTGAGATCATTGCCGTCGAATGGAGCATCAGACACCTTGTAGCTTGTAGAGTCTACAAGACTGTTAACAAGCGTAATGTCATTAAGCGCACGTGTAGCCACAATCTGCACCTGACGCGCAGCGGTGACATTAAGCTGGGATATTGTCTTGTTGACCTCAAGCAGCCTGTCAGCAAGCTCACGCCTCTGTGCCTCATCAGTAGCCGCTGCAATCTGGTCAAGCAGAGCCACATTGTTATCATGATGCAGCCTTGCCTTCTGTACAAGAGCCTCTGCCTTCATCAGCATCACATCCGTAGCACGGTATATGACAAAGTTCTGTGCAAAGCCATCATAATTTCTATCAAATGCAGGCACGGAAGTCATCTCTCCGCTTGTTGCTGCATTAAAAGGAGTATTAGCTATATTCTTGCGGATAAGGAAACCCTCATCGGATGAAGCATTGAAGCTGCATATACTTGCAAATCCGCGCACATCATGCTTGTAGTTGTCATGATTGAAGACGAAGTTATCTCCATTTCCTATCTTTGCATATACCTCACTGGTATAATAGTAAGGCTGCGGAGTTCTTACATCCTTCTTATACTTAAAGAACACATTGCATATACCGGTATTGTCTGTATTCTGTATCTGGAACAGAGACTCACTGCTATTATTGGAAGATGGAATGAAAATCGTGCTATAATTACCATAAGTGATAAGATTGAAGCCGTCATCATCAAGACTAAGTGGTGATGAAATGCCGCCGAAGAGGGTGCTTCTATCTTTACGTATCACGTTACAGCACTGTATGCACTTGTCATAGCTTGCCTCGTCATTATATACGGAGGCCTTCCACAAATACACATCCGCAAGCAGCGCATACACGCCGTCACGGGTGAAATATCCGTTACGCTGCCATCCACTGACAGTCTGTGTAGACAAGGCATGGTCCTTCACCTCCTCAAGGTCGGCTATGATCTGGTCCAATACAACACTTGGAGCAGACTGCGGCACGTTCATATCCTGTGAGCTTTCCTTATACGGCTCCAGAATAAGTGGCACGTCACGGAATACGCGTATGAGATAGAAATAACACAGTGAGCGCAGTGCTTTCATCTGTGCGACACTGTTCAGATGATCACCCTCGAGATAGTTAGGGTCTATATCCATCACATCCGCAGACTTGCTGATCACAAGGTTACAGTTGTTGATGACAGTATACAGGTCTCCCCAACTGCTGTACCCATTAGTGGTCTGAATATTCGCAGAATTAATCTGATTAAGATTACTGTTGTTCAGAGCGGAGTTTACATTAAGCTCGTCTGAGCGTGACGTCCAGATGAGAAGGCGCTGCTGTATATTAGAGCTCGCCATTGAAGCATACGCTCCGTTAATCATCTGCGTCACGTCACTCTTTGTCTGCCAGAAATCTTCCTCCACCGTCTTATCGTCCGGAAGGAGTACAGTGTCAACACAGGACACCATGGCAAAACTTGCTAATATGACTGATAATATTTTCTTCATGAGTTTGTCTTTTTAGAATCCGATGTTGATGTTAGCAGTGAATGACTTGGAGCGCGGTGTCTGAGACTTGTCCTCAGCCAGTCCCCATCCGCCTGTAGAGATCTCAGGGTCTACACCAGAGTACTTGGTCCAGCAGAAGAGGTTGTTCATAGTCACATAGAACTGCAACTGGTTCAGGCCCCACTTCTTCAGTTCCTTCTTCGGGAATGTATAACCAATCTGCAGGTTCTGGAAGCGCAGGAATGAGCCATCCTCAACGAAGCGGTCTGATCCCTGATAGTTGTAGGCAGAGTTGTCATTGTATACAAAGATAGCGCGTGGTATCATTGTCACGTCACCATCCTTACGCCAACGGTAGTTCACTGTAGAGCACTGGTTGTATGCAGTTGACATATTCTCAAGGTCACGGCGTGCCATGTTGATAACCTTATTGCCCGCACGGAACATGAAACGTGTCTTCAGGCTCCACTGTCCATACTGGAATGTGAAGTTAAAGCCACCGCTAATCTTAGGCATACAGTTGCCAAGATAAACTATATCAAGGCTGTTAATCTGTCCATCGTGGTTGATATCCTCATAAATGGCGTCACCACCCTGGAACTGGTATGTAGAAGAACCGTCATTGAAGTTATACACCATTCTCTGCGGCAGTCCGTTAGCCTGCATGATGACCTTGCCGTCCGCACCAACGACAACCGGCATTGTCTTACCCTCTGCCAGCATCTGGTTGATGTTGCTCTCAAACTGGTCTGTAGTCCAGCCCTTCTCTGTTCTCAGGTTTGTGAGATAGTCGTAAGTATACTGGTACACACCCTTGTAGCGGTAGCCATATATAGAACCGAGAGGATTACCCACCTGTATGCGGTTCTGGTATGTGCCACGGCTTGTGGCAGTCCAGTCAGAGTTGATGGCGTCAAGCACACGCTGGTCCATCTCTGTAATCTCATTATAGTTCTGTGCCAGGTTCACACCGGCGCTTACAGAGAACTTGCCGACCTTGATGAACTTCTTAGCGCTGACATTGATCTCCCAACCCTCATTGGTCATGCTGCCCACATTCTGATATGCCAGTTTCGCATAACCGGTAGTTGAAGGAATTGCCACATCCTTCTGCAGCAGATCCTTTGTGTCCTTGTGATAATAGTCAAAGTCCACCTCGATGATGTCGTTCAGGAAAGCAAGGTTGAAGCCAAGGTTATATGAAGTAGTCTTCTCCCAACGCAGATCATCCAGCTTCAGTCCATCCATCACCGCAGCCTGCTCTCCAAAGTAGCTGCCAGATGTCTTATATGTATTATAGAAAAGGTAGTCCGCATCCGGCGCCTTACCCACGATACCCCATGAGGCACGCAGACCGAGCATTGACACCATCTTTCTCATAGGCTCAAAGAACTTCTCGTCAGAGATGTTGTAACGCAGTGACACACCAGGGAAGTATGCCCACTTCTGCTTAGGACCGAACTTAGAGTCACCGTCCGCACGCAGAGAGAAGCCGATGTTATACATTCCCTTGTATGAGAAGTGCGTATTGAATATGAAGTTCTGTGAGTTAGCCTTACTGTTGCCACTGCTCAGACCGTTAACCTTGTCACTATACGGTATCGCGCCCGTTGACGTTGATGATGTTATGCCATCGGGCAGCAGGTACTGACGCACGAACTGTGAAGTGCTGTGCTGTGTGGACATCTCATAACGTCCCAGCATAGTAAGTGAAAGATCCTGATTCTTGAAATAAGGAGTGAAGATAAACTCCGCGCGCGCACCAATCTTCAGGCGGTTGCTCTCACTGGTCTCACTTGTGTTGTATCCGAAGTCATCGGCCCATCTCATTGTAGACACGCCGGCAGCGCAATACGCAGGCACAGAACGCGCGTAGATATCAAAGTCCACACGTCCGTTGAATGTCAGACGGTGCTGGTCACTGCCAGTGCCGAGAAGCTCATACTTAATCTGGAAGTCAGGAGTGATACGGTATGTCTGGTCCTTCTTCCATGCCAGCTCTGAATAAGCTATAGGATTACCCAATGAGCGAATAGAACGCAGCTCGTATGAAGAGTAGTTGCCAGTATAAGGAGTGTTACCGTTCAGAGTACCCTGCGGGCTCATGATATAGAAGTCATTAGTATCCATTCCATCCGCAGTCTGACGGTATATGGCCATATTCGGCGCCATCTTCTGCGCGATGTCCAGCAGCTTTGCATAATTCTGAAGGTTGTCAGTATATGTCAGAGCGAAGTTTGTAGAGAAACGTATGCGGTCAGACACATTATAGTCAAGCACAAGACGTGTGGATAGACGGTCCAGCTTCTGCTGTATGATAGAACCCGTCTGGCGGTCATAACCACCGGAGATACGGAACTGCGCCTTCTGTCCACCACCCGTTATGTTAAGGTTCCATGAGTGCATGGCACCGAACTTTGTCACAGCGTCCACCCAGTCGGTGTTGTTGTTCCAGTTCTCGTAATCCGCCCATGACTTGTCATAGTTTATCTCACGGATGTTTGCCGTAGCAGTGTTAGACTGGTTAGGGTTATAGTACTCCTCCTTCATCAGCATGGTGTAGTCATCACCGTTCAGCAGGTCATAGCCCTTAGGCTGCCATGTACCCGTGAACTTATAGGAGAAGTTCACACGCGGCTTACCGCGGCTACCACGCTTTGTTGTAATCATGATGACACCGTTGGCACCCTTAGAACCCCATACCGCTGTAGCGGCGGCATCCTTGAGCACGTCAATCTTTGCGATATCCTCCACGTTCACAGAGAGCAGGGATGCATACTCCTCCTCATTGGCGTTAGTGAAGTCGAATGTCTCGTCCGGATTGTCAAAGATCTTGTCATCAACAACGATGAGCGGCTCCGCATTACCATTGATTGTTGTCACACCACGCAGACGCATTGTAGTGCCCGCACCAAGGTTACCGGAGTTAGACACGATATCCAGACCTGCAATCTCACCCTGCAGAGCCTCGTCGGCAGATGTGAACGCCATACCCTCCACCTCTGAGAGGTTGAAGGTCTGCTGTGACACTGTCATCTCCTTCTTAGGAATATTCAATCCGCCAGAGCTTGTACGGCGTCCGCGCACGGTCACCTCTGTCAGTGTAGTCTTCTCATCCTCCAGCTTGATGGCAAAGGTTGTCTGGTCACCGATGGTGATGGTCTTTGTCTTGCTACCCACGTATGAGATGACAAGTTTATTCTTCGGGCTCTTTATCTCCATAGAGAAGTTACCCATCATATCAGTCTGTACAGCACTTACAATACGGTTATTAGCATCACGCTCCGTAACGTTTGCAAGCATTATAGGGCCCATGGAGTCTTCTACCGTACCTGATATGACCCTACTCTGCGCCATGCCAATCTGGGCAAGGACACAGAATAGAAGTGTCAGTAGGACTTTTGATTTTGACATAGTATTTAGTCTTTTAAGTTATTAGCCATTTTTACAAGTTGTGAATAGTTCCTCGCAGCGGCCTTTCTTGCTGTAAGAGTACTCCACTGTGAGTCATAGCGGTTATTCGCATTAAAGCAGAGTGGCCTGTCCAGCTCATGAACCACGGCAAATGAAGAAACCGCGATAGACTTTGCATTCTCCTTAGTGGTGTCGAACTCATAGTCACGTGTCATCTTGTTAGACAGTCTGGCAGAGTTGTTAGCGTCAACCACAATCTCGTTCTGCGCATTGTCCTTCACCGTCAGTCTTCCATTATGGCTCTCCACCACGATATTCACAGGAATACCCAGTTCTGAAGAGTACATGGACTGGTAAGTCGTCCTTGGAACATTCTTGTCAGCAAATACTGAGTTGTTCTGGAAATGATAGCGTATGAACGCGCGCACCGCATTCAGCTTATTCAGCAGCTCGGCCTTTGCCTCCTGCACCTCGTCCTCTGCAAAGTTATCCTCATTGTCGGCATACTTCTCATATATGGCAGTAAGGTCCTCTGACTTTGGCAGTCCCATCTCAAACGCCTTCTCCATAGCGGTCTCATTTGGAGCATAGAAGGTATAGTTGTATCCGTTGAAGAAGTTCACATTCAAGTCAAGCGCCTTGCCTCCCTTACCGTTGAAGACAATGTATCTCTGCTGTGGTGCTGTACCGCCCGTCTCTCCGGCAGAACCGCTTATGCCAGCCCATTCCATAAGGTCAGTATCGTCAAAGACGGCACACAAATTCAAGAAAGACTCAAAACGGTCCTCGTTCTTGTTGAGCAGTGAGTTGACACTGATGATGGCGGGCTGTATAACGTTGTCAAGCCTGAAGGCCCAGCCGTTCTTCTCCTTCCATCCCTGCTCTATCCTTGCAGGAGTCACGCCGTTGTCTATCTGCGCGCCGCCTGCTACTGTACCGGAGTACACGCCACCGTTTTCCCTAAAGTCTGTGATGCGTATCGCACCGCCATGCTTTGTAAGGTAATACTCATTCTCAATCTCCTCATTCTCGTCAAGCACCACAGTGTTGTAGTTAAGGAGGTCATAGACCTGTGAGGCGTATGCGGATGTGTTGTTGCTCGTCACAATGTTCGTGACACTCTCGTCGTACGGAGTGGCGGAAATCTCGCCCGTCTCGATGTTGAAGTCATGCATCTTCACGCCATACAGTGTCTGTGTACGCTCTGTTCCGGGTATTGTCTCCACATGAGAGTAGAATGCCAGGGCGCGTGGCCTTGCTGTACCAAGTGAGATGGGGTCGATGAAACAGTGCTTCATGGCTTCGTCCGATGGTATGAAGTAGAGGTAGTTTGCCTTCATAGCCATGAGGTAGTAGTACATATCCGCGCCGAAGATGGACTGTGTGGAACCGGATGTCTTATCGTTAGAGAAGTATCCCATGACAGACATATCAGGATATGTAAGTGCCGGACCAATCACTGACTGGTACTCATCAGGAGCAACCATGGCACTCAACTTATATATCACACCGTTATTGGCAACCACCACGTCATACTTGCCGTCCGTAACCTGCAGGTTGTCCTTGGTAAGTCCCATGAAGTCACCGGAGCCCTGGTTTGTTATTGTTCCGAACTTACTTGGCACATAGCTGTTGAAAGAGTTCAGCATGAGGTTGTTCACAAAACGTGTAAGCACGCCATTGCCATTATTGAACAGTGCGTCAAGGTTCTGCGGGAGGTTCTCCTCGGTGTTGGCGGCACTTCCATACAGCTCAATGAAGTATGCGCCACCACCACCCGGCAGGAAGTACTCCTTTATAGCGTCATCAGTAGGCACCAGCATAGCGCCGACATCAGCAAGACTCATGGCTGCATTTGTGGAAGGATAGTACTGGTTCCATCCCGGATCCCAGGCCAGTCTCTTCTCTGTTGGCACCAAGGTGCCTGTCGGGTCTAACAGGTTTCCCTCATTACCCTGTGAGCGTGCCTGTGAGAAATAACGCACCTGGAATATGGAGTCCACGACAGGACGGCCGTTCTGCAGAGCCCAGGCATTATAGTCGTTGGTAGTCTTGGAATCATAGTATGGAGCACAGTGATAGTCCAGGATACGGGAGAAGAGCTTAGTATTGCCCTGTGTACGCAGCACCTGTGCCATATTGCCCGGAGGTACAATGACATCACGCACCTGATGCACATAACCGTTGGTACAGGTCACATCCTGATTGACAATCTTTGTCTGGAAGATATATGCGGTGTCAGAGTTGTTGACAGCCGTTCCTATCTTCTCACCACGCAGGATGCCGAAGTCACAGTCCACACCTGTGGTGGTGATGTTGTTAGCCAGCATCTGCTCGCGTGTGAAGTGTATCATCATCGGCTTGGTAGCGTCATACACCACGTTGATACCCTTGCTGCGGTAGTAGTCCCAGTAGGTGTTGTTCTGCGGCATCTGCGCTCCGTTATACAATGTAGTCACAGAGTCTGTGACAGAGATGTTGGTCTCGTGCTTCATAGCCACGCCCCTGCTCACATTGTTGTCATCCGCCCTGACGTTTGACAGCATACCTGCCAGCATGGCGTTGTCAAGCATGGAAGAGTACAGCAGCTGCTTCTTCATGCCGTCACTAAGCTGCTCGTATGAGCTGACACCGTAGGGATTGTTCTGGAAGAACCTGGCGAAAGCCTCATCATTGGCAGGGAAGATCGTCTTACTACCAGTTCTGGAGAGCACCTCGCCGTACCCCAAATCGTCAACCAGCCTCAAGTACGTGTTGAACGTACCGGACAGATGATTGCCGGTGCGAAGCTCCTCATAGATGCTCTCGCCAAGCCATTCCGGCTTCGTCCCTTCAGGAACCAGCTCGTCCTTCTGACAGGACGACATCATTCCGAGGCATACGAGAGATGCACATAAAATGAGTTTTTTCATAAAAGATTGATATAGTTAGTTATTTTATTATTTATTATCAGAGAGTTAGAACGCAATTAACAGCAGTCTGTACGCAGTTCACCCACTACGCACACTAATTAATGTGCAAAATAACAAAAAAAAACTGAAACACGCAACTTTTTAACATTATATTTTCAAATAAATTTACATTTGTGTTAAATGCAAGGAGGGAAGGGAGTTGTGAGCTATTAGTTTTCAGTTATTAGTTATGAATTATGAGTTGTGAGTGGCACGCTTTCAGTTATAAATTATGAATTGTCAGTTATTAGTCGCAAATTGTTCAGTTGTGAGTGGCAAATTATCAGCCATTGGTCGCTGATTATCCAGTTATTAGCAACGAATTATCAGTTACGAGTTATAAATAGCTATCAAATTACGGAGACAGTTATGAGTTTTGAGTGATGAATTATCAGTTAATGGTTATGATTTGTATGTGATTGCACTGTAATAGCTATCAGATTACCTTGTAAAAGCATAGAGATTACCATGTAATAACTATCAAATTACTTGGTAAAAGCTATGTGATTACGGGAACAGTGATTAGTTATTAGTGATGAATTATGAGTTATGAGTTTAGGGGCTGTGAGTTTTGAGTGATGAACTGTCAGTCATGAGTTATGGGGGATAGGCTATATCCAAAAGCTATATGCCTCTTATCATAATACGCAAAAAGCCCACCCGCCGTGAATGGCGGATGGGCCCAAAACCGTAATGTTATGAATGAAATAAAGAGTTGTCTTAATTCATTTTGTTCACAGTATCATTACTTAACGTACTTAACACCGTTCTGGATGTAGATCTGACCCTTAGCAGGAGCGGAGATCTGCTGACCAGCCACATTGTAGATTGCACCTGTCTTGGCAGCTGCATCAGCAGGAGCAACCTCTGTGATACCTGTAGCATCAGCAGCAATGCGCTCTATCTTCAGGTTATCGAACCAGCAGCGACGGTCTGCGTTGTTATAGTCAGAGTTAAGAACGAACTTGCCAATCTTAAGGACATTAGTCATTGGTATAACCTCTGTTGTTGCAGTACCCTTGGTGCCAGATGTTGTGCAGTATATCTCACGTGCGCCGTAGTCGATAACGATGTCGAACGCAGTCTTGTTTTTGCTTTGTGCGATATATGCATTGTCCTGACCACTTCTTCCCTCACCATTAATCTTGTTATTGAAGTCAATACCCATAGGGTTGTATTTGGCTACACCATCATACTTAGAGAAGTAGAGGCCAGTGATAGTATCGCCTTCCTCTGACATCAGATAGAAGCCAGCGTACTTTGTTATAAGGTTA
Organism: Prevotellaceae bacterium; assembly: GCA_030531085.1. Classification (GTDB taxonomy): domain Bacteria; phylum Bacteroidota; class Bacteroidia; order Bacteroidales; family Bacteroidaceae; genus Prevotella. The sequence goes on along the minus strand of JAUNOM010000001.1, from coordinate 79,923 downwards.
CCAACATAGTAATCAAACTTCACGTTTACGATGTCAGACTCTGTAGCCTCCGGAGCACCTGCAACTGCAACAGTAGCCTCATTATTTCCTAAACGGAGCATATTGAGAGAGTCGGTGCCATTGTAACCAAGAGCATAGCCATTTGAACCTACAGCGTCAACCATAACCATGGTACCCTTATTACCGTTGATTGTATAGTATGTGTCAGTCTCACCTGTTGGATCCTCAACAGTGTTTATTGTAGCGCCATTGAAGTCAATGTCAACAAGAGTTGTGGCAGAGATAGCGTTCTTGAAGTCAATCACCATAGTCTCAAGAGCCTCCCTTTCATTTACCAATGCGAGTGAGTCCTCTGTAGAGAATGGAACCAGCAGCTTCTCATTGTACATATTCTGTGCCTCAGCAATCTTTGCTGTCAGCTGGCTCATCATTGTAGAGCTTGAATAGATACGCATTCCCTTTGTGGCTGTAGCAGCCTCCACAGCGGCAGGCATATCAGTGAGAGGCTTGTTCATATTGGTGAACGGAGTGATGTAGTTGTTGTTAAGGTAGCGCACACCGTCGTTCATCACTGTCTCATCAAGTTTCTCGAAGTTATCCATTGCAGCAAGGATATCATCCTGTGTCATGGCCTTCCATGCGTCATAACGGTTCTGTGCCTCTGTAAGACCTTCTGCAAGTGCCTCCTTACCCCATGGACGCTCCTTCTGGTCCTCTGCGACATAGCCCTTTGCAACCTCAATGCGTCCTGCGAGAGCATCAAGCTGGGTATTGAATCTCGCAATATAAGCCTTCTGCTCCTCTGTCAACTCATCCTTAGCCTTTACCTTGTATATTACAGGAGAATAGAAGCTGACGAAGCAACCATCCACATTATTATCCATCTTACAGTGTATGCCGAGAGTCAGCTCTGTACCATCCTCTGCCACTTCATACTTATAGACATAATCCTTACGTACAGCAGGGCTTAGCTTGAACACCTCTGTGGTGTCACCGTTGAAGAAGAGCTGCACATTGGCGCACTCCTGAGCCATAGAACGTGCCCAGCGGTCCTTATTAAGAGTAGCCATACCACCCTCTGCGGAAACGCCCCAGAAGTAGGTACCCTTATTAAGAGTTGCTGTCAGTGTGGCAAAATTATCCCAATCACCGCTTGCCTTGCGCTGCCACTCTATATTCATAGGAGAGCCAACTGCGGTCTGCTTATGTGCCCAGCGGTCGGTATTCCAGGACCATGGAGCCTTACCGTTGTAGTTAGAGTTCAGTTTATTGTACTTGCCGGTCCAGTTCATCCAGTTGGCAGAGTTATTACCTTCATTGGATGCATTGTCCTTTGCAGGAATGAAATCTATCACATTCTCAAAGTTTTCTGCAACAAACACATTCCATATCTCGTCAAGGTTAACCATGGCCGTTTCCATTTCCTCGGCAGAGGCGTTTGAATCTACACCAGCCTTAACCTCTTCCATGGCAGCCACCACATCACCATAAATCTCTGCGTCCACAAGTTTGGAAACGTCAATAGCATTCAGATACTTGTTTACATACTCAAGACGGCGCTCCGCGATACGGTTGTCATACACATTCTTTACAAGATGGCACTCCACATCAGCAATCTCCAGTCCCTCGGCAAGGCCGCGGAAGTCAAGCATGATGAAACCACCAGCAGGTGCGTCGATAGCGAATGACACCTCTGTGAAGCCTTCGGTGCTGTAGCTGAAGCCGTAACCGCCGCTGACGCCGCCCTCACCATAAGAAAGGACAGTATTCTTGTCACCCCCCGCAGTAGCCAGTGCGCCATCGGTATTGTAGTAAGCGTTGATGTAGTTAGTGTTACCACCAGTAAGGTCAAGGTCGGTGTAACCTGCTGTAGCACCCATGACACGGATAGTGACAACGTATGTGCCGCCCTGCTCCACACCAATCTGCTGGTACATACCAGCAGTAAGGGCTGTCTGACCTGCCAGCACCTTCAAGCTGTTAGAGCCGTTAACCGCGCCCTCGGTCATGTTGAATACAGCGGAGAGTGGAGTCGTTGCGTCTGTGGCACTCCATCCGTCGGTACCAGTTGTGCCCTGGTCGAACTTACCATTTACAACAAGATTAGCGCCCACTATCTGATACTTCGCCGTGTTGGTATAGACGAAGTCATCAACATTGTAGGCGTTGGCGCCCAAAGCAAGAGCAGCCAGCAAAGATGTTGAAAGTAATTTTTTAATCATAGCTTTAATGATTACTTTGCCTTTCACTCCATTAATCAAGGCAGAGGTTAGTATGCAAATAAAGTATGTAGGAGCCGCATGGAGTCATAGACACAGCATCGACAGCTGATGAATACCGGCTTCTTGTTTTGACTATTGTATTTTGAATTAAATTATGTTCGTTGTAGTTAGCGCTGCAAAGTTAGTTTTTTTTTTTTTCACTTGCAAGTTTTTTAACAGTTTTCTTTCATGGGAATATGTAAAAACACATAATCATGAACGCGAAAGCCCCCAGTCAAAACTGACTGGAGGCTCAAAAACAGTGATATCTATGAATGAAATAAAAGGTTATCCTAAGCTCATTATACTATCCACATCATCACTTGACGTGCTTAATACCGTTCTGGATGTAGATCTGGCCCTTTGCAGGAGCTGCGATTCTCTGCCCAGCCACGTTATATATGGCATCTGTCTTTACAGACTTCTCAGCAGGAGCGACCTCTGTAACGCCTGTAGCGTCAGCAGTGATGCGGTCTATCTTCAGATTGTCGAACCAGCATCGGCGGCCATCGGTGTTATAGTCGGACTGGAGGACGAACTTAGCCAGCTTCAGAGGCCTTGACATGGCGAACTTCTCTGTCGTCTCCGTGCCCTTGCTGCCGGATGTGGTGCAGTAAATCTCACGTGCACCGTAGTCGATGACGATATTGAACTCTGTCTTGTTGCTGCTTGCGGCGATAGGTGCATTAGAAGATGTGACGCTGTTGATCTTGTTCTTATAGTCTATACCCAGCGGATTGTACTTGTCCTTCTTGTCATACCTGCATATATACAGGCCCGTAATGGTGTCCCCCTCCTCTGTCATCAGGTAGAAGCCTGCATATCTCTTGGTAAGACCACCGAAATAGTATTCAAACTTGACATTGACAATGTCAGACTCCGTAGCCTCGGGAGCGCCTGCAATCTCCACTGTCGCCTTGCTGTTACCCACACGCAGCATATTGAGAGAGTCTGTACCGCTATAGCCAAGGGCATAGCCGTTCTTTCCTACAGCGTCTGTCATAACCAGAGTACCCTTCTTGCCCTCAACGGTGTAGTATGTAACGGTCTCGCCAGTCGGGTCCTCTACAGTATTGATCTGCGTATCATTGAAGTCTATGTCCACAAGGTTGGTGGCGACGATGGCATTCTTGAAGTCGGCCACCATGGCCTCAAGGGCCTGTCTCTCATTTATCAGTGCGAGTGAGTCCTCTGTAGAGAATGGCACCACAAGCTTTCCCTCATAGAAAGACTGTGCCTCTGATATCTTGGCTGTAAGCTGCTCCCTCATGGTTGAGCTGCCGTATATGCGCTCCTCCTTTGTGGCATTGGCAGTGGTAATGGCCGCTGTCATGTCGGTGAAAGGCTTGTTCAAGTTAGTGAACGGAGTGATGTAGTTGTTGTTTAGGTAGCGCACGCCGTCATTCATCACCGCGTCAGCGATATTCTCGAAGTTATCCATGGCAACGAGTATATCGTCCTGTGTCATGGCCTTCCATGCGTCATAACGGCTCTGCGTCTCCTTCAGACCCTCCGCAAGTGCCTCCTTACCCCATGGACGCTCCTTCTGATCCTCTGCGACATAGCCATTTGCAAGCTCGATACGTCCCTCAAGAGCATTAAGCTGTATGTTGAACGCCTCGATATATGCCTTCTGCTCCTCTGTCAGCTCGCCTTCCTGAACCAGTTTATACAGAACCGGGGAATAGAAATTGATGGAGCATCCTTCTACATTGTTATCCATCTTACAACGGATGCCGAGAGTGAGCTCCGTACCATCCTCTGTAACCTCATACTTGTAGACATAATCCTTACAGACAGCGGGGCTGAGCTTGAACGCCTCTGTGGTGTCACCATTGAAGAAGAGCTGCACATTGGCGCACTCCTTGGCCATGGAGCGTTCCCAGCGCTCCTTGTTAAGAGTAGCCATGCCACCATCTGCGGAAACGCCCCAGAAGTAAACACCCTTGTTAAGAGTTGCGGTCAGCGTGGCGATGTTATCCCATGTGCCGCTTGCATTGCGCTGCCACCCCACAGTCATAGGAGAGTCTACCGTCGTCCCATTATGAGCCCAGCGGTCGGTATTCCACGTCCAAGGGGCCTTACCGCTATACTGGTTGAGCTTCTGCCATTTGGATGTCCACTTCATCCAGTTGGCTGAATTGTTACCGGTATTTGCGCTGCCGTCCTTTGTTGGAATGAAGTCTATCACATTCTCAAAGTTAACGCCCACGAACTCATTCCATAAGTCGTCAAGGTTCTGCATAACCACTTCCATTTCATCGGCAGAGACATTTGCCTCCAGACCAGACTTAACTCCATCCATGGCCTCCTTAACATCCTCGTAGACCTCTCTCTGTGAAAGGTCTAAGGCGTTAAGATACTTGTTGATGTACTCAAGACGGCGCTCCGCGATACGGTTGTCATACACATTCTGTGCGAGATGGCACTCCACATCGGCAATCTCCAGCCCCTCGGCAAGGCCGCGGCAGTCGACAATGATGAAGCCGCCCTGGGGTGCGTCGATGGCGAATGTCACCTCTGTGAAGCCGTCGGTGCCGTAGCTGAAGCCGTAACCGCCGTTGACACCATTCTCGCCATAACTTAACTCCTTATTCTTATCTCCACCGGCAGTGGCCAGTGCGCCGTCGGTATTGAAATAGGCGTTGATGTAATTGGTGTTACCGCCTGTCAGGTCAAGGTCGGTATAACCTGCCGTAGCGCCCAAAACACGAATAGTGACAACGTATGTGCCGCCCATATCCACGCCTATCTGCTGGTACATACCAGAGGCAAGGGAGGTCTGCCCCGGCAGCACCTTCAAACTGTTGGAGCCGTTCACTGCGCCCTCGGTCATGTTAAACACCTGTGCGAGTGGAGTCGTTGCATCAGTGGCGCTCCATCCGTCCATGCCCGTTGAGCCCTGGTTGAACTTACCATTCACAACCAGATTGGCGCCCTGTATCTGATACTTCGCCGTGTTGGTATAGACGAAGTCGTCAACATTGTAGGCGCTGGCCCCAAAAGTAAGGGCTGCCAGCAGGGATGTTGAAAGTAATTTCCTAATCATAGCTTTAATGTTTAATGGTTTCTTTGCCTTTTACTCCATTAATCAAGGCAGAGGTTAGTACGTAGTATAGTAGTATGTAGAAGCCGCATGGAGTTTAGACACTGCATCAACTGCTAATGCATACCAGCTCCTTTATCTTTATTTGCAATGCAAAGGTACGAATTGTTTACGGAAGGCAGGATGATAATTGTTCCAAATATAGTAATGATGGTTTCAGGAGAATGCGTGAAACATTATTTATCCTTTTTGGAACGCCACACCCTTCGTTCTGTTCTTTTTTATACACACTAACCAAACAGGAACGGGGATTGGAACAATGGGGCGAGAATAAAAATTAGAAAAAGGGCAGAGGAATATGTGTGCAATTCCCCTGCCCTTTACAATATCTCCCCTGTTTCAGGGAAGTCTTCATCTATGTTTTCTTTACTTTACAGCAACAGTGACATTTGGCGTTGTGGTTCCAGACACAAAGCGGAGGATGTATGTGCCGGCCGCTCCTGTGGCCTTGCGCACATCGTCACGCATAGCGGCTTTGGTAGTCTTGATACGTGCAATGACTGTACCGTCAATGCCAACCACATCGGCCTCGAGAACTGCATCGCCTGATATTCCGGAGATAGAGGTGCTTGGATCCTCAACGATGGAAAGGACACCTGTAGCCGCATAAAGTGCTGTAGTATCCCACATCATGCCTGTTGGCAGCTCTGGCAGTTCAAGAGTGATATTAGTAGCGTTACAACCCATTATCTTTGCAGCCTTCCACAGAGTGAAGCTGTTGCCTATAGCAGGTGTGAAAGTATCATCAAGACGTACCCTTACAATAGCTCCGGACTGGAACTGCAGGTAATTGGCGCACTCGAACTTGGAATAAGATGAGGTGCTTCTTATCTTGAACTCAAAGATACCATCCTTCTGAATAGTGGTAGTACCATTACCATTCTTAACCGTTGTAGGTGTATCGGAGGTTCCTGTTATTGAGAACACGCCACCGTTCTGCACCTTGACGGCATAGAACTTGGAATTAGTGCCATATACCTTGCCTGTTCCATTAACAGTAACTATAAAGTTACCGTTACACAGAGTGGTGCTGCTGGAAGAACCAGTAAACCTCAATGCGCCAGACTCTACCGTAATGGTCTGGTTGATACGGCCTGCTGTGGTTGAGGTAACACGAAGCTCGCAACCCTCCTGACCACGGTATGTCACAGGACTGTTGATGTAGTTGTATGGTGTCTGGTTGTTGTTGTAGTTCTCACCTATTATATATGTGCCTGCTCCGCTAAGAGTACCGGAGGCAGCAGAGGTGTTCTTCAGACTCTTCACTGCCACATTGTGTCCATTGTTCTTGAACTCATAGCCGTTAGGCACATTGAGGACTGCGTAAGGGAGACCGTAGTTATTATCCCATACGAAGTCCGGATCATACGAACCGCGCTTCCTTGTATTCACAACAACTTCTCCTTCAAACTGACTCCAGTCGCCCTGGAAATAGTCACGTACACCACCAGAAATAACAGTGAATGTGCCTGCTCCTGTAAGACGGCCAGTATAACTACAACGAGGATCTGTAAGGATAGAACCGGTCTTGCCACTTGGCACTACGAAGTTTGCCCTGTTGGTGGAATAAGAATCCTCACTGTTCGGGTCAACGAGATTACCTCCACGGAACTCTACAGTGGATGGCAGAGATGTAATGTTGTCCTTTTCTGTTGCATTCACCGTACCAGCCTGGATAACCAGTCGGTTATAGGCATTGTTTGCTGGCAGTGACAATGTACCTGCACCTATCTTTGTCAGTTCGGAAGTAGAAGAGCTATAGGCTGTGATATTACCACTCTGTGTGAAGGTTACGCCGCTCGGGGTGTTTATCGTGCCCTGCCCCACAATGATACGCTGTCCGCTTGTCATGGAAGAGCTGATGCCGAGTGTGCCGCCATCCTTGATGGTGACTGTCTTGGTGATGTCTCCAAGAGAACCGTAGTCACTGCCTATTGAATTAGCCATGCCGGCAACATACAGAGCACCCTCTGTGATGGTGGTGTTACCAGTGTGGTTGACATTCTTTATTGTAACGGTACCAACACCTGACTTTGTGATTTCACCTCCGCCAACAATGCTGTCACCATCAAGGGTGTAAGCCTTGGTGTTTGCGAAACTGATGCTTGCAGGAGCGACATTACCCACAACCTTCACATTAAACGAAGTGGCTTTGTCATTGAATGTGACATCAGAACCTGTCACAAACTCTGAAGCCTCACCCGTTGCATTATTCTGGAAGTTCTTGTCTCCGTCAAGATTCCAATTACTATTATTGTCACCTACCCATGTTACAGGCTGTGCCACGTAATTCTTAACATCAAGATACAAACCGCCATTCTCATATACAAGCGCAGTCTTCTGGTTAGGCATACCCTCTATGACAATATTTGAAACATCACCATCCACAGCCTCAATGGTACCAAGAAGATACCTGCCATCTGCAATGGCTGTCTCGCCATCACGCTGATGTGCGTTGATGCGGAACACAGGTGTGGAGTATTCCGGACCATTACCGCTGGGCCATATCTTCTTCTCGACCTTCAGCACACGTGCATTGAGCTGGTCGGCAGCGAAGCCCTCACTGTAAATGTCAAGTTCACAGATAGCGCCAAAGTTCAGAATAAGCGAGTCGGCTGTTATGACACCGGCCTTAGCCTCCACTCCTCCTGGACGTATGACAGAACCATAGTCCGCCTGAATGCCCTTCATAAAGCGGCCTCCATCAGAGTTAAGAGATGTCAGACGGTTCAACCACAGGCGTGAATTGAGCAGGGTTCCATCAAAGGACAGAGTACCACCCCATACGTCTGTAGGTCCGGTATAGCGCTGCTCCACAGCAGGAAGAACGAGGATACCCTCACCCTGCTTTACGAGACGCATATCTCCGGCAAAGGCTCCGCCCTTCAAAGTGTGGGTATAGTAGGTAGTAGTGATAGGATATGACGTGGCAGTGGCCTCTGACGGTGCCGAGCCCTGGGTCCATGACGGCGCGTTGTCTATATATATATAAGGTGTAGCGCCATCGGTGACATTGACCGTCATATCGTTAGTCTCACAGGTTATGACTGTACCCTCATTGGCTGAGAGTGTAGCACCGTTGGCAATCTCTGTGCGTCCAGTCATGCCAAATGACGGAGGAGCCTGTGTGATGCCCTCAAGTTCGCCGAGGAAGTATGACACGTGCGGCGGCTGGTTATATCCGCAAGGCTGCCATACCATACCATTACGGTACTGGTGGTCATACCACAGGGAATAGTTACGCCACGGTGTCTCGATAGTAGTGGTGAAGATACGTATCTTATTGTCTGCCGTACGCATTATGAACTCCTCACGCCAATCGCCAAGGATGTCTCCCATGAAGCATGGGGTGGCCTTGGTACTGTTGTTAGTGAGCGAGCCCTGCAATTCCTTCAATGCGGAACTACGACCATACTTGTATATGCTGCCAGGTGTATTGTCACCTCCGTTGAACGTCTCCTCACAAAGGTCACCATCCCAATAGGTGCGGAAATTCATTCCAACACCAGTCTTTGTCATACCACTGGCATTGCCAGTAACACAGCTTATAGGATCGTCATGAGCGGAGAAGCCCATGGCTCCAGGATAGATATTATTGAAGTTACCTGCAATGGCGCGTCCATCGTCATTGCCTCCCGTTGCACGATGGTAAATCTTTGATGTAGTCAGGTCACGATAGTTATTGCTTGGACGGTCCTCATTACAGAAGAAGCCCTCCTGTCCTCGCACGTAAGGATTAAGGTCACCATGATGCTGTGCATCGCCATGTCCCAGTCCTGTGGTGGAGAGGCCCTTGCCATTATCGTCTATCACCATGGAACCCCACACAATCTCATCGCGTCCGTCCCAGTCCACGTCCACGATGGCGTAGTTATGGTAACCCTGTCCATACCATGGTGAGCCTTTCTGATTATTGGTCCATGTCCAGCGTGTTGTCAATTCGTGTGTGTCGGGATTGACATCAAGCGCAACGAACTTATGACGTGTATAGATACCACGGCCAAGAAAGATGCTCGGCTTGCGTCCGTCAAGATACGGTGCGCCGAAGAAGAACTTATTGGAACGGTGACCGTAACCGTCACCCCATGCATTGTTGAGGTCGGTCTCACCGCTTTCCAGACGCTTCAGCGGATAAGGCATACACTGATATGGCACACCCGTTGAGCCATTGCAATAGAGCAGATACTCATTACCATAATATGTGAACCACTCCGTACCACCAGACTTCGGTATACGGTAATTAGTCCAGCCGGAACCGTTCTTGCCATCAGCGCCGATAGTGTATGTGGCACCGTCGGCATAGTGTATGGTAGCACCCTCACAGAGGCGCATCACCACCTCGGCCTTGCCGTCAAGGTCCCAGTCGTAACCTACAATATTCTGCTCGTTGTTCTGGAAGTCACCCATGTTTGGGCCGCAGTTAACCCACCATAACACTGTGCCGTCCAGCTTAAGCACCTCAAACAGCGTGTACTCTCCATTGTGTCCCTCCTTCGGGAAGGAAGCGTCATGCTCCTCCTTATTAGTATACTTCAGAAGAATCTCCACAACACCATCACCGTCTACGTCCGCACAGCAGGCGTCATTAGGTATGTATGTGGATGTGAGAGAAGCGTCGTGCTTAGGCGTTATCTCCATATAGTCGTTGCCCCACGTTGCAGTTGCGGCACTGCGTGCCTGCTCCACACCGCGCACAACGGCTGCAACCTGATAAGTACTGGAGGTAGTGCCGGCAGCATCTGTATAGTTTGAAACCTTGAGGTTCTGGGCTATCATGGTGCCGTTACGATAAAGGTTGTAGGTGACATCGTAGTACTCCTCGCTCTGTATTCGCCAGCTGACGAACACACCACTGGAAGTCTTCACTGCCACCAGCGCGCGATCCAGTTTGTCGACTGCGCGCTGTGCCGATGATGCCAACGCAAAGCATAGCATCATGACAATCAGGTAAAATCTGTTTCGTTTCATATTAGTTAAATGTTTTAGGACTGCATATTAAATTAAGTATTAGTTTCCATCAGGCTTGCGTCCGTCATACAGCGGTGACTGCGGCCAGTAGAAGGTCTTCCAATCATCTGGCTGCGTCGGCGAGAAGTCATGCCAATCGGAACGCAGGCGCTTCACAAGGGGCGAGTCCATACGCTTCAGTCCCATAACCACGAGTTTTGCCACCTCGTAAGCTCCGAATGGATTGAAGTGAGTATTGTCGGCGAAAGCCTTGTTCTGCCAAGGGAATGTCCCCAAGGCGTAATGCACCAGCAGATGCTTTGAACCTTCTGAGCCCATTGTCTCAAAGAGTACCTTTGTGTCTGCATTAAGGTCAATGAGAGGCACATTCTCACGCTGTGCTACCGCGCGCATTGCGGCAGGGAAGTCACCGTGGGTGTTGCGCAGAGTGCCGTCCTTCTCAAAGAAGCGGCGCTGTGTCGGGGTGCAGAAGATTATATTTCCCTCCTTGGCGCGCACCAAGTCGACAAACTTCTTCAATGCGACTGTATAGTGGTACCATGCTCCTGTACCAGGACCTTTCTCCTTCTCGTCATTATGTCCGAACTCACAGAACACATAATCACCCGGCTTTATCATGGAGAGTATCTTGTCAAGACGCTTCTGTGCCATAAAGGACGATGCAGTCAGTCCGCTCTCACCATAATTTGCAACGCATACACTGTCATCGAACCATCGTGGGAACATCTGTCCCCATGACGCCCAAGGCTCCCGACCCTGATCCACCACTGTGGAGTTTCCACACAGGAAAAGAGTCACAGGAGTATCATCACGTTCAACGGTAATACTCTTTACATAAGGAGCCGCACCGTTGAACTCCAATGTAAGCTTGTCATCCCACGTCATGCTACCTACCTCGCCGGGCTTTATACGTACCTTACCGCCTCCTGCTATCTCGGGAGTGCGCTTATGTACCATGAAAGAGAATTTCTCTGTGGCTCCTTTTTTTGTTACGCACTTCTCTATCATCATACGACGTGACTCTGCACGCACCGTAGTTTCAGCCGCACGTTTTTTATTTCCCAACTCCACCGTGACACGATAGTTGCCGTCTGGCACACGAACAGAGAAAAAGAAAGGTTGCGGACTCTTTGCCTTCGGGACAGGCGGAGCTACTATATCATATCCATAACCAATGGAGTCACTGTACACCGGCTGCGGTCGTGTAAGGTCATAAGTCTCGGCCCCAGACGCCGTTGCGACGAGAAGCAAAAGGGACGAGCACAAGGTCTTTAGTATCATTCTTTGTTTGTCTTTAGTTAGTTATTATAGTTGGTATGCTGATGCAAAGATAATAAATTTATTTATAATAAGGTATAAAATCCTTTTTATTTTGTTGCTTTTTATAAAAAATTATGGGAAAAAGTTGTTTTTAAGAAGAAATTATTGTATTTTTGCAACGCGATTATACTTTAGCCATGCGACAGTTTATCAAATTCACCTTAGCCACAATAGTGGGCTTTACTATCTGCACAGCCGCAGCACTGATGTTAGGGGGCATTATCATTGCCGGAATCATAGCATCAGGCAGCGACAATACTCTGGAGTTGAAAGACAAGAGCATCTTGCAGGTTAATCTGTCTGGCTCCATAACAGAGTATGTGGAGGAGAATCCTTTCAACGAGATAATGGGATATGCAAGTGAACAGCAGGGGCTTGACGACATTATAGGTGCGATAGACAAAGCCGCCAACACAAAAGAGATTACGGCCATATATGTAGCAGCAGGAATAACAAGCACAGACTATGCCACACTACAAGAGATAAGGAATGCACTGCTGAGGGCTAAGGCTAAGGGAAAAATGATAATAAGCTATGCAAAAGAATACACGCAGGGAGCATATTATGTATGTTCTGTAGCAGACAAGGTGTGGATAAATCCGGAAGGAATGCTGGACCTGCACGGAATAGCGTCAAAGCCAATGTACATTAAAGACCTGATGGAAAAGTTCGGAGTAAGAATGAAAGTGGTAAAGGTTGGGAAATACAAGAGTGCCACAGAACAGTACACCGAGGACAGAATGAGCGATGAGAACAGATTACAGGTGACAAGATACGCTGGTAACATCTGGAATGTCATCGCCAATGGCATAAGTAAGGCAAGAGGCATAAGCGTTGAGGATGTGAACAGATGTGCAGACGAGCTGACTATGCTGAAGCCTGCTGCCTATCTATTAAAGAACAGGCTTGTGGACAAGACGTTATATGCGGAGGATGTAGAAAGTGAGATAAAGAAACTGATAAAGGTTGACGAAGGTGAAGATTTAGAGAAGATAGGCTGTAATGCACTAAACACAAGCAATATCGGTCAACAAAGCAGCAGCGACAAAATTGCCGTATACCACTGTGAAGGCTCTATTGTAAGGTCAGCAGAGGCAGGAGTGATAACAGGTGACGTAGGAATAGTCAGCCATAAAATGGTGAAAGACCTGGAGAAACTTCGTAAGGACAAGAATGTGAAAGCGGTAGTGATGCGCATAAACAGTGGAGGCGGTGACGCTTTTGCATCGGAAGAGATATGGCACGCCATGAAGACATTGCGTGAAAAGAAGCCTGTAGTGGTGTCAATGGGAGGAGCCGCAGCATCCGGAGCGTATTATATGGCTTGCACAGCAACGCATATAATAGCTCAAAGCACTACACTGACAGGTTCTATTGGCATATTCGGAGCTTTTCCGGACATAAGCGGACTGATGACAGAGAAGCTCGGCGTGAAGTATGACAATGTGAAGACGAACAGACACTCTGACTTCAGTTTTCTTCAGACAGCGCGTCCTTTTAATGAAGAGGAGGAGAGAATGCTACAAGAATACATAAACAGAGGCTACGACCTGTTCTGCAAGCGTGTATCAGACGGCAGAAAAATACCTTTAGAAAAAGTAAGAAAGATAGCAGAAGGACGTGTATGGTCCGGTGGCGATGCCTTGAAGATTGGACTTGTAGACGCTATAGGTGGCATAGACACAGCCATGAAAAAAGCGGCACAGCTGGCTAATGTGAAGAAATACGAGACTCTCCACTACCCTATCGCCCCTAATTGGATAGAGCAACTGACGGAGGCAGCCAATGGAGGCAGCAGCGCTGACAGTCAGTTGAGGGACGTTCTCGGAGTTATGTACACTCCGTTCATGACAATAAGGAATATGGAAAAGCAAAGTCCCGTGCAGGCAATGTGCCCTATTACTGTCATAAGGGAATGAGATGACAGTAATCGACAGAGTCTAAAGACAGACGGTATCTACTCAAAACGAGAATAATGGAAGGTGATTTCATAAAGATAAACCCATGGCTACTACCGCTCTCCTGGATTTATGGACTTGGAGTGTGGATAAGGAATCTGCTCTTTGATACAGGTATGATCAAGAGCAGAACTTTTGATGTGCCCGTTATATCAGTAGGCAACATCACCGTGGGTGGGTCTGGAAAGACACCACACGTGGAATACCTGATAAGACTGCTACATGACAAGACGAAAGTGGCAGTGCTGAGCAGAGGATACAAGCGTAAAAGTAAAGGCTACAGACTGGCAGGGCCGAACACCACAATGAAGGAAATAGGGGATGAGCCTTACCAGATGTTACAGAAGTTCAAGGATATACACATAGCTGTAAATGCAAACAGATGCAAAGGTATTGAAACCCTCATGCAATCACCGGAGACAAAGGACACAGGACTGGTGCTGCTTGATGACGCATACCAGCATAGATATGTAAAGCCCGGCCTGAACATACTGCTTGTGGACTATCACAGACTAATTATATATGACAAGCTGTTGCCTGCCGGCCGGCTAAGAGAACCTAAAGAGGGGAAAAACAGGGCAGACATAGTGATTATAACAAAATGTCCAAAAAACTTGAAGCCTATGAGTTTCAGAGTTCTTAGACGTGCTATGGCGCTGTATCCTTGGCAACAGCTGTATTTCACAACTATAGAACACGAGGATCTGGTGCCGCTGTTTCCTGAAGGAAATGAGACCCCAGACTGCAACAATATGCCTAATGTACTGCTGCTGACAGGCATCGCATCACCCGAACAGATTATGAATGACATAAAGGCACACTGCAAAAGCATTACGCCAATGACATTTGCAGACCATCATCTGTTCACGCCATCAGACATTGAAGCCATCAATATGGCATACAAGATGATGCCCAAGCCGGCTGTAATCATCACAACAGAGAAGGATGCCACCAGACTGGAGTGTGTCAATGGGTTGAGTGAAGAAGTCAGAAAGAACATATATGTTCAGCCAATAAAGGTTAGCTTTATGCTTGACGAGGAAGAAAAGTTTAACAATAACATCATTGACTATGTACGAAAAAATCAAAGAGACCGCAGAATGGCTGAAAGCGCGAATGACAACAACACCGCGGATAGCGGTAGTTCTGGGGACAGGCCTCGGACAATTTGCTTCTGAGATTACAGATACATACGAGTTTCCGTACAAAGACATACCACACTTTCCCGTCTCAACAGTGGAGGGGCATGATGGCAAACTGATATTCGGGAAACTTGGAGGAAGGGATATTATTGCAATGAAGGGACGCTTCCACTATTATGAGGGGTACTCTATGCAGGAAGTGACATTCCCCATCAGAGTAATGTGCGAACTGGGCATAGACACTCTGTTTGTCAGCAATGCCGCAGGTGGTGCCAACAAGAGTTTCCATATCGGTGACATAATGGTGATAGACGACCATATAAACTTCTTTCCTGAACATCCATTACGTGGAAAGAACATACCACAGGGGCCAAGATTCCCTGATATGCATGAGGCATACGACAAGGAATTAAGGAATATGGCAGACAGCATAGCCCAAGAAAAGGGAATACGCATAGTACATGGCACATATTTCGGACTACAGGGCCCAAGTTATGATACGCCGGCGGAATATAGAGCATATCATACACTGGGAGGTGACGCCATAGGCATGAGCACTGTGCCTGAAGTAATTGTGGCACGACATTGTGGCATCAGAGTGTTCGGAGTAAGTATAATAACTAACATGGGAATATCCGACACCGCAGAGGAGGCCACACATGAGGAGGTACAGGAGGCTGCAAACAATGCTCAACCACTGATGACAGAGATTATAAGGGAAATGATAAAGAGGACAAGCCTCTGAAACCATAGAATCAAGTAACAATAACAATGGAGATTGCCAAACTTGGAGAATTCGGTCTTATAGACCACCTTACAAAAGACTTTAAAATAAAGAACCCCTCAACAGTAAAAGGAGTAGGCGATGACTGTGCTGTATTACACTATAACGACACAGAGACACTCGTTACCACCGATATGCTGATGGAGGGTGTACACTTTGACCTTACATACGTAGACCTTAAGCACTTAGGATATAAGTCCGCCATGGTAAACCTCAGCGATGTGTTTGCCATGGGAGGCACTCCACGTCAGATGATAGTATCCATAGCCCTGTCCAAACGCTTCACAGTGGAGGACATGGAGGAGTTCTATGCAGGACTCACCATGGCCTGTGACAAATGGGGCGTGGACATAGTAGGAGGTGACACGACCTCCTCACTGACTGGTCTGGCAATCAGCATAACCTGCATAGGCGAGGCAAAGAAGGATGATTTACTCTATAGAAACGGCGCGAAGGACACTGACCTGATATGTGTGTCAGGAGATCTTGGAGCCGCATACATGGGACTACAGCTTCTTGAACGAGAGAAGATGGTGTACTACAGCCAGGTAAACGATATACATAAAAAGCTGAAGAACGCCAAGACGCCAGCACAGAGGGAAGCATTACAACGTCAGCTCAACGAGGCATGGCAGCCGGACTTTGCAGGAAAAGAATATCTTATACAAAGACAGATACAGCCGGAGGCACGTGGTGACATCCTTATAAAGTTAAGAGAAGCCGGTATACGTCCTACTGCCATGATGGACATATCAGACGGTCTGTCCTCTGAGCTGCATCACATCTGTAAACAGTCGGGTACAGGATGCCGCATATTCGAGAAGTTCCTGCCTATAGACTACCAGACCGCTGTAATGGCGGAGGAACTGAACATGAATGTAACCACCTGTGCACTGAATGGCGGAGAGGACTATGAGTTATTGTTCACCTGCCCTATCGGCGACAACGAGACATTACAGAACATGGAGGGGATAAAGGTGATAGGACACATCACACGCGCAGAACTCGGTATGCAGCTTGTGTCGCGGGACAGCAACGAGTTTGAGCTACTGTCACAAGGATGGAATCCTCTGAAGAAATAGAATATCCTATAACAACCGTACACGACAGCATAAGTCTTTACTTTTTTATTAACTACTATATTATGAAACCAACACTATTTCTCCTCGCTGCAGGAATGGGAAGCCGCTACGGTGGCCTGAAGCAGCTTGACGGTCTTGGCCCTAACGGCGAGACAATTATGGACTACAGCATCTATGACGCTATCGAAGCCGGCTTCGGCAAGATCGTCTGGGTGATACGCAAGGATTTTGAAGAGCAGTTCCGAACCCAGATACTGTCAAAGTATGAGGGCAAGGTAAAATGCGAGCTCTGCTTCCAGAGCATTGACGCACTGCCAGAGGGCTTCAGTGTACCGGAAGGTCGTCAGAAGCCATGGGGCACGAACCATGCCGTGCTGATGGGCAAAGACATAATCAAGGAACCATTCTGTGTCATCAACTGCGATGACTTCTACAACCGCGACGCCTTCAAGGTTGTAGGCAAGTTCCTCTCAGAACTGCCGGATGGCGCCAAGGGCCAGTATGCAATGGTAGGCTTCCGCGTAGGAAACACATTGAGCGAGAACGGAACTGTAAGCCGCGGTATATGCTCCACAGACGCTAACGGATGCCTCACCACCTGTGTGGAGCGCACAAAGATAGCACGTCAGGAAGACGGTACAGTGGCATACCGTGACAACAACGCTGATGACGGAGCATGGGTGACCGTGGATGAGAAGTGTCCTGTAAGCATGAATATGTGGGGCTTCACTCCAGACTACTTTGAACACTCAGAGGCATACTTCAAGGAGTTCCTCTCAGACCCTGCCAACATCGCCAATCTGAAGTCAGAGTTCTTTATCCCACTGATGGTGAACAAGCTCATCAACGAGGGCACAGCAACCTGCAAGGTCCTTGACACTACCAGCAAATGGTTTGGTGTAACATACTCCGAGGATCGTCCTGACACGGTGGCACGCATCGCGAAACTTGTGGAGGACGGTGTATATCCAAACAAACTGTTCTAAATCCCGAATATGGATATAAACCTACTGAACAACAACGAGGTCGCAAAATTGAGCGACCTCGTTTCGTTTGCACACAATATTGTTATAATCTGTCACATCAACGCTGATGGTGACGCACTTGGCTCATCCCTGACATGGGCCGGATATCTGGAACAACAAGACAAAGCGGTTACAGTAATAGCTCCAGACCTATATCCTGACTTTCTGCAATGGATTCCAGGCACCAACAAAGTAATACGCTTTGACAAGCATCCCTATGAGGCAGGAACATCCATCGCCAACGCTGACCTGATATGCTGTATGGACTTTGGGGCTCTGTCACGTGCCGGAGCAGGCATAGAGGATGCAGTAGGTAAAAGCAAGGCGCCCATAATGCTCATAGACCACCATCTCAATCCGAACATAAACGCCGCGCTAAGCATATCAAGACCAGAGCTATCCAGCACAGCAGAACTGGTTTTCCGCATTATATGGCAATTAGGCGGATACGATGCCATGACAAAAGATATGGCAATAACGGCATACACGGGCATGATGACGGACACGGGCGGCTTCACATACAACTCCACACGCCCGGAGATATACCACATCATATCTCTGCTCCTTGCCAAAGGCATAGACAAAGACAAGATATACCGCAACGTATATCATGTATTCAGTGTTGACCGCCTGCGCCTTACAGGCTATGTACTATATCAGAAACTTAAGGTACTGACACCATACAGGGCGTCGTACTACACAATATCACGCGATGACCAGAAACGCTTCCACTTCACAAAAGGTGACGCTGAGGGGTTAGTCAATATGCCGTTACAGATAAAGGGACACAGACTTTCCATTTCCTTACGGGAGGACACGGAGAAAAATAACCTCGTATGGGTAAGCCTTAGAAGCGTTGACGACTTCCCATGTAACCTCATGGCAGAGGAGTTCTTCAATGGCGGAGGACACAAGAACGCATCCGGCGGAAGACTATACTGCTCACTTACAGAGGCAGAGCTGACAGTAAGGGCGGCCATACGCAAATACGCTGACAGACTTTAGCAGTAGTAGTTATACACAGCATTATAGAACCCTACCCTCTTACAATCAACGGCTTGCAGACATGGCATTAGTCTGCAGGCCGTTTTTGTATTCTTCAAGGCAAAATGACTGTCATCAGAAAACGAGGCGGAACATCACTCCCTTCTCATTTGACGAGGCGTAAGGAGACAAACACACATTATTCAGATACCGTTTACGGAATAAAGCCTTTGTAATTGCAGGATACAGCCAGTAAGCCGCCTCCACACTAAGAATGCCAATGCCCGCACCAGCTATGACATCCGTCAGCCAATGACGGTTGTTGTACATACGAAAGAAACCCGTACCTGCGGCTACAGCATAACCTGCCACTCCTATCCACGGTGACACATCCCAATATTCACGGCGCAATATTTCCGCTCCCATAAAGGCTGTGGCGGTATGTCCCGATGGAAACGAGTTACGGCTGCTGCCGTCAGGACGCTCCACCTTTGTCACCGTCTTCAAAGAATTGACAATAACACCTGTCAACGCGTACGCCGTACCCAATATAATGGTCTTGTCAATGGCATCATGCCTGCCCCTTACCCCAAACAGTTCCAACCCATATACAGCCGCAGCAGGAGCGTATTGTGTAAAGTCATCCAGCGTAAGGCGATGGTCTATATTCTCTTGTAACTCATCACGTATCTCATGATTCTGTCCCTTCATCCAGTCACTTTCCAGACCTATGACACCCACCCCTATCAACGTGGCCGGTACAATGAGCTGCATTGCCTTAAACTTGTATGGGGTAATGCGCTGAACCGTATCATTCGGCATAAATACAGAATCTGGCGGTGTTGCATACACAGGCACATACACTGACAACATCATTCCTATCAGCAGCATTTTCACGGCTTTCTCACATCTTTTCATCATATTCCTCTTGCTTCATTAGTATTTCTAATCACTATAACGATGCAAGATTATACATTATTTCATACCTATTCCGCTTGTCACAAAACCGTAACTGCATCGTAACACCATGTTAACATCTCGCGGAAATCATTCTGTCGCACTACAAGAATATCCCTTATCATCCATAACACCCAATTTACAAAGTGTCAGAAAAAGCGGTGTTTTTCTGACACTTTGATTTTTTCCAATCGCTGAGAATCGCGTATTTGAAAATTATTTTTCCACGGACGCGTACAGCGCATTCTCCGCCAACATAGCTAACACACTGTAAATAACAGCGTTACCTTTCATACCGCATATCAAGTGTATGCAAAAGCGCTACAAAAGCATAGATATTACACCGTAATCTCAATGCTTTCGCACTGCGAAAGGATACAAATAGCAATGCAATCACTATGTGATTACCGGCCGATTAGATAGTTATTGCACTCAATCACGCATTTCCGGCCCTCTGACACCATGCAAAAGCTGCATCTTTCTCTCTAAAACGCAAGGTGAAGACGACTCTTCCGAAAAAGCAAAACGTAAGCAAAACGGCCATTTTTGTGACGTTTTGTCAAAATGGGCAAATGCAAAAAACACCCCATGTCCTACGCTCTATTCTTCGTCAACAAAGGACTCCGTTTCTTAAAAAATGGTAATTAGCAGGCGCACGAATATAGTTTTTTCCTGTTCCAAGTGCGATATGTCAAGGATTTTATGTATCTTTGCACCAAAATAACATTTTTATTCAATCATAATGAACAAAACACTTTACATCATCTGTTCAATAATGCTGGCGATGATGAGCCTTGTCTCCTGTTCAGAAACAGAGACATACGCAGAGCAGAAGGAACGCGAGGAGAGCTCAATATCAAGATACATAGTCAAATACGGCATCAACGCCATCAGTGAGGACCAGTTCCGGGCGCAGGGCGAGACTACTTCTGTAGAGAAAAACGAATACGTGTTCTTCAAGAGCACGGGCATATATATGCAGATAATCAACAAGGGATGCGGCGAAAAGCTGAAGAACAACGAGAGTGCGGAGGTGCTGTGCCGCTTCAAGGAGTACAATATTAACGGTGACTCGCTGCAACTCACCAACTCGGATAGTTTCTATACCGCCACCGCCGTTGACAAGATGGCCGTGCGCAACACAAGCGGCACCTTCAGCGCATCATTCATATACGGCATAATGCTAAACCAGTACCGCAGCGCACAAGTGCCCGCAGGCTGGCTGGTGCCACTTACCTACATCAACATCGGCCGTCCAAAGAGCGCTGACGAGGAGATAGCACACGTGAAAATCATTGTACCTCATGACAAGGGACAGGCATACGCAACCACGAACGTGTACGCCTGCGAGTATGACATACACTATATGAGGGCAGAATAATCTAAAAAAAACAATAACCTAAAGCAACACAAATGTCACTAATCAAATCCATATCCGGCATACGCGGCACCATAGGTGGCGCTGCCGGTGACACACTCAATCCGCTTGACATAGTAAAGTTCACATCTGCATACGCCACATTCATACGCAAGTCCACCCCTAACGGAAGCAACCGCATAGTGGTGGGACGCGATGCGCGCATCTCTGGAGAGATGGTTAAGAACGTTGTTTGCGGCACTCTGCTCGGTATGGGCTATGACGTGGTAAACATCGGTCTGGCCTCAACCCCAACAACAGAGCTGGCAGTAACCATGGCGAAAGCGGATGGCGGCATAATCATCACCGCCTCACATAACCCGCGCCATTGGAACGCACTGAAGCTGCTCAACGCCAACGGTGAGTTCCTGACGGCAGCAGACGGTGCTGAAGTTCTCGCCATAGCCGAGTCGGAGAGCTTTGAGTACGCTGACGTGGACCATCTCGGCAAATACAGCGAGGAGAGTTTCGACAAGCGCCATATAGAATCCGTGATAAACCTCAAGCTGGTGGACACAGAAGCCGTAAGGAAAGCAGGCTTCAAGGTTGTGGTGGATGTGATAAACAGTGTGGGAGGCATAATACTGCCACCGCTGCTTGACCGTCTCGGTGTGGAATACACCATACTCAACGGTGACGTGAACGGTGACTTTGCGCATAACCCAGAGCCATTGGAGAAGAACCTGTCCGGCATAATGGGCGAACTGCGAAAGGGTGGATATGACCTCGGCATCGTTGTGGACCCCGATGTGGACCGTCTGGCATTTATATGTGAGGACGGCAGTATGTATGGAGAGGAGTACACGCTGGTCAGTGTGGCCGACTACGTACTAAGCCACACCCCCGGCGCCACTGTCAGCAACCTGTCAAGCACCCGTGCGCTGCGCGATGTGACGGAGCGACATGGCGGACAATACAGCGCGGCAGCCGTCGGCGAGGTCAATGTCACCACCAAGATGAAGGAGGTTGGAGCCGTTATAGGCGGCGAGGGCAACGGTGGAGTGATATATCCGGAAAGCCATTACGGACGTGACGCGCTTGTAGGAATAGCGCTGTTCCTGTCTTCACTGGCGCAAAAGGGCATGAAGGTCAGCGAGCTGCGCAAGACTTTCCCAGAATACTTCATTGCAAAGAACCGCATAGACCTGACACCCGACACTGACGTGGACGCTCTGTTAGCGGAGGTAAAGAAGAAGTACGAGACGATACCTGACGTGTCTGTCAATGACATTGACGGAGTTAAACTCGACTTTCCTGACAAATGGGTGCACCTGCGCAAATCAAACACCGAGCCTATAATACGTGTCTACAGCGAGGCACACACCATGGAAGAGGCGGATGCCATAGGAAAGAGCATAATGGACATAGTATACAGCTATACAAAATAACAACAAAGGGAGACCCACACATGGGTTTCCCTTTTGATTATCCAACACTTACAGAGACATGACACGCGAGGAAACAGTACTGAACTATCTTAAAGAACACGGCATACCATTCACCTGCTACCACCATCCCGAGGGCAAGACGATAGAGGAGGCCAAACGATGGTGGAAGGATGACGGCAGCATACACTGCAAGAACCTGTTCTTCCGCAACCACAAGGGTAACAAGCACTATCTGGTATGTATACACTGCGACAGAGATCTGGATGTCCACGACCTGGAACACCGGCTGAAGGAGTCGCTGACCTCACGTGGTCTGCCGTCATGCGGCAAACTGTCGTTCGCGTCAGCAGAACGCATGATGCGCTATCTGGGGCTGGAACCAGGCAGCGTGTCGCCCTTCGGACTCATCAATGACACAGAGAACCATGTGCATCTGTTCCTTGACTCGTGCCTGAAACAGGCCGCCACACTGTCCTTTCATCCCAACGACTGCCGCGGAACAGTGGTAATCAAACGTGAGGACTTTGAGAAATACCTTGAGGTTGTGGGCAACTCATACGAGTACATATAGGAATACGGACAATAATACCGCCAAATATTTGTACGTATCATAAAAAATTCTTATCTTTGCGCACAGAACGAAAACTTATATCACCATGGAGGCAAACAACAAGTACATACGCTTTGACTGGGCCGTAAAGCGCATTCTGCGCGACAAGGCGAACTTCGCAGTCCTTGAGGGCTTCATAACCGTACTGCTCGGAGAAAGAATCAAGATACGGGAAATACTGGAGAGCGAGGGCAACCAGAATGATGAGACGGACAAGTTCAACAGGGTGGACATCAAGGCCGTGAACAGTAAGGACGAGATTATTATCGTTGAAGTGCAGCTGACAAGGCAGCTGTACTACCTGCAGCGTATGCTCTATGGAGTGTCAAAGGCCATAACGGAGCACATACACATTGGTGAGAAGTATGACAATGTGAAGAAGGTGTACTCAATAAACGTGCTCTATTTCGACCTTGGACAGGGTTCTGACTATCTATACCATGGCAAGACGGTGTTCAAAGGGGTGCACACAGGCGACTATCTGAAGGTGAATACCAAGGAGGATGCGGAACTAAGGATGCGCACACCGGACGAAGTGTTCCCCGAATACTTCCTGATACGCGTAAACCAGTTCAACGATGTGGCCAAGACTCCTATCGAGGAATGGCTGGACTATCTAAAAAACAACCGCATACGCGAGGACACCACCACACCAGGACTACAGGAAGCCAAACAGAAGCTGCTGTACATGACAATGAACGAAAGTGACAGGCGCGCATACGACGTGCACATGGACAACCTCATGGTGCAGAATGATGTGCTGGACACAGCCAAGAGGGAAGGAAGAGCGGAAGGCCGGGAACAAGGAAGGGCAGAAGGCCGGGCCGAGGCTGTCAGCGATATGGTGCGCAACATGAAGATGGCAGGGCTGTCTACAGAAGACATTCAGCGTTTCACAAACCTGTCTAAAGAGGAGATAGAACGCATTAAGTAACAGAAACAATGTCAGGGACAGCGCATTATAACGTATCATCCCTAACACAATAAAAGCGCAACGGGACACCTATCACAGTATCCCGTTGCGCTTTTTGTAGAGCCTCTTGTCGGATTCGAACCAACGACCCCGAGATTACAAATCACGTGCTCTGGCCAACTGAGCTAAAGAGGCAGGTGGGCAAGCTACTTACATCGCACCGCTACAACCAAGTACCTTTGCTACGTTCCCGTCCTGGAGGATTCCGAGGGAGCTGGTCGTGCAAGACTTGCCCATGTATTCCACTTCTGAAGAATTAAGCCTGTTGCAGCATCCTTTTTCAAAAGCGATGCAAAGGTAAGCATTTTTATTGACACTTTTGGTAAAAAGAGATTAAAAAGTAGCTCTGTTTAATATTTTTTAAGTTTTAGAGCAGTGTAAAAATGCTGTTTTTGAAATTAAATGCGTAACTTTGTAGCATGATTTCACAAGAAGAATATATACAGCTAAAGGCCTTTGCCCGTCAGGACGGACTGCTGATAGGTGCATTATGGATCATAACATTTGGCTGCTTCGTAGGCAGCATGAGCGCTCCGGACATACAGATAGGTTTCATTGCCGGGGTCATTGCCACACCGTTTGTGATGTATTACAGGCTGAAAAGGTTCAGGAACAACATACTGGGTGGCAGCATCTCATACGGCAGGGCACTGACATTCTGCCTCCTGACCACAGCATACGCATCACTGATAATCGCCGCCGCCACAATGATATACATGACATTCTTCGATGATGGTATGCTGATGAGCACACTGCAAAGGAACATCACCATGCCGGAGATGCAGCAGTCACTGAAACAGGCCGGTATGGACCCGGAGAAACTGGAGACACAACTGGCGGAGATGGGACGGCTAAGGCCTATAGACTTTACCTTCAGCATATTCTTTAACTGCATCATAACATCGGGTCTTATGGCCATTGTCATCGCACTGGCAGGTAAGCGGCAGAAAAGACAGGAGCAAAGCAACTAACAGAATACACGACATTAATCAAACAAGAGCAATGGACATATCAGTAGTAATACCACTATATAACGAGGAAGAATCAATACCTGAGCTATACGCATGGATAGAACGTGTGATGGCGGCTAATAAGTTCACGTATGAAGTGATATTTGTCAATGACGGCTCCACGGACCATTCGTGGGACATCATTGAGGATTTGGCAAAGCATGACGAGCACGTGCATGGCATAAAGTTCCGCCGCAACTACGGCAAGTCCCCGGCACTGTACTGTGGTTTCAATATAGTGAAAGGGGATGTGGTTATCACTATGGATGCTGACCTGCAGGATTCTCCGGACGAGATACCCGCACTGTACCACATGATAAAGGATGAGGGCTACGACCTTGTAAGCGGATATAAGCAGAACCGCTCACAGGGCGATCCTCTATCAAAGACGATACCAACCAAACTGTTTAACGCAACAGCGCGCAAGGTCAGCGGTATACATAACCTGCACGACTTCAATTGCGGACTGAAAGCCTACCGTGTGGACGTTGTCAAGCACATAGAAGTGTATGGAGAGATGCACCGTTATATGCCTTACCTGGCAAAGAACGCTGGTTTCAGCAAGATCGGAGAGAAGCCGGTGCACCATCAGGCACGCAAATTCGGCAAGTCCAAGTTCATGGGATGGAACCGTTTTGTAAACGGATACCTTGATCTTATCACGCTATGGTTCCTGAGTACCTTCAGCCGCAAGCCTATGCACGTGTTCGGTTTTCTGGGATCACTGATGTTCCTCATAGGTATGGTGGCCGCAATGATTATCGGCGCAGACAAATTATGGTCACTTAGTCATGGCATACCGCAGCGTCTTGTCACGGACTCACCGTATTTCTATATATCCCTGACGATGATGATTATAGGCACACAGCTGTTTCTCGCAGGTTTTGTGGCGGACCTTGTAAGCCGTTCATCACAGGGCAGGAATGAATATCATATAGAAAAGACTGTATGAGGAAACACAACACCGGACAAGAGAGACGAACTGAAATGGAAAGGAAAAGGAAACGACTAACCACTGGGATAGCGACAGGAGTACTGCTATTGTTGCTGGCATTTACAATACGTATGGTAACAGCCTGCTCGTCCATAGACTGTGACATTGAGGGACGCGTGATGTGCCACTATAAGATTGAGGACAGCGAAGGAAACGGTGGCACACTTAATTACCCACTGTCCATATCCTTCCACCGCAAGACTGCAAACGGTGACACTGTATTCATCAACAGAATGACAAATGTGGCAGACTTCGATCTGCCAATGAGCTACGGTGCCGATACGGACGAGTTGTCCATGACGCTGCACCTTACTGACTCTACTGAAATATATGATGTGATATGGATAACAAAGACCAACGTGCCACAGTTCGAGTCTGTAGACTGCGCACCACGATACAAACATACGATACAAGGCGTGCGCAGCACACACAACTTCATTGATACCGTTATAATAAACAATCCCAAAGTAAGCAATGACGCATCTGCTTCGAACATACATATTCGCCTGCGCAATAGCAACGGTTAGTCTGCTCTGGCCTGCAACAATCATGGCGCAAGGCCAGAGGAAAAACAAAACGGCACAGCAGGAGGAAGTGGACACAGTGCCATTATTCCGTGGTCTTTCCGTATCATACGATCTCGCAGGAACTGTAATGCGGATGGTCGGTGACTACGGACAGATTGAAGGTGCGGTGCGTGTGAACCTTAAAGACAAGTATTTCCCTATACTGGAACTGGGATATGGAACCGCAAAGCACGACACTGACCCCGTTACAGGAATACAGGCAAAGACCAATGCACCGTTTGGCAGGATAGGATG
Source organism: Prevotellaceae bacterium (assembly GCA_030531085.1). GTDB lineage: Bacteria > Bacteroidota > Bacteroidia > Bacteroidales > Bacteroidaceae > Prevotella. Next base: position 53,123 of record JAUNOM010000001.1, on the reverse strand, counting down.
TGACATAAACATTGCGAAGAACAAGCACGATGACTACCGTGTACTGGTGGGCGCACGATATGCTTACACTAATTTCAAACAGGAAATAACAGGCAATATCAACGAGCCATACTGGGGCGGTACCGTGGAATACTCCATGAACGGCAGCAACATATCATACCATTGGGCAGAACTGCTGTTCGCTGTCGATGCAAAGCTATGGGGACCAGTGAGACTTGGATGGAGTTTCAGATACAAGACAAAGATACACGGCAAGGCCCATGATGGGGAAAAGCTGTGGTATGTTCCTGGATATGGAAAGGACGGCGACGCACTTGGGGGCACATTCAATGTAAGTATAGAACTGGCTAAAAGGAACAAGACGGTAAAGACGAACAAATAGAGGCACACCTTTATATAATATAATAAGAGACAATATGAAAAAGAAGAATATATGCAGACTCCTGATACTGCCATTGGCTATACTGTCCATAGTGGCCGTAGCCGTATTTGGTGAACGTCGCAACAACACTGCATACCAGCGTGATTCCGGTTTTATATTCGGCACATCATATAATATAATCTATCAGAGTGACAACAGTCTCAAAAAAGGAATAGAACAGACACTGGCAGAGGTAGACAACTCACTGTCACCATTCAACAAAGAGTCTGTAATAACGGCTGTGAACGAGAACCGTGACATGAAGGTTGACAAGATGTTCGCCGACGTGTACGGTCTGGCAAGACAGGTATATGTGGACACAGACGGCGCTTTCGACATAACTGTGGGCCCATTGGTCAACGCATGGGGGTTCGGATTCAAGTCTGGAACAATGCCAACAGACAAGGAAGTGGACAGAATACGCGGCTATGTTGGAATGGAAAAGATAAGCCTCAACGGCAGGACTATAGAGAAGCAGGACCCACGCACACTACTCGACTGCAGCGCAATAGCTAAGGGATACGGCGTGGACATGGTTGCAGACTATCTGAAGTCGCAGGGAATAAAGAACTATATGGTAGAGATTGGTGGCGAGATAGCGGCAAAAGGCCACAATGCCAATGGCAACGCATGGAAAATAGGAGTGACAAAGCCTACAGACGACACGCTGGCGGTAAAGCAGGACATTCAAGCAGTACTGACAATGACAGACATTGCAATGGCAACATCTGGCAACTACCGTAACTATTACTACAAGAACGGCAAGAAATACGCGCACACCATCGACCCGAAAACTGGATATCCCGTGCAACACAGCATACTGTCAACGACTGTCATAGCAGACAACTGTGCAAAGGCTGACGCATACGCCACCGCCTTTATGGTCTTGGGACTGAACAAGGCACAGAAAGTGCTCAGCAGACATAATGACATCAAAGCCTATATAATATATTCTGACGACAAAGGAAAGACAGCCGTATGGTGTTCACCGGAGTTGAAAGATAACATAACGGAATAATAAGCACTATGCACATAAGCAGCAAAACACTCGGAGGACTGCCTATCTTCCTGGGACTTTCAGAGAAAGACCTCACAGACATAGTACACAACACCCGCTTCAATTTAAGACACCACAAGAAAGGTAGTGTCATCATTGAGGAAGGCCAGCCATGCACGTCACTGATATGTGTCATGGAGGGATGGATGGAAACAGACACATACTCCGACAACCGCACTTACCATCTGAAAGAACTTATCGAATCCACACAGATGATGGAGCCAGACAAGCTCTTCGGACTTGCACAACGGTACAGATCTACCTGCACTGCGTACACTCCATGCGAGTCTATAAGCATATCAAAAGAAGAGATGACACAGCTACTTGAACGCTATATCATAGTCAGGCTTAACTATCTGAACCTGTTATGCCGGATGTCGCAGCAGCTGGAGGAGCTGTTATGGCAGACACACACTACAAATATGACCGAACGTATAACACAATTCATCAAACAACACTCACGATACGCTACCGGACGTAAGATACTTCACATCAAGATGTCACAACTGGCAGACGAATTGAACGTAAGCAGGCTGGAGATATCAAACACATTAAACAGCATGAACGATGAGGAAAAGATAATATTGAAACGCGGCATGATTGAAATCCCAGCACTGCAACTACTGTAACGCATAACATATCCTATTAAATATGAGCAATACAAACCCATTCTTTCAGAAATACACAACGCCACATGAGACTGTGCCGTTCGACAAGATAAAGATAGAGCATTTTGAACCTGCTTTCCTTGAAGGCATAAGACGTGACGATGAGCATATCAACAAAATCATCAACAACCCAGAACCACCGACATTCGACAATACTATCATAGACCCGGACTATGACGATGAAGGCTATTATGACCTGCTTGACAATGTGTCTACTGTATTCTTCAACCTTCTTTCTGCCGAGACCTGTGATGAAATGGAAGAACTGGCACAGAAGATGCAGCCGCTGCTTACCAAGCATGACAATGATGTGACGCTGAACGAAAAACTCTTCCAACGCATCAAGGCGGTATATGACAACCATCGCGAGTTGACACCGGAAGAGGAAATGCTGCTGAATAAATGCTATGACGGTTTTGTACGCTCCGGAGCAATGCTTGATGAGGCAGGAAAGGAGCGTCTGCGCGCACTGACCGAGGAAGCGGGAATGCTTTCCCTACAGTTCTCACAGAACCTTTTAAAGGAGAACAAGGCATTCACACTGCACATCACGGACAAGAATGACCTTGCCGGATTGCCTGACAGCCAGCGTGAAGCGGCTTTAGCAGCTGCGAAAGAGCGTAACCTTGACGGATGGGTTATAACTCTTGACGCTCCATCATACGGCCCTTTCATGCAATACGCACAAAACAGGGAACTGCGCAAGAAACTGTATATGGCACGGAACACAGAGTGTACACACGACAATGATTCCAACAATTTGGAGATATGCAAGCGTCTTGTTAACCTGCGCCGTGAACTGGCACAACTGTTAGGCTACGAGACATACGCCGACTATGTGTTGAAAAAGCGCATGGCTACTAATGTTGACAATGTATACAAGCTGCTAAATGACCTCATTAAAGCATATAAGCCTACAGCAATAAAGGAGCGCGAGGAAGTAAAAGCAAAGGCAAAGCGCATGGAAGGCGATGACTTTGAGATGGAGCCATGGGACAGTTCTTATTATTCCCATAAGCTGCAACTTGAGAAATTCAACGTTGACTCAGAGATGCTACGCCCATATCTTGAGCTGTCAAAGGTAATTGACGGAGTCTTCGGACTGGCAGAACGTCTGTATGGCATAACATTCAAAGAGAACAAGGACATTCCCGTATACCATCCTGACGTGAAGGCATACGAGGTCTTTGATAAGGACGGCTCCTATCTGGCTGTGTTCTACGCAGACTTCCACCCACGCAAAGGCAAGCAGGGCGGTGCATGGATGACAGAATATCAGGGACAATGGATTGATCGCAAAGGCAGAAACATAAGACCGCACGTAAGTGTAGTTATGAACCTCACCAAGCCTACAGATAACAAGCCTGCACTATTGACACTTGGAGAGGTTGAAACATTCCTGCATGAGTTCGGACATTCCCTGCACGGTATATTCGCCAACACACGATTTGAGTCACTCTCCGGCACAAACGTATGGTGGGACTTTGTGGAACTGCCGTCACAGTTCATGGAAAACTTCTCACTCGAGAAGGAATTCCTAAGCACTTTCGCATTCCATCATGAGACTGGCGAGCCAATGCCAGACGAACTGATAGACCGTCTCATCAAGGGCAGAAACTACAACTGTGCCTGCGCCTGCCTGCGTCAGGTAAGTTTCGGCCTGCTGGATATGGCATACTACACTCAGAAGGAAGAGTTCAACGCCGACATCATGCAATTCGAGAAAGAGGCATGGAAAGATGCCATCATTGGCAAACAGCTTCCAGACACTTGCATGACGGTACAGTTCTCACACATCATGGCCGGCGGATACTCAGCAGGATACTACAGCTACAAGTGGGCAGAAGTTCTCGATGCCGATGCCTTTGCAGTATTCAAGAAGGAAGGTATCTTCAATCCTGCCACCGCACAGCGTTTCCGAGACTGCATCCTTTCCAAAGGCGGCACAGAGCATCCGATGACCTTATACAAGAGGTTCAAGGGCGCGGAGCCAACCATTGACGCATTGCTTGAAAGGAATGACATCAAGAAGGCGGACAGCTGACAAGCCATCCCCACCCTATCCCTCCACATAGACAAAAAAGAACTTTCATCCTTTAAATATGAACAACAAGAAACAGAATCTATTGGACCGCCGCTATCTGCGCATGGCGCGCATCTGGGCAGAGAACAGCTACTGCAAACGCCGGCAAGTAGGCGCACTTGTGGTAAAGGACCACATGATTATCAGCGATGGATACAACGGTACTCCAAGCGGATTCAGCAATGTCTGTGAGGAGAACAACAAGACGTTCCCATACGTGCTGCACGCCGAAGCCAACGCCATAACAAAGCTGGCAAGAAGCAGCAACAACAGCGAGGGAGCCACACTGTATGTCACCGCGGCACCATGTATAGAATGTGCAAAGCTGATAATACAGGCTGGGATAAGAAGGGTGATATACGGAGAGGAGTACCGCCTTGCCGATGGGATATCACTGCTCCAGGAGGCCGGCATAGAGGCAATACACATACAGTTAGACAACAACAACAGCGATTCTGACAACGATAAGCATGAACAATAACTCACGATACATGCCGCTGATAATGGCACTGTGTGTCGTTATCGGCATAATGGTAGGCACATTCTACGCCAACCACTTCTCCGGCAACCGCCTCAACATCATCAACTCTGGCAGCAACCGTCTTAACAACCTGCTCCACATCGTCGATGACCAGTATGTTGACACCGTAAACATTAATGATCTTGTGGAGAAAGCCATACCACAGATACTGTCAGAGCTCGATCCCCACTCCGTATACATATCCGCCAAGGACGCACAGAGCGCAAGCGATGACCTAAAAGGCTCATTCTACGGCATAGGCATAGAGTTCGTGATACGTCAGGACACCCTGCACGTGCAGAATGTGATAAGCGGCGGCCCGGCACAAAAGGCAGGATTACTTGCAGGAGACAAGATAGTAAGCATCGACGGCAAACCATTCGTAGGCAAGGGCATTACCAGTGAGGACGCCATGCACAAGCTCAAAGGCCCCGACAAGTCAAAGGTGAGGGTCGGCATAATGCGATATGGGGCCAAGAAACCCATCTCCGTGGAGATCACTCGCGGAGAGGTGAAGACGAGAAGCATCATGGCTACATATATGCTCGATGAGAATACAGGCTATATCCGCATAAAGAATTTCGGAGAGAATACATACGCGGAGATGCTTGTATCACTGGCCGAGCTGTCCCAACATGGATTCAGAAACCTTGTCATAGACCTGCGGGACAATACGGGCGGCTATCTGGAGGCCGCTGTACAGATGGCCAATGAATTCCTGCCCGACAACAAGCTCATTGTATATACCCAAGGCCGCAAGTCACAACGGCAGGAATACAAGAGCGACGGACGCGGCTCATATCAGAAAATGCCACTGGTGGTGTTAATCAATGAGAACTCTGCATCTGCCAGTGAAATATTCGCAGGAGCAATGCAGGACAATGACCGAGGCACGATAATAGGCCGCCGATCATTCGGCAAGGGACTGGTACAACAGCAGATTGGTTTCCCGGATGGTTCGATGATACGCCTCACCATAGCCCGTTACTACACCCCATCAGGCAGATGTATACAGAAGCCCTACAGCGGCGGTGAGAGCGATGCGTACAAGAATGACATCTTCACACGCTATGAGCACGGCGAGTTCTTCAGCAAGGACAGCATAAAGCATAACGGTCCGGCGTATCATACCGTCAGCGGCAGAACCGTTTATGGCGGAGGTGGCATAACACCAGACATCTTTGTGGCGGAGGACACCACCGACTTCACATCCTATTACCGCGCGGCAAGTTCCACAGGACTCATACTTCAGTTCGCATACACATACACCGACGACAACAGGAAGACACTGCAGGAGTATGATGAGATGGAAGAACTGGCCAGATACCTCGACAAACAAAAGCTGGTGGACAAGTTTGCCACATACGCCAACACGCGCGGACTGCAGCGTCGCAACCTGATGATAAAGAAATCATATCACCTGTTAGAGACATACATAACCTCGCGCATCATATACTCCATGCTCGACGAACAGGCCTGGACGGAATACCTGAACCGTGACGACAGAACCATAAAGGCAGCACTTGACTTCTTCAAGAAAAAAAGAAACAGATAAAAAACGGATAAACACGAGTTACAGTTTGTAGGCTAAACATACCATTTTGCCTACAAACTGTTTTTTCATATCCATAATATAAATAATGTATCAGACTTGAAATGTAACGGCACACACATACTACAATGACAGGAAAACGGTCTTTTTGTAACAAATCATCAATTTTATACAGAAAAAATTTGCAAGTTTCAATAAAAAGATGTAATTTTGCAACGATTTAAAACCAACACGTAAAAAGACGAAGCAATGAACATGAACAATTCATACGCATCTTTCTTTTATTTTTACTTTTACTTTACAGGACACTGTGAAGCGGGAAGTTGCGTGTAGAGTTCAACTTAAGGATAAACAAGCAAAAGCATCATATTTGCAAAGTCCCGCATAGAATAACATCTATACGGGACTTTAATTTTATACATAAACACTAACAGTCAGACTACACAGAAATAAAAGAAACACAAAGACAAAAAAGATGAAGAGAATAGCGATACAGGGCGAGATTGGCTCGTTCCACGACATCACAGCACACCATTACTTCCAAGGGGAACAACTGCAGATAATATGCTGCTCCACGTTCGAGGAAGTCTTTGAGCACATGAAACAGGACCCTACCGTATTGGGAATAATGGCAATAGAGAACACCATAGCAGGCTCACTGCTCCATAACTACGAACTGCTGCGCGAGTCAGGCATGTCTGTCGTAGGCGAGCACAAGACACATATAAGCCACTGTCTGTGCTGTCTTCCGGGGCAAACGGCAGATGATATAACAGAAGTGCATTCACATCCCGTCGCCCTCGCTCAATGCTGCAAATACCTTTCCAAGCATCCCAACCTCAAGATGGTTGAGGACGAGGACACAGCAGGCTCCGCCAAGTGGATAGCAGAAAACAATCTGAAGGGTGTTGCGGCCCTGTGCCACGCCGACGCGGCAAGACTTTACGGACTGGAGGTGCTGGAGAACCACGTGGAGGACAATCCACACAACTACACCCGCTTCCTTGTCATGACAGACCCACGCAAGGCTGATTTCCTTAGAGCGCTCAACGAGTCTGACAAGTCGAGCATCGTCTTCTCACTGCCACATGAGGAAGGCTCCCTGTCACAGGTGCTTTCAATATTGTCTTTCTACAAGATAAACCTCACAAAGATACAGTCCCTGCCCATAATAGGCAGAGAATGGGAATACCTTTTCTACGTGGACGTGACGTATGACGACCTGACAAGATACCGCCAGAGCATCGATGCCATAACACCGCTTACAAAGGACCTCATAATCCTTGGTGAATACAAGTCGGCATAGAGGAAAGAGACAGCACACAAACCTTATAAACATAAATCAACAACACAATATGAACAACATCAAACCAGCCGACCGCCTGTCGTCAGTACAGGAATACTACTTCAGCCGCAAGCTGAAGGAGGTGGCACAGCTCAATGCGCAGGGCATGGACATCATCTCCCTCGCCATCGGTTCACCCGACATGCCGCCGTCAGAGGCTACAGTCAACAAACTATGTGAAGTGGCACACGACCCTTCCGCACATGGATACCAGCCCACAATGGGCATACCGGAGTTAAGAGAGGCCATGGCATACTTCTACAAGCGCTGGTATAACGTGGAGCTTGACCCGAAGACAGAGATACAGCCTATGATTGGCTCCAAGGAAGCCATACTGCACGTGACACTCGCACTATGCAATCCCGGTGACGAGGTGCTGGTTCCCAATCCCGGCTACCCCACATACACCTCGCTGTCCAAGATTCTCGGGCAGAAGATTGTAAACTATGACCTGAAGGAGAATGACGGATGGCAGCCAGACTTCGACGCACTGGAGAGCATGGACCTCAGCAAAGTGAAGATAATGTGGACCAACTACCCCAATATGCCCACTGGAGGCAATGCGCGACGGGAGACATACGAGAGGCTGGTACAGTTCGCCAAGCAGCACAATATCGTTGTGGTAAACGACAATCCGTACTCCTTCATCATCAACGACAATCCACAGTCACTGCTGCAGATACCCGGAGCAAAGGACTGCTGCATAGAGTTCAACTCCATGTCCAAGAGCCATAACATGCCGGGATGGCGTGTTGGAATGGTAGCCACTAACAGCGAGTTCATCTCATGGATACTGAAAGTGAAGTCAAACATTGACTCCGGAACGTTCAGAGGGCTGCAACTGGCCGCCGCAGAGGCCTACCACAACGCAGACGAGTGGCATAGGGTGAACAATTACGACAACTACAAGCGTCGCCGCGTAATCGCTGAAAGGATAATGGACACCCTCGGATGCACATACGACAAGGACTCTGTAGGAATGTTCCTGTGGGGCAGGATTCCAGACAAGTACGACAACGTGGAGGACCTTACAGAGATGATACTGCACAAGGCACGCGTATTCATCACTCCCGGCTTCATATTCGGCAGCAACGGCGAGCGCTATATCCGAATATCCCTATGCGCCAAGGACGAGAAGATACAGGAGGCGCTGGGCAGGATAAAGGAGGTTATGCAGCCATAACGCACCGCCACTACACATTACTATATAATACAGAAACATCAACACATTATAAACAAATATACAATACAATGGATTTACAACTTGAGGCACTCAATCTTCCAAGTGATAACAAACGCCCATTCGTAATCGCCGGCCCATGTTCGGCAGAGACAGAGGAGCAGGTAATGACAACAGCGCAGCAGCTGGCGCATAAAGGCTGCCACATGTTCCGCGCAGGAGTATGGAAGCCACGCACCAAGCCGGGCGGTTTCGAGGGTCACGGCGAGCCTGCCCTAAAATGGATGGCACAGGCCAAGAAGGAGACAGGAATGCAGATGTGCACAGAGGTGGCCACACCGGAGCACGTGGAGCTGGCAATGAAGTACGGCATTGACCTCCTCTGGGTAGGAGCACGCACATCGGCCAATCCATTCGCCATGCAGGAACTTGCCGACTCCATGAAGGGAATAGAGATACCTGTACTTGTCAAAAACCCGGTAAACCCTGATCTGGAACTGTGGATAGGCGCACTGGAGCGCATAAACCTTGCCGGCGTGAAGAGACTCGGAGCGATACACCGCGGATTCTCATCATACGACAAGAAGATATACCGCAACCTGCCCATGTGGCAGATACCTATAGAGCTGCGCCGCCGCATACCGGAACTGCCTATAGTATGTGATCCAAGCCATATCGGAGGCCGCCGCGAGCTGGTCGCACCACTGTGCCAGCAGGCTATGGACCTTGGCTTTGACGGACTAATAGTGGAAAGCCACTGCGATCCGGACAAGGCATGGAGCGATGCCAAGCAACAAGTGACACCGGATGTACTCGACTACATCCTCACCCTACTGCAAATACGTGACGAGAACATGACAACAGAAAACATAACCGCTCTGCGCAAGCAGATAGACGAGCAGGACGACAAACTGCTGGAGCTGCTATCACAGCGTTTCCGCGTATGCCGCGAGATAGGACAGTACAAGAAGGAGCACAACATGACAGTGCTGCAGACAGGACGTTACAACGAGATACTGGACAAGCGCGGCGCGCAGGGCGCACTGTGCGGCATGAGCGAGGAATTTGTGAAGACCGTTTTCGAGGCCATCCACGAGGAGTCCGTACGCCAGCAGCTTGAGATAATAAACAAATAAGCAAAGGATTACACTACAAAGATGAAGATTCTTATTCTCGGAGCGGGCAAGATGGGCTCATTCTTCATTGACCTGCTAAGCTTTGACCATGAGGTTGGCGTGTACGAGAAGGACGCCAGGCGCCTGCGCTTCACATATAACTGCCAGCGGTTCACCGACCTTGAGGAGGTGCGCGCATTCAATCCGGAACTGGTTATCAACGCGGCGACAGTCAAATACACCATCCCCGCATTCAACGAGGTGCTGCCCTACCTCAGCGACGAGTGCCTTATCAGCGACATCGCGTCTGTAAAGACCGGTCTGAAGGAGTTCTATGTATCCACGGGACGCCGCTATGTCAGCACCCACCCTATGTTCGGTCCGACATTTGCCAACCTGAACCAGCTGTCAGAGGAGAACGCCATCATCATAACAGAGGGTGACTGCATGGGCCAATGCTTCTTCAAGGACCTGTACAGCCGCCTGGGTCTGAACATATACGAGTACTCTTTCGAGGAGCATGACAAGACCGTGGCATACTCACTGTCCATACCTTTCGTGTCCACATTCGTCTTTTCGGCGGTAATGAAGCATCAGGATGCGCCGGGCACCACCTTCAAGCGTCACCTGCGCATAGCCAAAGGCGTTCTCAACGAGGACGACTATCTGCTGCAGGAGGTGCTGTTCAACCCCTACACACACGACCAGGTGGACCAGATAAGACAAGAGCTGAAGGAGCTGCTCGACATCATTGACAACAAGGACGCCGACAGAATGAAGCAGTATCTCACAAAGATAAGAAGTAATGTAAAGCGGGACATTGAAGGACTGAAATAGCCCGAAGAAAGCAATACCACCAGCATGAGCGTGTCACGGAACATTTCCAGTTCCGTGACACGCTGTTTTTATACCCACAGGTTGCGCAACAGTAACATTCACAGCAAATATTTTGTCATGTCAACATTTTATTGTATATTTGCAACTGAATTACATAAACACACCTACAGTACTAACTAACAAAACTAAAGAAGAAACAATGAAACGCTACACAGCATTACTGCTTAGCATGATGTGTACCTGTCTCTCCGCCTATTGCCAACAGACGGAGACAAAGTACCTGTCGGGTACGGACGCAGACCACACCGTACAATGGAACTTCCGCTGCTCCAAAGGCATGAACAGCGGACGCTGGAAGAAGATCAACGTGCCCTCATGCTGGGAGATGCAGGGCTTCGGAGAATACACATACGGCAGATACTACAAGAAGAAGGACGGCCGCGCAAGCGATGAGACAGGCCATTACCGCCACACATTCACAGTACCCAGGAACTGGAAGGGCCGTAAGGTGGACATAGTGTTTGAGGGAGTGATGACAGACGCACGCGTGACCGTAAACGGGCATGAGGCCGGAGCGGAGCATCAGGGCGGCTTCACCGCCTTCAGCTATGACATATCACACCTGCTGCGCTATGGGGGCAGGAACACTCTGGAGGTCATCGTGGAGAAACAGTCAAAGGACCGCAGTGTCAATGCTGCCGAACGGCGAGCCGACTGGTGGCTGTTCGGTGGAATATACCGCCCCGTATGGCTCAAGGCCACACCGCAGACACACATAGCCCATGCCGGAATAGACGCGCGCGGTGACGGAATGTTGTCCATGAGGCTCACCATTCCGCAGCTTGGAGAGGGATACAGGTTGCAGACAACGGTGGAAGGGGCTGGCACACAGACATCAGAGCTGAAGGCATTGGAGACGCAAACGGTGGTGACCGAATGGAAAGGCGTCAGGCAGTGGAACCCTGAACAGCCCAATATGTACACCGTGCGAATGAGACTGCTGGCGCCTGACGGCAGCACAGTGCACGAGACGCAGGAGCGCATAGGCTTCCGCACCATGGACTTCCGTCCGCATGACGGTTTCTACATCAACGGAACGCGCATCATCATCAAGGGTGTGAACCGCCACTGCTGCTATCCTGAGACCGGACGCACAACAAGCAGACGCATGGATCTGGAGGACCTGAAGCTGATAAAGGGGATGAACGCCAACGCCATACGGTCACATTATCCGCCTGACAGCCATCTGCTTGACCTGTGCGACTCACTCGGCATCCTCTATTTCAACGAGCTACCAGGCTGGCAGAACAGCTACAGCACAGCGGCAGGCAGCCGCATTGTAAGGGAGATGGTGACACATGACGCCAACCACCCGTGCATATTCGTATGGGGTAACGGCAACGAGGGAGGCTTCAACAACGCACTGGACACCCTGTTCACGCACTATGACCCGCAACGCCGCCATGTGGTGCACGCATGGGCCATGGCCAATGACGTTGACACACACCACTATCCTGCCTACCAGACAGGCGTGGGACGGCTGGCAAACGGCCATGATGTGTTCATGCCGACAGAGTTCCTGCACGCGCAGTACGACAAGGGAGCAGGAGCATCGCTTGACGACTATTGGGCAAACTACAAGCGCAACCCTCTGTTCTCTGGCGGATTTATATGGGCATGGGCCGATGAGGGGATAGTACGCACGGACTTGAACGGCATAATAGATACCGACGGACCAAACGCGCCCGACGGGATTGTGGGCCCACACCGTGAGAAAGAGGGCAGCTGGTACACCGTTCGAGACGTGTGGTCACCAATACAGATAGCGCCACTTGCCATCACTTCCTCCTTCAACGGCAGTTTCTTAGTAAGCAATGACTATCTGTTCACGTCCCTAAAAGACTGCACCATGGCGTACAAGGTGCAGACAGTGGCGGCGCCACTATACGGCGGACAGAGCGAGACACTGGCGGAGGGAACGGTGACACTGCCGCAAATAGGCCCGGGAGAGGCTGGAAGGGCAAGGATGAAGCTGCCTGATGACTTCAGCAAAGGCGACATCCTGTGGCTCACAGCCCTCAACGCCAACGGCGATACCATCAACCAATGGAGTTTCCCGATGAACAGGGCCGCCACATACCATGCGGCCAAGCACAGCCACACCGCCACGGCCGCAACCCAGGCAAGCGGACATGACGATGTGCTGGAGGGCGGAGGAGTGGCCGCACGCTTTGACATGACAACGGGTATGCTGGCAGAGGTGAGCCGTGAGGGAAAGAGAATGCCGCTTGACGGAGGACCTATGCCAGTAGGCATGAAAATGACTCTGAAGAGCATAGCGCACAGGCAGGACGGCAAGGACGCACTGCTGGTGGCGCACTACACGGGCGCTGTGGACTCCATAGTATGGAGAATGACTCCGCAGGGCACTTTGGGCATGGACATACTCATGCTGAACCGCCGCGACGGAGGCGGCTTCAAGGGTGACTTTATCACATCTCCTGTAGGGAACATAGGCTTCTCCTTCAACTATCCCGAGGAACAGATAAAGGGTGTAAGGTGGCTGGGACGAGGCCCATACCGCGTATGGCGCAACAGATACCGTGGGCAATGCTACGGACTGTGGCAGAAGGACTACAACAACACCATCACGGGCGAGAGCACAGGACGGCTGGTATACCCCGAGTTCAAGGGCTATCACGGCGACACACGGTGGGCAACGCTGCTCTCGGACAATGCGGATGTCAGCATAATGAGCGAGACAGACGGACTGTACCTGAGACTGTTCACACCCGAGGAGCCGCACCAGAGGCGCAAGGGAGAGGACACTATGCAGCCATTTCCGGACGGAGACATATCCTTCCTGCTTGACATTCCCGCTATGCGCTCATACAAGCCGATAGAGCAACTCGGCCCACAGGCACAGCCGGCAAATGTCCGCATAAACAAGGGAGACGACGGACTGCGCCTTAAACTGTGGTTCTCGTTCAAGTAAGCGCTAACGGGCGGCAGCAGCATCTGCCGCCCGTTTTGTGTGCATCTGACCGACAGTCGCGAGACAATGCGCAAAAATCAAAGTGTCACAAAAACGGCCTCTTTTCTGACACTTTGATTTTTTGCGATTGCGGAGAATGCCATCGTTTCAAAATTATTTCCTGACGGCCGCGTACAGCGCATCCTCCGAGATTAGAGATAACATCCTATACATCACACAGTTAGCAGATATAGAATTAGAGAAGGCATATAAAAACGCCCCGAAAAGACCGTTTTTGAGCCATTTTTAGCGTCTTTTGCCTTGTAATATGATAGAGATTACATTGCAATAAGATAGTGATTACACTGCAATCTCTATCAAATCACTGAGTAATCTCTATCACATTGCGGGCGAACTCGCATTTTTCATCCTCGAAAAGGATTTATAACGACATCTTTTTCTCCAGAATGCAGAGTGAGGACGACATTCCTGAAAAAGCAAAACGTCACAAAAAGTGGGGAAAAAGTAACGATTTGTCAAAACGGCCTTATGCCACCGAATGCAGAAATCATAGTTGATTACAACCCGAGACTGCACTGTAATATTCGCCGTAACAAAGGAGAAAAAATGTCATTACAAGGCATTATTCTTGGCGTTTGAACCAAATATGAACCGAATACTGTTAAAAGACTTTAAAATACATAAATTAATAAGACAGATACACTTTGTGTTCAAATAAAATTTACTAACTTTGCACAGCTTTTTACATGAAAAGCATACAAAAGTACAATAACGTACAATCCCAAAAACAGTTAATGAGAACAGACAACAGAAAACAAAACCCTAAAAACCAATACCGCATCAATGAACAGATACGTGTGCGTGAGGTAAGAATTGTAGACGAGAACGGCGCAACCGTTATGCCAACAAAGCAGGCTTTGGACATAGCACACCAAAAAGGTGTTGATCTCGTAGAGATAAGTCCAAATGCGCAGCCACCTGTTTGTCGTATCATTGACTACTCCAAGTTCCTCTACCAGCAGAAGAAGAAAGCTAAGGAGATGAAACAGAAGCAGGTAAAGGTGGAAGTTAAGGAAATTCGCTTCGGACCGCAGACCGATGAGCACGACTATAACTTCAAGTTGAAGCACGCGAAGGAATTTCTTGAGGAGGGAAACAAGGTGCGTGCGTACGTGTTTTTCCGTGGGCGCTCCATCCTTTTCAAGGAGCAGGGAGAGGTGCTTCTGCTACGTTTCGCCAACGATCTTGAAGAGTTGGGCAAGGTGGAGCAGATGCCAAAGCTCGAGGGAAAGAAGATGTTCCTCTTCATTGCGCCCAAGAAAGCGGGACAGGCAAAGAAGAGTCAGCAGAAAATGGACCGTGAGCGCCGTGAGGCAGAGGCCAGCAACAACGCTGCAATGGAGGACATTGCAGAGGGAGACGGTCTTGCTGCAAGCGCTAAGGGAATAGAGGCTCTCGCCAAACTGCGCGAGACAGCGACAGAGGGATAACCCACAAAGAAGGATAATTGAGTGAGTAACGCCCGGTATATGCGTTGCCACCTATATTAATAATTAATTAAACACAAGAAAAAATGCCAAAAGTAAAGACAAACTCCGGTGCAAAGAAGCGTTTCGCATTCACCGGTTCAGGTAAGGTAAAGAGACATCACGCTTACCACAGCCACATTCTTACCAAGAAGACAAAGAAGCAAAAGCGTAACCTTCTCGGCTCTACACTCGTCGACAGGTCTAACCTTAAGCAGGTTCGTGACTTGCTGTGTCTCCGTTAATCAACCTTATTGTCGAACCTTTTTGTAAAAGAAAGTAAAAAACTATGCCAAGATCAGTGAACCATGTCGCTTCCCGTGCGAAGCGCAAGAGAATTTTGAAGCTTACCAGAGGTTACTACGGAGCGCGCAAGAACGTTTGGACTGTAGCCAAGAACACCTGGGAGAAGGGTCTTACCTACGCTTACCGTGACCGTAAGAACAAGAAGCGTACATTCCGCGCACTGTGGATTCAGCGTATCAACGCTGCCGCACGCATGGAGGGACTCAGCTACTCTCAGCTCATGGGTCTGCTTCACAAGGCAGGAATCGAGATTAACCGTAAGGTGCTCGCTGACCTCGCCGTCAACAACCCCGAGGCTTTCAAGGCCATCGTGGGCAAGGTTAAGTAATTAGACGAACACATATTACCATACCTTTTTGTGCAGTAACTGCGATGTGAGATTGCGGTTGCTGCTATTTTTTTGTAAAAACATCAGAGATAGTATAATATTTGCGCACGGAGAGCGTTACTTTAATGTGTGCACATTCATGACATACGATGCACACGGCAATGGGATTAGACTATAACAGAAAAGAAACACCATCATTATCACGCCTATGAAACAACGTTACTCCACTTACTCATTCACACCATCCAAGGCCACTATTGAGATAATCAGACAGTTTGCCTACACCTACCGCCCTATACTCGTTGAGGGGAAGTACATACCCTTCTGCCTGAACTGAGGGCACGCGGCACCTGTAAGGATACCGGTATCAGAGAAAGAACACTAAAAACGTTTCACCATAAGAGACAAGACACACCCGACAATGGCAATAATATCACCATCACTTCTTGCTGCGGACTTCCTGCATCTGGACCGCGACATTGAAATGATAAACACAAGCGAGGCCGAATGGCTTCATCTTGACGTCATGGATGGCTCCTTTGTACCTAACATATCTTTCGGTTTCCCCGTGCTGGAGGCTGTGGCCAAGGCGTGCACCAAGCAGTTGGACGTGCACTATATGATAAACAGCCCGGAGCGTTACATCAAGCAGACGGCGAAACTGGGAGCCATGATGATGAATGTGCACTACGAGGCGTGCACACACCTGCACAGAACGATACAGGAGATACACGATGCCGGAATGAAGGCAGGCGTGACTCTCAACCCTGCCACACCCGTAAGCTGCCTGGAGGACATCATAAATGATGTGGACATGGTGCTGCTGATGAGCGTGAACCCGGGATTTGGGGGACAAAAATTCATAGAGAACACCATAGCAAAGGCCATGTGCCTGAAGCGGATGATAACCGAATCTGGCTCCAAAGCGCTCATCGAGGCGGACGGAGGAGTACAGGGAGAGACGGCGCCACGGCTCGTTGCGGCCGGCGTAGACGTGCTTGTGTCGGGCAGCTACGTGTTCAACGCAAGTGATCCTCATGCGGTGATATCGCAATTACGCAGACTGTAAAACAGCATAGCGCCGTTTGCATATACTAAAAACAGGTATTCAGTAAGCCTAACCCATACTGAATACCTGTTTTTATTGCTATGCCGCCACCGCTACGAATATGCGTGAGCGACACTATGTCATGCGAACTGCAGCTGTATATTATGCTCCCTGGCAAGACGGCGCATATTGATAAGAGCATAGCGCATACGCCCCAGACTTGTGTTTATGCTGACACCGGTAAGCTCCGCAATCTCCTTGAAGGAGTAATTCTGATAGAAACGCATCTGAACCACCTCGCGCTGCGTCTCCGGCAGGCTGTCCATAAGGCTGCGCACATCGGCAAGTACCTGGTTGTTGGCAAGCAAATCCTCGCATGAAGTCTCCATAAGCTCCGTGTCACTCATCTGCGCTATCGTCATATCCTCAACGGATGTGTCGACAAAGTTCTGCGTCCTCTGTCTGCGATACCAGTCTATGATGGTGTTGTGGGCTATGCGTATCATCCACGCATTGAACTTTCCCGTAATGGAATACTTGCCCTCCTGCAGCTTGGTAATAGCCTTTAGGAAGGTTTCCTGGAAGAGATCGTTCGCCACTTCCTCATTATGTACGATAAATATTATATATGAGAAGATACCAGTCTGCGTCCTGGCAAGCAGTTCATCGAATGCGCGGTTATTGCCTTGCACATACAATAGCACCAGCTCCTCATCGGTAAGCCGAGTGAGTTTTTTCATTTTCTTAATCTTTTTAGTTAAGTAAATGTCGTCCTATAGGCAATAATTGTTTTATAAAGATGAACTTTTACGAGTATAATCACTCCGCAAAGGTATAACTAATAATTGTTATCTGCAAGAATATTAACATTTTTTATTCATTCTTGTATGTCACTTCGTCAACATCAGGAATGCTGGATATGCTCTGAACAATGGTCTGCAGCTCGGGATAACTGTGCACCATGAAGTTGATTGTGCACGTGACTATCTCGTCTTCCGTAACAGTATGCAGGGAATGTATGCTGAGTTGCAGTTTGTTTGAGATACTGTCTATGATGTCACTGAGCAGATGCTGCCTGTCAACAGCCTTTGCTGTCAGCGTTGCCGAATACAGTACATCGCGCTGTTCCTTATAGTCCACAGGCACAATGCTGTCCCCAAACTGCGATGCAAGGCTGATAGCGTCCGCACAGTCACGGCGATGCACGGTGATAGTGTCCGCCTCGTCCCTGAAACCTATTACCTCCTCTCCCGGAATAGGGTTGCATAAAGGACATCTGTGGAACTGTGGCAGCGGCTTATTGTCAAGATATTCATGAACACCCTTCAGCGCTTTATATGACTTTATGTGATTGACCCAGTCCTTCTGCGGCCATGAATTGGGGTCAGTGCCTATCTCCACGCTGTCTCCCCTCTTCAATACTGTCTTGACAGAAGCAAGATGTCCGTTTATCTTTGCGTACTTGGCGTGCATTCCAACGTGCGTGTGTATGCCGAAAGCGAAATCCAATGCCGTAGAGTTCTTGGGCAGTTTCATGGCTCTTCCATCCGGGGTGTAGACCTGAATGTCATCATTATAAAACGAAGCGCGTACGGACTCAACGAACAGGCTCTTACCTTTCTCACTGTTTCTTGCCACTTCCTTCAGCACAGCCCGGAACGATTCAAGCCACTCGTTGATAACTTTGTTACGGTTACCATTCTCTATCAGATAGCCAAGATATGACTTTTTGGTCATACGTTCTGACTGTATATGTATCTCCTCCCACACGCCATAGTCGGACAAAAGCAGCGTGTGGAAGCTCTGATAACCATTCTGCTTGGGTTGATCCACATAGTTGATGATGGAGTTAGGACGCTCCTTGAAATAGTCCGTAAGTAGGGAATATATGTTAAGGCACATATTCTTCTCTGACATATACATATCCTCGGGGAACACTATGTGCGTGAAGTGTCTGCATTCCAGGTGCTCGAAGTCCACCTTCTGCTGGTTTATCCTGCGCCAAATATTATAAGGCTGCTTGTAAACCAGCTCTCTACGGTAGCGAATGCCATTGGATGTCAGTATATCATCAATCTTATCCTCAAAGGCCTTCAGCTTAACACGGTCCTTTTCCTTGTCCTCCTCTATCAGCCTCAGTATCTTCTCGTATATCTGCGGACAACGGTAACGGAAAGAAAGGTTCTCAAGTTCTATCTTGATAGCGTACATTCCAAGCCTGTTAGCCAGCGGTGCATAGAAATAATCCGTCTCTCCGGCTATCTTCATCTGCTTGTCCGGACGCATGGAATCAAGTGTACGCATATTGTGAAGACGGTCCGCCAGCTTTATAAGTATGGCGCGGATGTCATAGTGTACAGAGTCAAGCATCTGCTTGAAGTTATCAAGCTGCTTTGACATTGCATACTTCTTCTTGTTCTGTTTGGTAACCACCTTGACAAGAAAGCCCACACTCTCCCCGAACATCTCGCGTATCTTCTCTATCGTGCACGGCGTGTCCTCAACCACATCATGCAGGAATGCCGCGCAGACAGGCTCCGCCCCGAGCTGCATCTCCTTCGCTATGATGCGCGCTACGGCTATGGGATGTATTATATAAGGCTCTCCCGTCTTACGTCTCTGGTCCCTATGAGTCTCCATAGCAAAGTTGAAAGCCTTGCTCATCAGCTGCATCTCCGCCAGCGTCGAACGGTTCTCCATTGCGGAAAACACTTCACCTGCCCTACGGCGTATCTCATCTTCGGTTATTTCTGGAGTATTCATAGCAACAAAAGGTGTTACATAAAAACAGTAATAGAATGCAAAAATAGTAAAAAAATATTACATGACAAAATTTAAAAAGGACAAATCGTATCTTTATTTATAAAAAACACTAAAATCCGCACAAACAATTCCTTTATGTATCCCTGTCACCCTGATATGCCATCTGCTTGTCCGTCCTTCAGCAAATCACCTCATCCATAACCGCATCATGCCGCTCCGCCGGCACTTCCGGCAACAGTTGAAACGGATAGCACAACCCTATTCTGTACATATCCGGCAGCCTTGCCAGCATACGGTCATAGTATCCCTTGCCCCGTCCAAGGCGGTGCCCGGCCTTATCGAACGCCATTCCTGGTATGATGCCCACCACATCACCGCTATCACCACTCAATTTTGCCTGCCGTGCAGCATTCTCCAGCCACTCAACACTTACCGCATCCCCCTGCGGTTCAAGTATTCCATAAGCACCAGCCTGCATATCCCGGACAGCAGAAAAGCGGTGAAGGGTCATCTCTGTATCACTAATCACCTTGGGCAGCAACACTGTCTTGCCCTTAACAGACAGTCTTTCCACCAGTCCGTGGGTGCAGACCTCATCGGGGAGCGACCAGTAAAGCAGCACAACATCAGCCTTTCTCACCAGCGGATGCTCCTCTATTCTTCGGCACAAAGCCTCATCCATCGCCGCAAGTGCAGCCTTATCATGCCTGCCCTTCTCCCTTCTAACGGTCTGTCTAAGCATTTTCTTGTCCATAAAATAATCCTGTTTATACCGCTGCAAAGTTACGTTTTTATCACGGAATAGCCAAATCACGAATAGAAAAATATCCATATAAATGTTTATTTCTATCTTTCTTTTATACCCTATATGGTATAAATCTTATAATTATATAATAAATTATACCTTATAGGGTGTATTTTGAAATATTTTTATTAACTTTGCATCAGATAAGGTATAAAATATTATAACGGAGATGGATATGCAACTTTCGGCATTTGTAAAGGAAATGCGCAGACAACACCACCTTACGCAAGAGGACCTCGCCGCAAAATCAGGGGTGGGCCTGCGCTTTGTGCGTGACCTTGAGCAGGGAAAACAGACCGTAAGGATGGATAAAGTGAACCAGGTACTGTCACTTTTCGGCCATGAGGCAGGTGCCGTACCTATAAATAACGACTTATGAAACAGGCAGAAGTATATATGCACAGCCGCTTGGCCGGTCTGCTCACAGAGGATGAGAACGGCTATACCTTCCTGTACAGTCATGACTACCTCAACCATGATGACGCAGTAGCCATCAGTCTTACCATGCCGCTGCGTGAGGAAGCATACCATGACTCTGTGCTATTCCCCTTCTTTGACGGTCTTATACCCGAGGGATGGCTACTAAACATCGCAGAGAACAGTTGGAAGATAAACCAGAGAGACCGTATGTCGCTGCTGTTAGCCTGCTGCAAGGACTGCATCGGGGCTGTCAGTGTAATACCCGCCGATGGCAGCACCGCACAGGACGCGCAGCATAAACAATAAGACAATCACTGTACCCACATCAAACCACTCCAAATTCACATGGACAAATGCCTGTATTGCTATAAAGATCTGAAGGAAGGACAGACAGACTACCATCCTACGTGTTCCCAAAAACTATTCGGAACACGCACCGCCCCCACCCTGCCATACGTGCGCAGCCAAATAAGCGATTTGGCTAAGGAGGTCATACGCAGCCAGACCACGCTCACAGGAGTACAGGCCAAACTGTCACTTGACCTCAACCAAGGACAGAGAAACGAGCCTAAACGCTTCACCATCGTAGGACTATGGGGGCGTTTCATACTTAAACCGCAGACAGAAACATACCGTTGTCTGCCAGAACTCGAAGATCTCACAATGCATCTGGCAGAAGTAGCAAAGATAACCGTTGTACCACATGGACTGATACGCTTTGCCGACGGAGAGATATGCTATATAACACGTCGCATAGACCGTCTGCCTGATGGCGGAAAGATAGCGATGGAGGATGCTTGTCAGCTGTCCGAACGGCTTACGGAATACAAGTACAAAGGCTCATACGAGCAGATAGCAAAACTGATAAAGAAATATTCCACTGTTCCGCAGCTTGATCTCGTGAACTTTTGGGAGGTTGTCATCTTCTCATGGATAACAGGTAATGCCGATATGCACCTGAAAAACTTCTCCTTATACAACACAGGAAAGGGCCATCAACTAACCCCTGCATACGACCTGTTATCCACCACCCTCGTAATGCCAGAAGATCCGGAGGAGCTTGCACTGACCCTAAACGGCAAAAAACGCAAACTGCGCCGCAATGACTTCGTGGACGCCATCACAGCATCAGGCATCAACGAGAAGGTTATTGACAATATGGCGCGCAAATTCCGCCGCTGTCTGCTGAAGTGGATTGAACTGATAGACTGTTCCTTCCTCCCTGACGACATGAAGCGGCAGTACAAGCGACTGATACTGACGCGCATGATAGCGTTAAAATAAACACTCCACATCCACACAGACGCTCCTTTACACGCAAAAGCCGCAGAGTGTGCACTCACACTCCGCGGCCGGGACGTTTCTATAAACCTATACACTCCCCATTCTTCATCTCAACTCTTTCTCCGCCCAGTCCCGGATAGACTTCTCACTGGTACGGTTAAGGAGTTTTCCGTCCCTCCATTTTATATCCGAATACAATCCTCTTAAATTCGATACACTACCTGATATGCCGCTGCCACCAGATGTTGCGAACGGTATCACGGTCCTTCCCTTCAAGTCATGCTTCTCAATGAAGGTGTTAACAACCCTCGGAACCATGTTCCACCATATAGGATAGCCTATGAATATGACATCATAGCTGTCCATATCCAGCGTGTCCGCCACGATAGGTGGTCTGCTTGCAGCGTCACTGTTCTCCACTGAGCACCGTGAATGGCTGTCCGTCCAGTCAAGGTCTGCGGCGGAATATCTCTTTTCTGGCACTATCTCATGCAGCGTGGCCCCTGTCACCCTGGCAATGGTGCCCGCCACACGCTCCGTAGTGCCCGTGGCGGAGAAGTAAGCCACCAGCACACGGCGCTCCACCTTAGTATCCTTGGCAGCCTCTCCTGCCCCTTTTCCCTGTGCACATGATGTGACAACCGCCACAATCATGGACAATGCAGACAATATAAACGTTCTCATCACTTCAGCTTGTCATATTCTTCGTCAGTAACAGGCTCCAGCCACTCGTTTGAGGTCTTCTCTCCCGGCACGGAGAAAGCAAGATGTGCAAACCAGCTGTCTGCGGCCGCGCCATGCCAGTGCTTCACGTTTGCCGGAATGTGTATAACCGTTCCGGGCAGAATCTGCTGTGCGGGCTTGCCCTCTTCCTGATACCATCCACGGCCGGCCACGCCTATCAGCATCTGTCCGCCGCCGCTCTTGGCCTTGTGTATGTGCCAGTTATTGCGGCATCGCGGCTCAAAGGTGACATTGGCCACATTCACCTGCGACGCGGATACGGGAGCGATATAGCTGTTGCCAATGAAATATTTGGCGTAGGCAGTGTTTGGCTCGCCAATCGGGAATATCATCTCCTGCTGGAAACGCTCCTTCTCCGTAGCCTCATCAGCGATGTCCGCCCACACCTCCTTGGCTATTCTGAAGCCTGCCCAGGCATTGGGCCAGCCTGCATAGAAGGCCGCCTGAGTCAGCAGGGCGGCTATTTCCTTACGGGTTATTCCATGCTTCTTGCCCAGTTCCAGATGAGAGCGGAACGAAGAGTCCACAAGACCCTTGCCGAGAAGGATGGAGATGGTGACCATACTGTGGTCATGCAGACTGAGAGTGGAATCGTTCCAAACGGCATCACCGAACAGGATGTCGTCATTAAGCTCTGCAAACTGCGGAGCAAACTCACCGAGAGCGGTGCGTCCCGCTGTCTGTACTATCTTCTTTTGTGCCATAACATTTAGTGTTAGCATGGTTAATAATATAATCAAAGAAAGCCTGTTAAAATTGTGCTGTCTCATATTCGCGGTCTTTATCGTTACACATTATTTATATTACACGTTTCCGTTCATCCATCAGAACGGATTTTTCATGGTGCAAAGTTAGTCATAATCCTCCAATATATCCATACCACTTTTTAGGCAGTATGTACCACTTTTTAGGTTGCCTGACCACGCCTCCACACCAATACCGCTGAAATCAAAGTGTAAGAAAACAAGGCTTTTTTCTGACACTTTGATTTTTCCAACTCGCGGAGAATGCCATTGTTTCAAAATTATCTCCTGACGGGCGCGTACAGCGCATTCTCCGCGTTTCAGACAACCACCTGACAGTCTTGTAGTTATCTAAAATCTGCATTTTAAACGTATGCAAAAGTGTACGAAAATGGCCCTTTTTGCGCCGTAATCAGATAGCTTTTACACTGCAATTTGATAGAGATAGCAATGCAATATGATAGAGATTACCGCGTAATCTCTATCATATTGCGCACCGGCACGTATTTTTCGCCTTCCAAACGCACGTAAAGCGTGCTTTTTTCCTCCAGAATGCTCAGTCGTGACGACTTTCTCAAAAAAGCAAAACGTCACGAAAAACGGCCTTTTTGTGACGTTTTGTCAAAATAGGGGTATAGAGGAATTGGTGGCGAGACTGGCCGTTTCCACCCCAATATACACTCTTTTTGTTAAAAAACATGGCCTTTCTGCAAAATATTCACCATCAACCTATCATAAAATAAATAAAAAGTATTATCTTTGCAAACGGTATTATATATTGACAGTTATGACAAAGACGACAATGGGGACAAAACTGCCGCGTAAGTTAGAACAGAAAATGGCGGTGGTAGGCGAGCAGATAAAACTTGCAAGACTGCGCCGTAATCTTAGCGTTGCGCAGGTGGCGGAGCGTGCCACGTGTTCACCTCTGACGGTATCACGCATAGAAAAGGGTGTGCCCACAGTGGCAATAGGCATCTATCTCAGGGTACTCTACGCCCTGCAGCTTGAGGATGACATCCTGCTCCTTGCACAAAGGGACGAGATGGGACGTGCCTTGCAGGACCTTGCGCTTACAAGGAAGAGAGAGAGGGCATCCAAAAAGAAAGCCACTAATAACAAATAAGAGCGATGAAGAGACTATATGTTTATGCAGACTTTAACTGGCTGAAAGCCCCACGCCTTGTCGGTGAGTTGAGCTATGAGTCACTCCGAGGTCAGGACAGTTACTCCTTCTGCTTTGACAATGACTGGTTGCGGGATTACGGCAACCTTCATATAAGCGATGACCTTTACAATTACCCCGGTTATCAGTACACCAAGCAGGGGCGTGACATCTTTGGCTGCTTTGCCGATGCACTTCCTGACAGATGGGGAAGAACGCTGTTGAAACGCCGCGAGCAGATACTTGCAGGCGAACAGGGCAGAGCCGTGAGACGGTTAAGCTCATTTGACTTTCTCACAGGCATCGATGACTTCTCGCGCATGGGAGGGTTCCGCTTCAAGGAAGAGATGGACGGTGACTATATCTGCACTGACAAATCGCTGCGCATACCCCCTTTGACAGACTTGCGCACGCTCATTGCCGCCAGCCATGAGGTGGAAAAGAGCGAGGAGGCCAATACCCTACCCGACAAGAAATGGCTCATGCAGCTTGTGCAGCCGGGCACATCCCTCGGTGGCGCACGGCCCAAAGCGGGAGTTGTAGATACAGACAACACACTGTATGTCGCTAAATTCCCGTCGCATAACGACGGTTACGATGTGGCGTTATGGGAACATCTCTGTCACATCATAGCCAGCAAGGCTGGTATCAATGCGGCCAGGACAAGGATTGTCAATGCCGGAGAGAGGTTTCACACCCTTCTCTCAAGGCGCTTTGACAGGACTCCCGATGGGCACCGCGTACACTTCGCCTCCGCCATGACCCTTTTAGGGCTGACAGACGGTGACAACGCAGATGACGGTTATGGTTATCTGGACATAGTGGACTTCATGTTGCAGCACTGCTGTGACGTGCAGCAGAACCTGTGTGAGCTGTATCGCCGTGTGGCCTTCAACATATCTGTGGGTAACAGCGATGACCATTTCCGCAATCACGGTTTCCTTCTCACCGTTAACGGGTGGACATTGTCTCCTGCATACGACATGAATCCAACCGCAAACAGACACTTGAGCCTTCTTATCAACAAGAACACCAATGAGGCGGACACTGACATTCTCCTGGCATCGGCAGGCGACTATATGCTTGGCAATGATGTGGCGGAGAAGATTGTCAATGAGGTGCGGGCCGCAGTGGCGTGCTGGAGGGAGGTGGCCGTACGTCTTGGTGCCAGCAAACACGACATCGACGCCTTCAGTTCTGTCTTTGACAGGACGTGAATGATATGCAAAAAAATGTAAACACATAGTCGCGGTACGTCATTTCGTATATTCTTTCACTTCATTCTATAGATAAGAAAAATTAAAACCGCCTGATTACTCACGCTCCATTTGGCGCATTAGCCGAAAATATGTACTTTTGCAGCGGACAAAATCAAGTACACGACGACAACAAACAACAAGGACACGACAATGAAGAAAAAAGTTTCAAGCGCATTACTGGCGTCACTGCTGCTACTGTCCGCACCGTCAGCGGCCAAGACATGGACCCTGGAGGAGTGCATACAGTATGCGATGGAGAACAACATCACCCTGCAAAGGCAGGGCATCAGCAGACAGTCGGCCGCCGAGAGCACCAGACAGTCCAAGGCGCAGCTGCTGCCATCGCTGAATTTCTCTACCAGTCAGAGCATGAACTATACCCCATGGCGCGAGACTGGCACCGCGACAGTGGCCGACGGCAGGGTAGAGTCGAGCATAGACAAGGTGAGCTACAACGGACAGTACACCGTGGGCGCAAACTGGACTGTATGGAACGGCAACAGAAACCGTAACCAAATCAGGCTGAACAGCATCGCCGAGGAACAGGCGGAGATGGACAGCGTGACATCGGCGCGTAACATTGAGGAGCAGATCACGCAGCTATACATACAGATACTGTACACCAAGGAGGCCGTAAACGTGAACAAGGCCACTCTGGAGGCGTCGAGAGTGAACGAGAACCGCGGCATACAGATGTGCGAGGTGGGCAGCCTGAGCAAGGCGGACCTGTCACAGCTGACGGCGCAGAGGGCCGAGGACGAGTACAATGTGGTGCAGGCCGAGAGTCAGGTACGCTCATATACACGGCAACTGAAACAGCTGCTGCAGATTACCGGCGAGGAAGTGTTTGACATAGTGACACCTGAACTGACGGACGCAATGGCCTTAAAGGGCGTGCCGACACTGACAACGGTGTACGAAACGGCACTGGAGAACCGCCCGGAACTGAAAAGTGCCGCCCTGGGACTGAAGAGTGCGGAGGTTCAAAGCAAGATTGCCAAGGCGCAAAGAATGCCTACAGTGAGCATGAACGCATCCGTGGGAGCCAGCACCAACAACATGAACAGCAAGGCATGGGAGGAGCAGATGAAGACAAACCTGAACATCGGGGCAGGAATAACGGTAAGTGTGCCGATACTGGACCAGCGCTCTACGCGCACTGCCAGGAACAAAGCAGAGCTGCAAAGGCAGGAGGCCATGTTCAACATACGTGACCAGCAGACCACACTGTACAGCACAATAGAGAACTACTGGATACAGGCGGCGAACTACCAGAACCAGTACAAGGCGGCAAAGACAAGCACGCAGAGCGCCAAGGACAGCTACGACCTGCTGTCGGAACAGTTTGCGGTGGGACTGAAGAACATCGTAGAGCTGCAGACGGGAAAGACAAGGCTGCTGACAGCACAGCAGAGTGAGCTGCAATCCAAATACATGACTATACTTAACCTGAAGATGCTGGAACTGTATCAGCGATAACCTATATCAACAAACATTACACAACGATGAAGAAAAAGAACATATACATAGCGATAGCCATAGCTGCAGTGGCCGGCATCGCAGTGTGGCTCCTCACAGGAGAGAAGAAGAAGGACAGCGTGACGTACAACACCGCCACCGTGGAGAATAAGGACATCACCACAAGCGTCACCGCAACGGGAACCATAGAACCTGTGACAAGCGTCACGGTGGGCACACAGGTGAGCGGCATCGTGGCGCATCTGTACGTGGACTACAACAGCGTGGTGAAGAAAGGACAGGTGATAGCCGAGCTGGACAAGACCAACCTGATGAGCGAGCTGGCATCGGCCAAGGCGCAACTGACATCGGCGCAGAGCAAGCTGAACTACGAGAAGGCCAACCATGAACGTTACAAGACGCTGTATGCAAAGGGACTTATTGCCGCAAATGACTACGAGCAGGCAAGGCTGACATACGATCAGGCGGTACAGTCTGTGAACACTGCGAGGGAGAGTGTGCGCAAGGCGGAGACCAATCTCGGATATGCCACCATCACATCACCCATCGACGGCACCGTATTGTCCAAGTCCGTGGAGGAGGGACAGACGGTGGCGGCGTCCTTCAACACACCGGAGCTGTTCACCATAGCGCAGGATCTGACCAATATGCAGGTGATAGCAGACATTGACGAGGCCGACATAGGCGAGGTGCGCGAGGGAAGCCGTGTGGAGTTCTCTGTCGACGCGTTTCCGGATGACACATTCACGGGACACGTGACACAGGTAAGACAGGAGGCTACAACAGAGAGTAACGTGGTGACATACGAGGTGGTTATATCCGCACCGAATGCGGATCTGAAACTGAAACCGGGTCTGACAGCCAACGTCACCATATTCACCAAGGAGGCGAAGGACGTGATGTGCGTACCGGCCAAGGCGCTGAAATTCACTCCGAACGAGAAGATGCTGACACCGGAACAGTCCATACAGGACTGCCATGGCAAGGAAAAGGTATGGACTCTGGAGAACAACGTGTTCAGGGCACACAGCGTAACCACGGGCATGAGCAACGGAATACTGACCGAGATAAAGTCTGGAATAGGCAAAGGACAGAAGGTGGTGACGGACTTCAGCATGGACAGCGAGGCCACAGAGGAGGGAAAGCAGAAGAATGACAACCCCTTCATGCCGAAACCACCAAGCAAGAAGAAGAAATAAGCATTCATAACCGGAAAGACATGAATACAGAGAAGAAGGACAGAAAGGTCGTCATAGAGCTTGACAACGTAAGGAGGGAGTTCAAGGTTGGCTCCGAGACCGTCAAGGCCCTGCGCGGTATATCGTTCAAGATATACGAGGGGGAGTTCGTGACTATCATGGGTACATCCGGTTCCGGAAAGTCAACACTGCTCAATCAGTTAGGATGCCTTGACACACCGACAAGCGGTGAGTACTACCTCAACGGCACATCAGTCAGGAATATGTCCAAGAGCCAGAGGGCAAAGCTGCGCAACCGCAATATAGGGTTCGTGTTCCAGAACTACAATCTGCTGGCCAAGACCACATCAGTGGAGAATGTGGAACTGCCGTTAATGTACAACGCGGAGTACAATGCCGCACAGCGCAGGGAGGCGGCGATAAAGGCTCTGGAGGCTGTAGGGCTTGGAAACAGGCTTGAGCACAAGTCAAACCAGATGTCGGGCGGACAGATGCAGAGGGTAGCCATAGCGAGGGCACTGGTGAACAACCCTGCGGTGATACTGGCGGACGAGGCTACGGGCAACCTTGACACAAGGACCTCGTTCGAGATGCTCGTGCTTTTCCAGCAGCTGCACAGGGAGGGCAGGACGATAATATTCGTAACCCACAACCCGGAGATAGCGCAATATTCGTCACGCAACATTATGCTGCGCGACGGAAAGATACGCGAGGATGTGGAGAACACCAACATTCTGTCGGCGGCCGAGGCCCTCGCTGCACTGCCGGCACCGCAGGATGACTAAGCCGCAACCACAGGAATGGATGCGGAAGGTACACTAAAACACCTAAACCATTACAACAATGAGTTTCATTAACCTAATGAAAGTTGCCATCAAGGCAATAGCAAGCAACAAGTTCAGGTCGTTCCTCTCCATGCTCGGCATCATCATAGGCGTGGCAGCGGTGATAGTGATGATGGCTATAGGACAGGGCTCCAAGGAGTCTATCAGGGAGAACCTGTCGCAGATGGGCACCAACATCATCATGATACGCCCGGGAGCCGACATGAGGGGCGGCATAAGGCAGGACCCGTCGGCCATGCAGACACTGAAGGTGGAGAACTATCAGGCCATAAAGGACGAGGCGAAATACATCACTAACGTGTCACCGGAGGTGTCAGCAAGCGGACAGTGCATCAACGGCAACAACAACACGCTGACCACCATGTACGGAGAGACGGAGGAATATCTCAGCATAAAGCAGTGGGAAGTGACCAGCGGAGGAGTGTTTACCGACGAGGATGTGAAGAAGAGTGCAAAGGTATGCCTTGTGGGAAAGACCGTGGTTGATGAGCTGTTCCCTAACGGTCAGGACCCTGTCGGCAGGATGATACGCTTCAAGAGCATACCATTCCGCATCATAGGGGTATTGAAGAGCAAGGGGTACAACACATTCGGCATGGACCAGGACAACCTTATCATCGCCCCATACACCACTGTCATGAAACGTATCACAGCGCAGACGTACCTGTCAAGCATAAACTGTTCCGCGCTGTCAGAGGAGATGACGGACGACGCCATTGCGGAACTGACAAGCATACTGCGCGAACAGCACAAGCTGAAGGAGGACGCTGACGATGACTTCACCATACGCTCGCAGCAGGAGATGATGGAGACAATGTCGTCCACAATGGACACCGTGACAATCATACTTGTGGTGGCGGCGGCCTTCTCGCTACTCGTAGCCGGCATAGGCATCATGAACATCATGCTGGTGAGCGTGACGGAGCGAACCAGAGAGATAGGCCTGAGAATGGCGGTTGGAGCAAGGGGCATAGACATCAGCAACCAGTTCCTGATAGAGTCCATCATAATATCCATAACAGGTGGCGCACTCGGCATACTGCTCGGGGTGTCACTGGCGGAGGGGGCAAGGCTCATATTCCACCTGCCCACATCTGTTCCCATGTGGAGCATCATGGTGTCGTTCCTTGTATGTACAGTGATTGGTGTGGGCTTCGGATACTTCCCTGCACAGAAGGCGGCGCGGATGGACCCGATAGAGGCCATAAGGTTTGAATAACAGCAGCAGGAGAGGATGAACAGAAAGATAGCATTGGCAGGCGCGGCGGTAGTGCTGCTCCTGCCCCTTATGTTCCTTGGGGCAAGGGACACCCTGACATTCAAGGGATACATCATGCGGTGTGTGTTCCCCTTGACAATGGTGATGGTATTCTGCCTGAACTATTACAAGATAATCCCACAGGCATTGTGGCACCACGGCAAGCGCAGCATTGTGCTGTCAAACACTGTGGTGATAGTGCTGTGCAGCACCGCACTGGCCGGATGGCACAACATTGAGTTCAGGGAATATCAAAAGGAGGTGGAAAAGGCCGCTGCCGCAACGGCAGGAACGGGCAAGAAGCAGCTGAGACCCGCACCACACAACAGGCCGGACAATGGCAGGCGTATCTGGATAACGGCCTTTCTTGACGGAATGAACCTTACATTCGCCGCCTTTGTGGCATATTCCATACGCTCAAAGGAGCACATCAGGAGTCTGGAGAAGCAACAGCAGGAGGCGGAGGTGGCAAGACAGGAGGCGGAACTGCGGGGGCTGCGCAACCAGATCTCACCGCACTTTCTGCTTAACACCCTGAACAACATATACGCGCTGGCGGCCATAAGCAGCGAGAGGACACAGAGTGCGGTGATGCAGTTGTCAAGACTTCTGAGGCACACCTTATATAATAATCAGCAGGAGATGGTCTCTCTGCTGTCTGAAGCGGACTTCATACGCTCATACATTGACCTGATGAAGCTGCGTATGGCAACGAATGTAAGGATTGAAACGGACATAAGTGTGGAACAGGACTCAAAGACCATGGTGGCACCACTGATATTCATCTCTCTTGTGGAGAACGCCTTCAAGCACGGAGTGTCTGGAAGCAGGGACTGCATAATAAGCATTTCACTGAAAGAGGACAGTGAAAGTATTGTGTGTGATATCTTCAACTCAAACAATCCGAAACAGTCTTCTGACCATTCCGGACACGGCATAGGCCTGACTTTGGTACAGCAGCGACTGGAGTCCATATATCCCAATATGCACAAATGGGCAAGATGGACAGACACTAACAACCTCTATCATTCAAGAATAACAATATACAAGACTCTGAACACATAAAAAACAACTACTAACCATGACCTGTGCTATCATTGATGACGAGCCGCTTGCAGCGGAACTTCTTGCATCGTATGCGGAGAAGACCACTTTCCTGGAACTGACAGGGACATACAACAGTGCCATTGAGGCCATGAGGGTGATACGCACCACACCTGTAGACCTTCTGTTTCTTGACATACAGATGCCGGAACTGTCGGGACTGGAGTTTGCAACCATCCTGTCACCGCAGACTATGATTGTGTTCACCACGGCATTTGACCGCTACGCGGTGGAAAGCTACAAGGTCAACACCATAGACTATTTGCTGAAGCCCATATCTTACGATGCGTTCATGCACTCGGCAAACAAGGCTCTGCAGTTGTTTGAGGAGCGTAATAAAGCACAACAGATGAAACTTGATGACAATTTCTTCTATGTGAGAAGTGAGCACAAACTGGTTCGCATCATGCTGGATGATATTCTGTACATAGAGGGATTGAAGGATTATGTCAAGATAAGGCTGTCCTCACCTCAACACAGTGTGCACTGCATAATGAACATAAAGACTCTGGAGGACTATCTGCCACAGCCGGAGTTCCTGCGCGTACACCGCTCATACATCGTAAACATGAAAAAGGTGGAGGCTTTGGACAGAATGCGCATTATGATAGGTGATGTCATGATTCCTATCTCTGACAGCTACAAGAATAACATAATGCAATACCTGAACGGACATACGTTGGGTTGAGGAGGTGGTGGTTGTAGGTTTTAGGTTGGTGGTTGTGGGTTTGGGGTTCTTTTGTTATAGGTCTTGGGGTGTAGGTTATAGTTTTTAGGTTATTGGTTTAAGGTTTAAGGTTTATAAATGATTTTGTTGGTGGGCTTTACCCCTTAAACCCACACTCCAAAACCAATAACCTACAACATAAAACCAATAACCCACAACCTAAAACCAACACCCTAAAACGTCATTTTAAAGCCAAAACGCACACTGTGTTTGGTAGCAGTAGGCAGCTTCAGATATGTCAGTCTGCGTACATACTCAACAGAAAGTAACTTGAATATATTCTGCACTCCCACACGGAACTCCATATACGGGTTCTTGGGATCCATGACATAGCATCCGTCGGGGAATGACATCAGACGGTTGTTACCGAAATTCTGCGGTAAGGCAGGATTGTTCTTATCTGACAGTCCGCCATACAGTATGTTGAATCCGATAAGCTCACGCCACTGCAGTTCCTTTATAAGGGGAATGCGGTTAAACAGTTTTCCGTTGGCGTTCCATTCCAGTGTCAGTGACACATACTTATCATTAAGGAACTCCATATTATTGATCAGCTCAAAGGTCTCGGGCTGCCAGATATAAGACAGGTTGGCCGCAGGGGCTATGAGCAATGGGAACGGTACCTGGCTCCACTGTATTCCACCCTTCAGGTATGCGTCCACCTTGCCCCAGCTGTTTAGCCATACTCTCTTATATATAGAGGCTTCCGTTACATGATAATCATATTCACCGCCCATGAAGCCCTTCATGCCCACAGTGTGTTTCAACTTCATCACAGGTGAGTCGAGATTGGTGGGACGGCGGCGCTGCTTGGTGTTGACGTATGACTGGCCTGGAGAATACACCATTTGGATATACGCTTCTGAAATACGGAACTTACCCAACTGTCCGGGTGCGAGAGTCTCGCCAATCTTCTCGAACTTCCAGTCGCCGACGGCCCTGTTACTCTCGAACTTCAATCCACCAAAGACACCGAAGCCCCAGTCCTCCTCACGTTCAAAGTCTATTGTCTGCCTGTGATAATATGCCATCTTCTCCACCTTGCTCCAGCGCAGTGAGGTGAAGAAGTTATCCTTATCCACACTCTTGAACTTGTCAGAAGGTGAACAGATGTCGTATGACGCCCCTACCCTAATGTTACGCTTTGGATACTCATCGGGCGTATACGCCTTCTTATTGAACGAGTACACGAACTCACCGCCATAATAATTATTATCAGACTTAAATCCATGAGAAACATAGCCGTTTAGGAACAGGTGTGGGTTAAGATGCGCCGTTGTCTGCGCAGACATCTTCATACGGAAGCCGTCTATGTCATTTGATGACACCATGGAATTCACCGGACCAATGTCCACCTTGCTTGGCACACCAGCCTTGGATGTCTCTATATAGTTCTCCATAACGGCCTTCACACCGGCGATAAGCCATCCGAAACCCTTGATGTTCCTGATGCCGTTAAGGAACTTGCCCATTCCCTCTTCGCCTGTAGTCAGTCCTGTCTCGCGGTTGTCTGTCCAATAGTCATTGGTGCGCATCTCGGAGTACGGGTCACGTTTCTCCTTCGCCTTACCACGGAACATCTTCGGATCTATAGCTCCGAAATCATAATCATTACGCCGCGAGACTCGAGACACAAGGAAGTTACCGGAACGTCCCGTAACAGACAGTTCCACAATCATGTCATTGACAGACAGCACCCAGTCTCCTGAAGGCAGGCGCAGATACTCCTGCTCAATCTGCATATTCTTAACGAAGTTCACATCAGAACGTGCCGGTATGCTGAGTCTGACACGCCTCACGTGCAGGGTGGAGTCTTTCAATATGTACAACTCACCACGAAATCCGAAGTCCTGCTGGTTGTTTGGCAAGAAGCTGACATGGATACATGAGTCATTGTCTATCTTCAATGTATCCACTATATAATATCTGTAGAAGCCTATGGCGTGCTTACCTATTGGAGATGTAAACGGGAACTGTAGCAGTCGTACCTGATCGTCATATATGTCCACCTCACTGAACACCTCATTGGCCATGACTGTAAAGATATCACCTGTCTCTATGAGTTCATTCACACCATACGATTTCTCCGCATCCACAAAGATACGCTCCTTGGACGGATCCTTACGGTAGAACTTTCGGAAGATTTTCTCCGTCACCATAACCGGCAGTACATTCTTACCCGTTATAGGATTCTTCTCAACCTGGTCCTTCAACCACGATTTACGTGAATAAACGCCAGAGTCGAGCTGCGACTTACTGATGTCATTCAGCGATACTGTGACCTTCTCATACGTGCGGTACTGATAGAAGTCCTTGTTCTCAAGCTTGGTCTGGTGCTTGGCTGCAATGACACGCTTCATCAACTCCACCGCAGGATTATCCTTTCGCGAGTACTTTGACTTCTTGGAACTAACCATTACCTCATCAAGATGAGTGGACTCCGGCTTGAGCTTCACATTGAATGTGGCGGGAGTAGACGCTGACACCTTTAGAGTACGGCTCTTATAGCCTAAGGCAGAGAATGTCAAAGTCCAGCCCTCGTGCTTGGCTATCTTATAGAAGCCATTGACATCACTTACAGCCGCCACGTGCTTACCTTTATATATAACGCTTGCACTGGGAATGCTGAACCCTGTCTCCTCATCTGTAACAGTACCGGAAATCTGCCCTTTCGCCACTATGGTGAAAAGGCAAAGCAGTATCACTATAAAAAGTCTCCCAATCTTTATCACAGTCTTCCTCTTTACACTATATGTTATTTTGCTGCAAAGTTACATATTTATTTGTAAGAACAAAGAAAACTCAACGCACTTTTTTGAGTTTATTATGTAAAATATGACATACGACAATCTATATAGAACATAAATTAACTACATTTTCACAAAGATAAAGACTTCAATTCTCACCTCAAGACAACACATAGCATACACAGCCAGCCTACTATTCATCGAGCATCATCTCATTATTTCATGCAGCACATAGTTATGTCAGCTATGATTGCGCCCTAATCTTCATACTGGGTATTATCGGGGATACCGGCATCGCGCAGCGCCTCCTTTCTCTCTGTGCACGTACCACACTTGCCGCAGTGCCTGCTGTTACCCTTATAGCACGACCATGTCTCGCTATAGTCTATGCCTAAAGCAGCCCCTCTGCGTGCTATGTCCGTCTTGGTTATGTTGGTATAGGGGGCAAGTATTGTCAGCCCCTCATACGTACCGTTGGCTATGGCCTGACTCATCGCATCTATAAACTCTGGACGACAATCGGGATAAATGGCATGGTCTCCACCGTGGTTGGCAAGCATTACGTGCTTCAACCCATAGCTCTCAGCCAGCCCTGCCGCTACCGCCAGCATGATACCATTGCGGAACGGCACTACCGTAGACTTCATGTTCTCATCCTCGTAATGTCCTTCGGGTATATCCTCTCCGCCTATAAGCAGCGATGACTTGAAGTAGTGCTGCATGAATGCCAGTGGTATGACGATGTGCTCAATGCCAAGGCGCTTGCAGTGCAGACGCGCAAAGGCTATCTCCTTCTCATTATGCTTGCTGCCATAATTAAAGGTTACGGCCATGGCTATGCGCTGTCTGTATTCATACAGCATGGTAACGGAGTCCATACCACCGGATAGTATCAGTATACAGTCTTTCATTCTGATTGGGTTCTTTAGTTATGGAATGTCCACACCAGTCCCATGCGCAAGACACTGTCATTAATCGGATGATGTGGGGTGAGAAAATAATTCTTATTGCCGGAGCCTGCATTCAGATGTGACATCATGATAAAGAAGCGGCATTGCTTCAACTTGAAGTTAAGATAGGCGCTGACTACGGGATAATTGCCCTGCGTGGTCCTTACAGCCTGATTCTCCTGCACTGCAAACTGTCCGAGCTGCGCACAGTATTCAGGTGCATGATATTCCGAGAACCAGTACACATCCGCTCCGAAATGTACGCGAAGCACCTTGGCAATGCGGAAGTTAAGGTACAGATTTGTCCATACATTCAGCGTTGGCACAGGCAAGATATCCGCGTCGGAACTCTTCTGCAGCGTCACTCTGTTCTCCCATACTAGCGGCCCCACTTTAAAGTTCTGCTCCAATGCCGCCGTCAGCAGACTTATGTTTTTAGATGACTGCCTCACGTCCGCCGTCAGGTTCGTCACTGTTGAGGGCGTAGGACGGTCGTAACTTGTAGCCAGATACACATAATTCTGCAGATTATCGTAAGCCAGTCTTAATCTGGTGCCTGTGCGTGGATATGAGAACAGCCCCTCTATATGGGTGTGCATCTGCTTGTTGAAGCCATCATGATCCCACCAGAAATGCTTGGAATGGTAATGACGCTGAAGGAATGTAGGATTGGTAAGATGATAGAATGCCTTCAAGGCTACATTTACTGTATCCTTGAACATAGGTATATTTATATCTCCATCACCATCAACCCTTATGTCGCCAATGTCCTCGCCCACTACAACAGTCTCGAAAGTGGCCTTATAATGCAGAGCATTACCTTGTGTCTTGATTAGCTGTCCACCTATACTGAAATTCGTTTCATTATATGAACCGTATGCATTAGTGCCCACTTCCGGCAGTCTGTAGTTTCTTAACTCATGCCCCACAAAAAGTTTCACGCCCATTGGCACATATTTATTAAGGCCCTCCATCAAGGCTATGGCAAACTTATTGCGCAGAGAGTAATATTTTATATCATCATAAACAGAATCGCCATACGCCTTGTCCATAACTGTCTGGTAACGGTTCTGATAATAGTCCTTTGGCGTCTGGTAGGCTATATATGTGCGGTCATTGGTATCATAATTCAGATTATGGATGAAACTCGTTACAGGAACATATATCTGCTTCATCCATGAGGTGTCTGACTGTTCCGAATTCTTTACCGCCATCAGACTGTCTGCCATTTCCCTTGCATTCTGCTCGGCAAGTCTACGGTTCTCATCCATAATGGAATCATTTGGAAGATCACCGACAATGACAGCATCGTCCGGACGCCCTGAAGGTCTCCCCGACGGTGTCTCTGTAGCAGTGCTGCCGCCTTCCTTCGCTCCTTCCTGTATCTCCTGTTCCGCCTTGGCCTTCAGTGCAAAACGCTTTGCCTCCTTCTCCTCCTCTGTCATGGGGACTTCCTTATGAAATCCTATATTATAACGATGTGACAAAGTAGCATGAAAGCCATCATTACGGTTCCAGTTGTCAGAAAGAATAGTTGGTATCTCATTAGAAGTGTAAGTGTCTGACTGTGCCTCTGGATGTGTAATATACTCATCATTCTCTATGCCTCCATTCTCGGTTGTCTTCATGTGGTCGAAGGACACAATGGCATGAGCCTGATAACGCTCACCAAGGTATGACCCCCACAGGGTATAATCAAAGTAGGCATTGCTCTGATTTTGATAATATCCGCGTCCGTAAAGATAGTCAAACTTAAAGCCGAACCCCGCCTGTTTATTGATATTTGAGGCGAATAATGCTTTCAGATGGTCCTCACCGTTAGTCTTGTTGCCACAGCTGTTATAATAAAGGTTGGTGATTGGCGAGAGGGTATTGGTGAAGCGCAGCTCTGACGGCTTTGTTATAAAATAACTATACGGTTCAAGAAACGCCATACGTGGTGAGAAATCTCTGTCGGTAGCTATACGCGCTATACGTGGTGAGCCAAGGTTTCCCGTGGTATTGTACTCTCCGTACATACCTTCCGTAAAGATAGTATTCATCACAAGATGCTGGGCTGTGTCCGGAACCTGACGTGTTATATCCCCGAAGTTCTCGTCAATGGTCCACACATACATTCCCTTCGGCACTTGCTTATGACTGGCATTCAAAGAGTCCATGGCGCGGTTGGGGTTAAAAGTGTTATCTGTCACTGTGAACCCATCCATGCTGTTATCGTCTATCTGCGCAATACCGCGGCATAGCCCAACAGCAAACAGCAGCAGTGCCAGCAGTACCCTCTGCGTCATCTGTCCATTCAGAAACCTTATAGAATTAATAAGCAACATATATAATCTACTTCTTGAACCTCAGCATACACTCTGCCATCTTGATTGACACGGCAATGATGATGACAATGATTCCCTGACGCTCCACAAGCCCCTGTCCCATGACACCGGCATACATCAACGCACCTACGATACCCGTCAACATAAACAACACATTCAACACCTGCCGTATATGGAACACCATACCACGCGCGGTTTTCGGCTTGGTATGGCGCACTGGGCGTTGGGCGTGATATTCATGTGACACCTCTGTCTCTGTTATCTCGGAGTTGTTATTTTTACTTGTCATGCAGATAGTCGTTAATCATGCTAAACACTTGATCCTTACGGTCTATGGTCTTAACGCGGAACTTACGTACTCCACCTTTCTTGAAACCATCCTTATTCTTATTAAGAGCCTCTGCGTCACTAATCATATCCTCTGCTGGGAACTGTCCGCCACCACGCTCCTCCTCATATATATAGCTCATGTTGCGCATTGTGACAACGCAACGGCCATCAAAGCATTTTACGATAAGCTGATAATTGAACTTTGTACGGTCAAGAGACAGCGGTTTGTTCTCAAATACAAGCCACTCCTGGATGCTGGCACCAATCTCCTTGTCACTCTCATTGACAACAGAGACGTTGCTGAGCTGTGTCATGCCGTTGCTCTTGCAGAAGGCCTGAAGGAATGTAAGCATCTTATCGTATATCTGTTGCGCTGTCTTCCCTGGCACCTCAACGGTGGTGTCCCACTGTACCTTGCCACCAATCTCCGGACACGCACCTGCAAGGTATTTGGGATTAACAGGTTCCTTACTACGTTCAAAGAGACCACGTTTTTCCTTCTTTACCATCTTACCGTCAGATGTCATAATATAAGTATCCTGTGGCTTTGAGTATTTACCAGTAATCTGTGCGTTCGCTGTCACCATGAAGGTAAGCAGGCAAATGGATAACATAAGTTTCTTCATAATCATAGTTCTTGATTTGTGATTCATTTATTTTTTAAGGTTGCAGGAAGTACGCAGCGGCTGTCAGAGACAAGCCAACCCTCCCTGCATATAGTTATAGTAAAGATAAAGCAGTACCGCCAACAGAGCCAATGTAACCAATATGCGTACAAGGCAGCCCACGAAACGCTTTATTAGGATTATGGCTATTATGACAGCCACTATACCTATTATATATTCGGTCATAACTTTAAATGTTTTTTATATTATCTGCTGTCTTGTCCCTGTTTATCACCTCTCGGAACTGGGATGGTATTGGAGTGGAGAATTCCATGGATCTACGTGTCACGGGATGATAGAAGCACAGCATATACGCATGAAGACACAGACGCCGCAACGGACTGTCACCATTACCATATTTAACATCACCACATACAGGATGCCCCATGTCCGCAGAATGCACACGTATCTGGTTCTTACGTCCTGTCTCAAGTTTGAACTCGACAAGTGAATGTTCCGTGGAGCGGTCCATAACATAGAAATGTGTCACGGCATATTTTCCGCCATTGTCATACGGTGAAGAGTATGTAACATACGCCTTGTTATCCTTCAGCCAGTTGGCAACGGTGCCGGTCTGTTCCTGCATCTCTCCGCTTACAAGTGCCACATAACGGCGATCAAAGACTATGTCATGCCACTCATGCTCAAGGATTTGCTCCGTCTGAATATCCTTCGCATAAATCATCAGTCCACTTGTGTCCCTGTCAAGACGGTGCACTACATGAGCATGGCATTTTTGACGGGTACGTTTGAAATAGTCATCAAGCACAGTCTTGACATTGAGCGTCGAGTGACCTGCGGCCATAGAGAGGATACCCGGTTTCTTCTCTATCACGACAAGATACTGGTCCTCATAGACTATGCTGACATAGCGGCTCTTGAACGTATCATTCTGCTTGGAGTTGCTGACGCTAACCTTATCGCCCGGGGTCAACGGGAAGTCATGCCTTGTAACCATCTTGCCGTTGACCTTAATGCCACGACCGCGCAGCGTGTCCTTTATCTTATTGCGACTACCGGGAAGCTTTGCCAAAAGGAATTCCAGCAATGGAGACTTCTGATCGCATACATACTGTTTATATTCTTTTAGTTTAGGATTGTACATATTTGTACATTACGTAATGTTTACTTTACTCTACGACGTCTGCACTTTCACCGCATCATTCAAAGTTTGCGAACACCTCACTAACAGTATTCACTTCCAGCATGGATACGCCATCTGTCTTATCGGATATACCTATATTCATGTGTCCAGACAGATAGGTCACCTTATCATCTATTGCCACCATACCACGCTGATACAGTTTACGTACAGTATGATAGAACATCTTGTCCAGTTCGTCCTGTTTCGGATAAGTTGCAATGACACCGTATGACAAAGCGAGCCAGCGCTGTAGTTTGTCATGCTTGCATATAGCGACCACAGGATGCGGTCCACGGTATGCGGCAAGTGTACGCGCATCATGACCATTGCCAGAATCAGTAAGAATACACTTCACATCCAGTTTTGATGTAGTCTCTATCGCAGCCTTACACAGAAAGTCACGCAAGTTACAGTCTGCGCCATCCACATCCACCTTGTGTGAATACAGCGCACGGTCAGCCTCTGCCTGTTCTGCAATACGCGCCATGGTACGTACAGCCTCTACGGGATACGCTCCACTTGCAGTCTCACCAGATAACATAAGCGCATCCGTATTATTAAACACGGCAGTTGCTATGTCACTGACTTCTGCACGGGTAGGACGAGGGTTCTTTATCATGGTGTGCAGCATCTGAGTTGCCACAATGACTGGCTTCTTCTTGAACACACACTTCTTGATAATCATACGCTGTATGCCAGGTATCTTTTCCGCAGAAATCTCAATACCAAGATCACCACGTGCCACCATTATACCATAACAATGGTCCAAGATCTCGTCAATATTATCCACTCCCTCCTGGTTCTCTATCTTTGAGATTATCTTTATATCAGAGTTGTGCTCGTCTAGAATTTTCTGAACAGCGAGGAGGTCTTCCTTTGAGCGTACAAAAGAATGTGCTATGAAGTCTATATCCTCCTCTATCGCCAGCAGGATATTCCGTTTGTCCTTTTCTGTCAATGCAGGCAGATCGATATGCTCACCTGGCACATTAACACTCTTATGCGATCCAAGCACGCCGTCATTCATAACCTCCGCCACAATCTTGACGCCATCATTCTTAACGACTTTCATGTCAAGCTCACCGTCATCAAACAGCACATCATCTCCCACCTTGACATCTTTCACGAAGTCTGGATATGACATACAAATAACATCATGTGCCGTGTCCTGCTGGGGATTACCGACTATTACGACCTTCTCACCTACATTATATTTAATAGGGCTATCAGTACCAGTAGTTCTCACCTCCGGTCCTTTTGTGTCTATGAGAATACCTATATGCGGTGACACCGCCCTCACATTACGTATAATCTTACGCAGTCCCTCTTCTGTGGCGTGCGCAGTATTCATACGTATCACATTAACACCTGCCTCATAAAGCTCCCTGATAAAATCAACCTCACATCTAAGGTCACTCACAGAAGCTACAATCTTAGTCTGTTTCATCTGTATGTATATTCTGTATTTTAGGCTTTTTCAACCTTATGCAATCAACAATAACACTTTGTCGTGCAAATTTACTATTTTTCCGTCATACATCCAAGCAAAACCATATAAAACAAACAATATTTTAATAAATAGTTCATATTTTTTTTGAAATATTTTGTTTTTCCAAATATTAGTCGTACTTTTGCATTTGCAAAGTGGACATTACAATTTCACAATCCGCCTTGAAGAACTTTGAGAACAGCTTAATGCAATACTATGAGTAGCAGTATATCCCATTCTGGAATCATTGACAGCATCTCGCAAGGGATGGTGAAGGTGCGCATAGTACAAAGCAGTGCCTGCAGCGCCTGTAAGGTAGCCACATACTGTTCTTCAGCTGAAAGCAAAGAGAAACTAATTGATGTTAAATGCGACGACACATCAAGATTCAAGGTTGGACAGACGGTTTGTGTAAGTACTGACACATCAAATGGCACTAAAGCTGTTATCTTAGCTTTCGCCATACCATCAGCACTGTTGATGGCCACTATTGCCGGATGTGTATACAGTGGACTGTCAGAGGCCATATCCGCACTGATAGGCATCGCTATCCTCGTACCATACTATTTAGCCATATACTTCCTAAACGACACATTAACCAAAGAACTGACATTCACGATACGTCCAGAATGATATGTTCACACAGGAGTCTTCAAGCTAAGTAATCAATATGAGAAAAGAATAGCAGCAACACACCAAACCATCCAGCACCTAATAACAGAATAGATAACATAATAACTAACTACAATTAACAAAACAACTGAATTATGAGCTTTATTCTATCAGCAGTGTTAACCCTTGGCATAATAGCCCTGATAGCGGCAGTTATCCTCTATGTATGCTCCAAGAAGTTCGCTGTACAAGAAGACCCTCGCATCGGACAAGTCGCCGAAATCCTTCCACAGGCTAACTGTGGCGGCTGTGGCTTTCCCGGTTGCTCCGGTATGGCCGATGCTCTTGTAAAAGGCGCGGATGCCGGTTCGCTGGAGGGACTGAACTGCCCTGTAGGCGGTGCAGAGTTAATGACAAAGGTAGCCGACCTTTTAGGTATGGCAGTTGCGGCCAGTGACCCGAAGGTGGCTGTAGTAAGATGTAACGGATGTTATGCTCATAGGCCGCGAACCTGCGAGTATGACGGTCTGCGCACCTGCGCCGCGATAAACGCTACCGGCTCCGGAGAGACGGCGTGTGGTTATGGATGTCTGGGAGCAGGAGACTGCGTCAGCGCATGTGCCTTTGATGCCATCCATATTAACGAGGAGACAGGACTGCCAGAGGTTGACGAGGAGAAGTGTACTTCATGCGGAGCCTGCGTTAAAGCCTGTCCACGCAATATCATAGAGTTACGCAAGAAGGGTAAGGTCATCAAGGAGAAGGCCCGCCGTGTATATGTGGCGTGTGTAAACAAGGATAAAGGTCCTGCTGCAAACAAATTGTGCAAGGTCAGCTGCATAGCCTGCGGCAAGTGCCAGAAGGTATGCAAGTTCGATGCCATCACCATCGAGAACAACTTAGCATATATCGACCCAGACAAATGTAAGGCCTGCGGACTTTGCGTACGCGAATGTCCTAAGAATGCGATACACGCCACATGGGAACTGCCAGCATTAAAGCCGAAAACCGAAACCGCAGCGAAGCCGGAAGCAGCAGTCTGCAATTCTGTAAAAGGTGAACCAACACAAGTAAAGGAGGCATAAGAGCATGAAAACACGTACATTCAGAATAGGAGGTATTCACCCCGCGGAAAACAAGTTAAGCAATAATGCCGCCACTCAACCTGCACCGTTACCCAAACAGGCTGTGTTCCCTATGTCACAGCATATCGGTGCGCCAGCCAAACCAATAGTAAAGAAAGGTGACAAGGTTAAGGTTGGTACCATGATCGCCGAGGCTGGCGGCTTCGTCAGTGCACCAATACATTCGTCTGTCTCCGGAACTGTGTTCAAGGTTGACAACGCTGTTGACGCGTCCGGATATATGCGTCCGGCAATCATCATCAACGTGGAGGGTGACGAATGGGAGGAGAGCATTGACCGCTCAAGCAAGCTCGAATGTTTAGCGGATCATCCAGAACTGACACCAGAAGAGATAGTGAACCGTGTCAAGGCAGCCGGTGTTGTCGGAATGGGAGGCGCCTGTTTCCCTACACACGTCAAGCTCTGTCCGCCTCCTGGCACAACAGCAGAGTGCGTCATCATCAACGGTGTGGAGTGTGAGCCATACATAACATCAGACTTCAGACTGATGATGGAGAAGGCCGATGAGCTTATTGAGGGTGTGAAAATCCTCATGGCTGCGGTAAAAGTGAAGCAGGGATACATCGGCATTGAGGACAACAAGCCGGAGGCTATAGAACTGTTAACAAAGAAACTGGAGAACACACCCGAGATAGAGGTTGTACCTTTAGAGAAGAAGTATCCACAGGGAGGCGAGAAACAGCTTATTGATGCAGTCATACGCCGACAGGTACCGGCTCCACCTGCCATACCTATCAATGTGGGCGCCATAGTCCAGAACGCAG
This sequence comes from Prevotellaceae bacterium, assembly GCA_030531085.1. Lineage (GTDB taxonomy): Bacteria > Bacteroidota > Bacteroidia > Bacteroidales > Bacteroidaceae > Prevotella. The sequence goes on along the minus strand of JAUNOM010000001.1, from coordinate 8,174 downwards.
GAACAGCTGTTGCTGTATACGAGGCAGTGATGAAACACAAGCCACTTTTTGAGCGCTATACTACCGTAACAGGCAAGCAACTGGCTAACCCAAGCAACTTCCTTGTAAGAATGGGCACGTCATTTGGAGAGTTAATAGACCTTTGCGGCGGACTGCCAGAGGGTGACAACAAAGTGCTCGCAGGCGGACCTATGATGGGTAAGGCTGTGAACTCACTCAGCACTCCAGTCGGCAAGGGCCAGAACTCCATAACGATACTCACTGACAGCGATGCCCACCGCAAGGCGCCACAGCCTTGTATCAGATGCGCCAAGTGTGTCAGCGCCTGTCCTATGGGACTGGAACCATTCCTGCTCGCCTCAGGCAGCGCATTGAAGAAATGGGATCTCATGGAGAAGGAGATGATAACTTCCTGCATAGAATGCGGCTCATGCCAGTTCACGTGCCCTGCCCACCGTCCTATGCTTGACAACATACGCTATGGCAAGCAGACAGTAATGGGTATCATACGCTCAAGAGCAGCCAAGAAATAGTTTTAATCAGTCAGTAAGGATGGCATTCCATGTTCTCCCGAACACTTTCAAATAAACAAAACAACAATGTCTAAACTAATAGTTTCCCTTTCCCCTCACGCCCATGGCACAGACTCTGTGGAGAAGAATATGTACGGTGTAGTCATAGCACTGCTCCCCGCACTGCTTGCATCATTCTACTTCTTCGGCCTCGGTTCACTCATTGTATGCCTTGTGAGCGTGGCAGCCTGCCTTTTCTTTGAATGGGCAATCTGTAAAGCACTGCTGAACCGCACACCGTCACTCCTTGACGGTTCCGCACTCGTAACAGGTCTTCTGCTCGGCATGAACCTGCCGTCAAACTTTCCTCTATGGATGATTATCGTAGGTGCGCTGATAGCCATCGGCGTTGGCAAGATGACATTCGGCGGACTGGGTCAGAATCCTTTCAATCCGGCTCTTGTGGGCCGCTGTTTCCTTCTTGTCAGCTTCCCGACAGCCATGACATCATGGCCTGTGGAAGGACAATGGACCGCTTATACCGATGCCGAGACGGGCGCTACACCACTCGCACTGATGAAACAAGCCATAAAGGGTGACAGTGACGCACTGGCACAGCTGCCTAACGCATGGGATATGTTCCTCGGAAATGTTAATACCGGTGCAGGAACCATTGGCGAGATATGCGCCCTTGCACTTCTTCTCGGTCTTGCATATATGCTGTGGAAGAAGATAATCACATGGCACATACCTGTAAGCATCATCGCCACGGTATTCGTATTATCATCCATACTGTGGGCTTGTGACTGCAAGACATACGCTGACCCGTTCCAGGTAATCTTTGCCGGAGGCTTGATGCTTGGCGCAATATTCATGGCTACAGACTACGTCACATCGCCAATGAACCATAAAGGACAGCTTATATACGGCATCAGCATAGGTGTGCTGACCATCATCATCCGTAACTGGGGCGCATATCCAGAGGGTATGTCATTCGCCATACTCATCATGAACGCCTTCACACCACTTATAAATATGTATATCAAGCCAAAACGCTTCGGCGAAGTACCGGCAACAAAATAGACAGGAGGCTACACAATGGAAAAAATAAAATCTAATCTTCAGAACATGATGCTCGTCCTTACAGGGGCAGCACTCATCTGCGGCGGCCTTCTTGCCTACATCAACAACCTCACCAAGCCGACAATAGACGCACAGGCAGAGAAGACTCTCAACGAAGGCATATCAGCAGTGCTTGGCGGCAATGCCGGCAACAAGCTGGGCGAGGAGACCAAGACCCGCACTGTGGACGGAAAGGAACAGACTTTCGTTGTCTATAAGATGGAGAACGGAACCGCAGTCCAGTCAACTGATCCCAATGCCTTTGGCGGAAACCTTAAAGTCCTTGTGGGCTTTGACGCAGAAGGCAACATTCTCGGCTACACCGTGCTCGAACACGCAGAGACTCCGGGACTGGGAGCAAAGGCCGGTGAATGGTTTCAGAAAGATCAGCCAGGCTGTATCGTAGGTATCAACCCAGGCAAGACCAACATGACTGTCAGCAAGGATGGCGGTGACATTGACGCAATAACAGCTTCAACGATAACATCACGCGCATTCCTGCGCGCCGTACAGCAGGCATACAATACATTCAACGAGAAGAGCGATGCCACAACGGGTGCTACCACACAGCAGCGCGCTGACAACGCCGGAGGCCTCAACACACAGGAACAATAATACAAAGCAAAGGAGATTCATAATATGTCAAAACTCGGATTAATACTTAACGGCATCATAAAGGAGAATCCTACCTTTGTACTGATGCTCGGCATGTGTCCTACCCTGGCCACTACCACCAGCGCCATGAATGGCATGATGATGGGACTTGCCACAATGGTGGTCCTCATCTTCTCAAACATCATCATATCCTGCATAAAGAAGATAACACCGGACATGGTGCACATACCGGTATACATCGTAGTAATAGCTACTCTTGTAACCATAGTGCAGTTTGTACTGGCGGCCTACGCTCCAGAGGTAAACAAGTCCCTCGGTCTGTTCATCCCACTTATCGTGGTGAACTGCATTATCCTTGGCCGCGCAGAGTCTTTCGCCGGCAAGAACTCGCCATTCGACTCCGCACTCGACGGAATAGGCATAGGCCTTGGCTTCACCATCGGCCTGACACTCCTCGGCATAGCCCGTGAACTGTTAGGCAACGGTACCGTCTTCGGACTTGGCATCATCCCAGAGGAGTTCAGTATGCTTATCTTCATCCTCCCTCCGGGAGCATTCCTCACATTAGGTTACATCATCGCAATAATAAACCGTTTCAAGAAGGCATAAACTATGGAATATATACTGATTTTCATCGCAGCGATATTCGTCAACAATATCGTCCTGTCACAATTCCTCGGCATCTGCCCATTTCTGGGTGTCAGCCAGAAGGTGAACACATCACTGGGCATGTCCGCGGCTGTAGCCTTCGTAATGCTGCTGGCAACACTTGTAACATGGCTCGTACAGATATATGTCCTTGACCCATTGGGACTGGGCTATCTGCAAACGCTTTCATTCATCCTCGTCATAGCCTCACTGGTGCAGATGGTCGAGATAGTACTCAAGAAAGTATCTCCACCGCTATACCAGGCACTTGGAGTATTCCTGCCACTCATCACAACCAACTGCGCCGTACTCGGTGTGGCAATCTCTGTGGTGCAAAAGGACTACAGCCTGCTGATGTCGCTTGACTATGCCATAGCATCAGCCTTAGGCTTCGGACTGGCACTGGTACTCTTCGCTGGACTACGAGAGCAGCAGGAGTTCGCAGCAATACCAAAAGGAATGCGAGGAGTGTCCATCACCCTCATCACCGCCTCCCTACTCTCCCTTGCCTTTATGGGCTTCTCCGGTGTGGACGGCGGTCTGAAACAGCTTTTCGGACTGGAGTAATCCAGATATTATAAAGAAAACAAGACAATTGTATAAAGGTGAAAGCCTTAATATGATAAAGAGACGCCTGCGTCTCTTGCATTTGGAGCGCAGGTTTATTTGTGTTTGTGTTGTTGTCTCCTCTCGACGTGATGTCGAGGGGAGATCTTTTTTATACCGTTACATGGAAAAAAGAATTTCACTACATTATATATATATAAGGAGAGAGGAAGAAAAAGACATTAAAAAATTTGTATAGGAAATAAATAATTGCTATATTTGCAGCAGATTTCTATAGTTATGGCATTCACGATGCAGCCAGAAGCGTTTGGCATCCATGCGTCTGTCTCACATAACGCCCACGCCGTTAACCGTCTGTCAACAGACGATTGGGATGGTTGAAATCACTATTTATGGGAAAGCGTTTATCATGCGCTTTGTTTTGGCTACTTGAAACTTCGCAAAACTTCAAATCCTGCCAAGAACATAGCAACGATAGATGCTCATGGGATGTTTATATAACAGTTCTATGTATGCTGTTATCTGTCTATACGTTGTTGTAGACAGATGTAAGTGTGTACATAGTGATTCTTATATTAATACATCGGCGTGGGTTTCTTGGCGTTGCTCGTTTTGCAGGATTGGGCAATGCGAAGGCCTCAAGTAGCGAGACGAGTAACAGATATAGACTCTCACGCTATTTTCATTTATAGAACCTATTTTATTTATCCATTCATCGAAACTTGAGAGTTCTATAGATACAAAACATAATTATGAAGAAATTACTTACTACATTATTACTTCTATGCCTCATGATGACAGCAGCGATGGCACAAGGCAACTGCCCTTACTGTAACGGAACAGGCAAAGTGGTTAAGAACGTCATGGTCTCACGCTACGGCGCGGCAGACTACAAAGTCAAATGTCCCACGTGTGGGGCTATAACCTTGAAATCAACGGGGCACTCACACATTCATTGCAGCCATTGTGGAGGTACTGGCAGGCGAGGCAACAGCAGCAGCAACAGTTACAGCAGCAGAAATAGAGACAAAGTAACATACGACCCGGACTCCCCAGAAGGAATGCTGGCAAGGAGCATCGCATACGATATAAAATACGGACTGCCATATACTGACGAAGAGGATGCCATCACTAAGAGCCTGATAAAAAGCGACCCTACACTGGCAAAGAACTGGATAAAGTACCGGAATATTATGAATGATGGGACTGTATACTTTAATCGGAATATGGCACTCTGCAGTTATAGACACGATACCGTGCAGAGCATTGATGCCGTAAAGAACAGTCACGATCAGGAACTTGCCAAGATTGCGCCACTGCTGCAACTTCCCAGCGATTTATATGCCATCTTTCAGCAACTATATAACAAATACCAGTCTGCTTATACTGAATACAGGAACGTTACAGGACAAATGCAGGGAATGCGCAATTTGCAGGAACAAATAGACAATTACAGATTAATGAGAAATATGTTCTATTAAACATTATAACGACAAAAGATGAAGACACTAAGTATTATTGCGCTTGCGCTCTTGTGCGCAGGTCATGCCTTTGCTCAAGACAGAGTGATAACCAAGGAAGGCGACGTGTTTGACGCATACCGTATAGACATAGGCGGCACATACATCTATTACACAAAGGAGGACAAGGACGGTGCTGCATTGCAGAAGATAGCCAAAGGTGACGTCCTGATGATAAAGAAAAAGGATGGAACAAAGATTGATATGACAGAGCAAACCACTGCGTCAAGCCAGACAACACGAACTGAAACAGAAGAGAAAACAGGCATCACTCACGTAAAAATAGAAGACTTGTCAACAGAAGCGAAAGCGGCCAACGATAAGCTTATTGCTAAGATTAATGCACCTGTTAAATTGAATGTAGTAGAAAAACATCAAAAAGACATCGGGAAGAAAGAAGCAAGTTCAAGTTATGCCTGTTTTGGTGTTACACCTAATTCTATATTATGTGACGATAATATAGAAGTGACTTGTCATTTTGGAAAATTAATGAAAAGTAGTAAGAACACTCCTGCAGAGTGGCAAAACATTGTCTTTAATGCGTATTTTAAAGGTACTGATAATCCTGCAATACTTTTCTCAATAAAGAACAAGACATCACAAACCATATACTTAGACCTTGCAAATACGTTTTATGTATCAATGGGACAATCCTCATGCTATTATGTTCCCACATCCACAACCACATCATCTACATCGTCAAGTGGTGCTGGTCTAAATTTGGGAGCAGTAACTGGAGCATTAGGAATAGGAGGAATTGCAGGAACGGTAGCCAATGGGGTTAATGTAGGTGGCGGTTCTTCAAACACCACAACAAATACGACTTATTCACAGCGCATAATAGCCATAGCACCATTATCAACTATAGACTTGTCTGCTAAATATATCTTTGGTAATGAAATTAAAAGTATCTCAAAGGGATTGAGGTATGAACTATTATTTGCGAACATTTCGTACCTCTATTGCGCCACGGCTAATTTCTCTCCAAAATCTCAGAGTGGAGCAATGATGTTTGGAGACCACTATGTTTACAGCTTTGACAGTTCACCAATAAAGATGTCTTTCTTTGTAGCATACGCCAAATCCGAAAGCTGCACATCTGAAAAAGTTCTATCTTCACATTATTATCTAAATAATATGTTTGGTACAATTATATCCGGATGGAAAGGAGTATGGGGAAACATAAGCAATTACGTACCTTATTTCGTAATGAAAGTAACCAACAACACAGACCAAGAGTCATTCCCAAAACAATAGAACTTCATAAAAATGTTTGTGCAAGAATTAGTTTTTTAGCCTAACTCTTGCACAAACTCAATAATTATAGTAACTTTGCAGCATTAGAACCCGCCAAGCCTCTCAACGATGCTCAAATGAGCGGGTCGTTTTTTTATTCCCACATCACTTCTTCGGCTTAGCTTTAAACTGCCATGCTACGCTCAGCATTACGTAGCGGTTCAGGCGCTCGTACTTGTTAACACTATAGACATTGTCGTAACTGCTGTAGTTATAGTGCGACATACTATTCAGAATGTCAAACGCACTCAGCTTCAACAGCAGTGACTTGTCCTTTGTCAGCGCACGGCTCAGGTATATGTACCAGAACCAGTCATTCTGCGTTGGCGTGCCCTCCACAGAGCTGTATGTGTGGTAATAGTCCAGGTTTGAACTGATCTGCAAATCAATCAGCGGTATGGTGTACTGTATGTTGTACGACACTCCGATATTCTTCATCACGTTCTCCATGGGCACTGCGGTCTTGTAGTCAATCTTACGGTAGTGATAATATGTGGAAAATCCCGCGTGCAGCGTGTTCTTGTCATATCTCAGGCTGGCACTTACATTCTTGTTGTATGAGCGCACGTCATACAGCTGCGCCTTCTCCATACCATTCTCCATTCTGAATGTCTGATTGACATCCATATAATACACACCATTCACTATGGCATACCATTCACTCTTCTTGTCCAGCGCCACTCTCGCGCCCATATTAATGGACCCGTTCCAGGCATAGTCTCCGTTCTCCCTGCGGTAGGTGTACACACCCGTCCGTCTGTCAAAGCTGTAACTCTGCAGCAGAGGGTCGGTGCGGTAGGCTGCGTTCAGATTCATCCATGTGCCCAGTCTCTTGTTCTTTGTGTTGTAAGTGTAGTATGCCGTCCACCTGTACTGGTGAGAGTTCTTCAGGTTAGGGTTACCCACCGTGACGCTGAGCGGGTTTCTGTCATCGCGCATATTGACGAAACTGTTCATGTCCGGCTCCGTCACGTTGTGCCAGAAGTTTGCCTGAAAGCCCTGACGCCATCGGTCCCACCAGATGTTCACATTGATGTTCCCCTCGAATATGGTGCTGTTCCGCGAGAAACAGGTGTCCACATCCCCACGGTTGTACGCATACTTGTAGTTGTTCACAAACATCGGCAGGTGGAAACGTATGAACCTGCTGGTGCTGTCCGTCCTCTTGTCATAGTAGAAATGCAGTCCCGTCTGGCTGACACGTGTCAACCGGCGCGTGTGCTCGCTGTCGTATGCCGACCAGGCCTGCTGCAGCAGCTCCGGATCCTGCGGATACTCTCCCAGCTGGTGCATCCCGTTCTGCCACCCATCAAGGCGCTCCAGGCGGTACTGGTCATTCCTGTTCCTGTCGTTTGTCTGGTTGAACAGGCTGTACAACCTCCATGTCCATCCGCTCTGGAAGTTGAGGTAATACTCTCCCCTCGCCTCCCAGCGGTAGTTACGTGCAGGATTGTCAGAATAAATGTTGCGGTAATCCGCCGGTGTCTGCGAGTTGAAATAATCCAGACGGCTGTCTGTGAAATATTCCGTATCATACTTCTGATAGCGTCCGTTCACCTCAAACTCGATGTTATCGCCCCATGGCAGCTTCTTGTTCATCTCCACCTTCTGGTATGCAGCGAAGTTATCCTGCACGTTATGCGATGTCTCTATCCTCCTGTTCGTCAGCATCTCGCGCAGCCCCTGCGGCATATCCACACGGAATATGCTGTCGAGAGTCTCCACCGCCTCACCGTACAGGTTCGTAAAGCCAGTCAGTCTTGAACTGCGCACACGCGTGTCCTGCCTGTACCCTCCCACATATATTTCCGTCGTGGAGCGCATCCAAAACGGCTTCAACAGTGTAAAACCATTCTTAACCGAGAAGGAGCGGCGGCTGTTACGCGTATAATTA
>JAUNOM010000034.1 GCA_030531085.1 Prevotellaceae bacterium | reverse complement strand
TGGGCAGGTCTTCAATCTTCTCTTGTGTGAGACCAAAACGAGCCAGTGTCTGATATGGCACCTCGTTCTCTTCAAATCGTACTTGCTTCATACTTTATAATTGAATTTGAAATTAAACTCGTGCAAAGTTATACACCTATCCAGAGACAAGCAGAATTACATAAGATAATGCGTGCTATTTTTGACGATTATTATTATTTGAGTTTGATTTCTGTTCAAAAATCAAACTCGATTGCTATATTATGTTACAATCTTCTTGTCTTCCCTTGGTTCATTATGCCAGTCCAATAATTGCTTGTTACTTTTGCACCATGAAACGATTTCTACTCATCACAATAGCAGCAATATTCTGTTCATCAGCAACAGTATTCGCCCAGTTCAACACCGTCACGCAGACCAAGGCACACCGCAAGGTTGTGCCAAAAACGACGCAGTCCAGAACACCCGAACAACTGCCTCCGTGCTCGCCGCATCAGCGGAGAGACTCTCTTGCCTTTGCCCCATTACAAAACCAAACGGAGCAGATCGACCGCCTCCCGGCACTTGTCAGTCCACTCCGGCACATATCTGTCACCAGCCCTTTCGGCTATCGCAGAGACCCATTCACAAAAAGAAAAGCACTACATAACGGGCTTGATTTGAAGGCAAATTACGAACCCGCATACGCCATGATGCAGGGCGAGGTCGTCAAGGTAGGCAGGGACAAACGTTCAGGTCTGTATGTCACCCTCCGTCACGGCGACTTCACCGTCAGCTATTGCCACCTCTCCCAAGCCCTCGTTACCAAAGGCACCCACGTCCGTCCCGGCAACATCATCGCCCTGACAGGAAACAGTGGACGTAGCACAGGCCCACATCTTCATTTGACACTAAAAAAGGATGGCAAGAACATCAATCCTGCCATCCTGCTCAATCTCATCAAGCAAACATCTATGGACATTATGTTTGCTGAGAACATTGTCAATCCTGAAAACTAACTAATCCTTTGACCTTTACCATTCAGTATCACACCATCTTCGTCATTGTCCTTGCAAAGGTACATGTCATAACCTATTGCCTGGATGCTACAGTATGACGGAGGTGTGATGACCTTGCCATCTGCTGTCATTAGTCCATACCATCCGCTTTCTGCCTCATAACGCCGGCATTTTGCCATCTTCTCCACTGGCAACGGCTCAATGTTTTCCGTCTCACTGGTGAGTGTACCTTCCTCATTGTAATTCTTAGAGGTAGAGTAGCGCAACTCATCTGACTCATAGGTCATATAACTTACGTCATTGATGTAGAAATCATTGATAATCTCACCGCTATGGTCGTAACGCTGAATGATGTGGTTGCTGAGAGTAACACAGATATATTCGCTGCTCACCCAGATTTGACCTTTCGTGAACGGAATAACCGTGTTCAGCGTGCTGTCCAATACGCTCTTGCCCTCTCCGTTATCGACAACCCAGAAGTTCCCGGAAGATTCGATGGAGAAATATTCTGGCTGCAACACCCACTTGCCCTGCTTGTCCAACAGACCGAAACGGTCACGACGTTCATTGTGGGCAATGCAGCGGTTTTTGTGGAACACATAGCCTTCTGCTCCTGGGATATAAGGAATCTGTGGGTCTATCACCACCTTGCCCGAAGCGTCTATGAACTTGATCCAGCCTCCATCATCCACCGATGCCAGTCCATCGGAGAAAATCCACGCATGGCTGTACTTCGGCTCAATGACGGTTTTGCCTGTGAACATATTGAAATAGCCGCGTTTCTTGCCGTCACTGTAGCATATCAGCGAGTCCATGCCCAGCGGCTTAGCTATCCACCTGATTCCAGTAATGGTCTTCTTGCCGTCAGAGGTCTTCAGATAGCCATCCTCGTCGTAGTAGGTATAATAGGTCACATTGCGGGAGATGTACTGCGTATCGTAATACGAGTCATCAAAATGCTTGTTTACCTCCAACCGATAGCAAGCAGTACGGCAAAAATCCCAACCTGCGGCTATGGCCAGCAACAGCATCAGGAACGCAAAGCAGCTGCCCACCGTTCGACGGAGAATCTTGCCATACTTGGAGTCATCCCTCATGCCCAATATCACCGTGAACCAGTTAGCAATGCCAACGAGGAGGGCGGTCAACCCATGCCAGAACAGAATGAAAACCCTTTTCATTGATGTTATCTTCGTTCTCATTTTCCTTCCTCCTCATCAAAAGCTTCGTCTGCCATACTGGTATATAGGTTGTGCCGCTCCTCTGCCGACATGGGAGCTGCGCATCCGTCTGCCTCCTGCATCTTCATGCACGAGAGACGTGAGAAGAAGTTCATGCGCGTACTGGTGTCCTTACCCATTGAGGCACGTGTGCCCTCATGGCTATAGGCAAAGTTTCGCGAGTTGCGGATAGACAGTTTCATTGCCACCTCTACGGAATCCTGGTTGGCACCCATATAGGTGAATGTCCATCCCTCGCCACGCAGACGCTCCACAAGTTCCTTGATGGTCTTGCCGTTGTACTCGTGCGAGGCATTCTCCATGCCGTCGGTGATGATGGTGACGACTACCACACTGTCCTCAATTTCCTTGACATGCTTGCGCATTGCTGTGAGCGTAATGCCCATGGCATCATACAGCGGTGTGGTGCAGCATGGCTGGAAATCCTCCATCTTCAGCGGATGTGCATCTGCCACAGGCGTTTTGTCAAACACGTGCTTCGTCTCACAGCTACAGAATGTGACCAATGTCACAAAATGGTCTTGTGTCTCTACAAACTTCTCCTGAGCCTTCTTGATTCCTGCCAAGGTCTCATTGAAACCCTCAACGGCAGCCTGACGAATACACTCCATCGAACCGCTGCGGTCGAGGATAATCACATTGAAGACTTTAGTCTTTGTGATATTCATTTCTTTCTGTTCCATAATTATTATTGAATTGGTTTTGATTCGTTCTTTTGTTTGTTACTCACTTCTGTATTTTTCTATGTCTTTGAACTCATTGACTGCGGCAGAGCCATATTCTTCTATGAGATAGTCATATTTGTCTACCGGAATTCCTCTGCTAAATATGTTTTTCTTATGATTCAGAAACGCTCTGATGTCTGTCTTCAACTGCCAAAGCACATAGTTTGAACAGCTGAGTGGAGTCGCAGTGAATATGAAGTATGTTAGGATGAATGAGATTGGAATCCAACGCAGGTTGTTACCTTTACGCACTATAAGGTAAATACACACCGCATAAGACCATAGGTTAAGGAGCACGATATAGCAACGTTGAATCGTTACTCCATAGTCAATGATTCGTCGCCCGATGGCTATCGTAATCAACAGCTGCAAAGGCAGAAGCAACAACGGAATACGCGAATGAATGCTTTTCCATGTCTTGCCAGTCTCATTGACCTTTGTATTGGCAACAATGATATAGCATAGAAATCCAAATCCCGTAAGAGTACAGCATATCAGCGAGATATATCCACGAGGCAGCTCGAAGGAGAATAGGATAATCAGCATATAAAGATACATTACGAGAATCGCATAGGCGAATAATCCTAACAGATACTTGTGATAGTCCTGAAATTCAGATGCTTTTTCCTTGATTGAGGTAAGCTTCTTGCCTGTAGGTTCCCGACGCAGGAAATCAAACATGCAGAACACGAAGGGAAGTATAAGTCCAATAACCTTTAATAGGAGAGTTGGGCATTTTAAGTCTGTCATAAGACTGAGCGGTACATACAACAGACAGAATGCTATTACCAAACACATAGACACTCCTGCAGCACTACATACAGCTATGAGAAGATCAAGGAACAGCTTCTTGGCATTGTTCCACAGAATTTGATCCTTGCATTTACCTATCACAGGAAACAGGGCTACGGAGACTATTGAGGTCAGTACCAGAGCATACGGGGTTGATATATGGAGAATGTGAATACTGTCCTGCCAGTATATATACGCCCACTCTGATACGAGAAATACCTGCGTTGCTATATTCCACATCTTTGCTTTCCGTTTATCCTCGACTATAGAGGCAAGTTTCGTCATGCCTGTTGAAGCAAACATTGCAGATGCAAAGAACACCATGGTAATCTCGAACGTAGATATTGCGATGTTCCAGTGGTATTCGGTTTTCAGCATACTGGCAAACCAGCACAAAGCAAACAGCAATACATATACCACGCAAAGAGGGAAACGCTTGCATGGTTTTGCAAGGATCAAGACCTTCCAAAACTTTGTAGATGAGAATATTCGTGTCATAATTATCTATTATTATTTATATGGTTATTGTCTTTTCTTATACTATCCACACTCACTGTATCTGCAACGATTTCAACTCTCTCATTCGGAAAACGGATGAATGCTTCCAATCTCTTTACATCACTTTCGGTCAATTGAGGAATGCCCACATCTTTATGATAAGCGAGTAACCATCTAGCTTCTCTCCGGGAGAGCAACGCATGTTCGTCAGCCTTCATATAATAGTAGGCGACTTTTCTCTCATCAATTATGCCGTTTTCGTCTGGCTTCAGACTGAGTTTGCCGAGCAGCTTATATACCAATGGAATTCTTTCCGCAAGCTGTTCCAGTTTCATATTATCGGGCTGAATATTGACTTTCCAGTCCGGCAAAGCGTTCAGCAATGCTGCAAAATCACTTCCGCGCTCAGAGGCATCCCTTATGATTTCAAAACCACGTATGGAATCACCGCTTTCCACACGCAGAACACCATAAATAGCGAGTACATCGGGATTGTCGATTGTAGCCAATTGCGCCATGATATTGTCTTCCTCTTCTATCAGTTGGCTACAGCTTTTGTCCATCAGGTTACAGAAACGTTTGATGTCATTATCATCCGGGATTTGTGTCATATATTCCTTTTCACTATGAATAGCACCATGCTCTCGTGCTTGTTCCACCATAGCCAACATTCCGAGGAAATTCTTTTTCACACCGATACCGTCCCTGTAACAGTCTGCAAGTTGCAAATAAGCCTGACCATCACCCCAGCGTGCCCTTTCAACAAGAGCATTGATTGCTGCACTGCCATTGGCATTCTCCTTGACCAATTCTGACTCTTTCACATCTGCGATACTCTCTGCCAGTTGCATGTCAGAACAAGAGGCTAATATAGCCACCATAAATAGGATAATATATTTCTTCATAGCCATACCTTATATGATTTACATAAATTCTGCTTTTGCCTTGTGATATGCGGAACGCACCATGCCAAGGATGTTCAGTACATGCTCCACGTTATTCTTCAGACTCTCCATATCGGTGTAGAAGAACTCGCAGCTGGCTGTTACGCTTTTCAATGTCTGGTCAATATACACCTTGGCAAGCTTTACTTCACGGCTCACCTTGTTGCAGACAGCCAGTGTGAGGGTTTCCTCTCCTTCGTTCACCTCGGAGAATTGGGGCAGAATAGCCGAAATATACTGCTCTTCCTCCTGACCCGTCAAAAAGAAGATGCTTTTCATCTGGAAGCGGACGCAAATGTCGCCGTCATCATCCACACGAGGCTTGTAACCGAGGCTCTCGATAGCCTCCAATATCATTTCTTTCTTTGTCATAGTCTTTCCCTCCTGTTTATTCGTTTTCTTCATCATCTGCAATTTCCTCTGCCACAATCTCCTCAGCACTTTCAGAAGTGTCATCATCGGAGGAAGCGTTTGCCATCGTTTCCTCAATTTCTGCCATCGCCTTGCGAGCAAAGACAAGTCCTGCCTCCAAATGAAGTATCATGCGTGAGATTACTGTCATCAGGTCTTCCTCGCCAAACAGTTCACGCTCATAGAACAACCAGACGCTGTTCCCAAGCATATAGGTCTTGACATACTTCAACGTGGAGTTGATCTTCTCCAACAAGGCGCAAATCTGCAACATCCTGTCTTCCTCCACCTCAACGATGCCGGGAAGTGCAATGTTGAGAAACTCCTCGTCGTTCTCATTGTACATGTACAGCAGGTTCAGTCCCTCGTAGTTGAAACAGTAACCCATGCCTTCCTCTTCTTCCAACTTGAAACCCAAGTCTCTGAATGCTTCCAAAATCTTCTCTTTCATAAAATTCCAATTTATAGACTGTAGGCTTCGCCTCGGCATAAAGCAAGCTTTCTGCTCTCGGCTTGCACTACAGTTCATATCTTTCTTATTTTGATTATTATTCATCTAAAACCTATAGTGGCGTGGCGACAACCCTCATCCTTTGGAGAGAACTCACTCCTCACTCGCTCGTATTCCCTCAGGTCTCTGCCACTGACAGAAGGACGCTTCTTGGAAATTACTTCTTCAAGCAGAGTCTGGCTAATAGGCTGGTACTCGTCTGTGCAGCCCTTGATAGTGGCATTGAATATCTTTCTTGCCGCCGACTTCACTATGTAACTGATGTCGCTGCAGTTATATCCCTCAGTCAGCTCTGCCAGTCTGTTGATGTCTATCCCATCATCCGAGGGAAGTTTGGAGAGTGCCAACGAGAACAGACTCTTGCGAGCTTCCTTGTCGGGCATGTCTATATATACCATCTCGTCGATTCGTCCTGTCCGTAGCACAGCCTTGTCGATGCGTTCAGGATGGTTGGTCGCGGCAAGGACATATACACCACGTTCGGAGGCATTGTTGAGCATACAGAGAAACTCGTTGACCTCGCTGTCATAGTGTTGGTTTGCCTCGTCCCCTGAGCGTTTTGGCACCATGGCATCAAACTCGTCGAAGAACAGCAGTGTGGGAGCTTTCTTCTCTGCGTCCTTGAATACCTCGCCTATCTTCTGTTGTGTTCCGTGGACCCATGTACAGGCGAGGTCGTCTGGCACAATCTTCATGAAGTTGATGCCTATCTCCTCGGCCATTTTCTCGGCAAAGAAAGTCTTGCCGCAACCTGCAGGACCATAAAAGAGCATGGAGGGTGGCTTGATGCCATATACCTCGGCGCACTTGCGGTTCTTCAGTACGTTGATAAATCCCTCGGTCACAAACTCCTTCAGTTCATTCATGCCCGCAATGTCTCCGAATCCATGACCATTGGCTTTCTTTTCTGCTACTGGCTTGTGCTCAGCCTCTTTTGCAGGGGCTGTCTTCTGTTCTGTCACCGGCTGTCCTCCGCAGATGCGGCGCAACCAGTCTTTCTCGGCTTCTGACGTATTCATCTTCGTAACCTCCACTGTTTTGTTTTACTTCTATGATAAGAGAGTGGCATTTGTAACCGCTCTCTATCATCTACCACAACTTTCTACCGAAAAAAAATATCCCTCCGGCTAATTGATACAAAGCCAAAGGGATATTGTCAGTGCTGTCATGCAATCTTCAATCATAAGGCTTTGGTGGCTGTAGTTTCCATTGCTCAACCAATCGGCGACAACCGTTTTCAATGTGTTTAGCCACACGACGATATACGGCAGCAGTCTGGTAATGAGGGTCTTCCACATTGTCATCTTCATCCAATGCTATCTTATTGAACAGGACGATTCTGTTCCAATGGCTATAGTCCAATACTCGTGTTATGGCATCACGGTGACGCTCGTCAAACACTATGACCGCATCAGCTGCCATCAGTTTCTCACGTGTCATAACCGTGGTCGTTCCACTTAAATCATATCCCAATTCCTTCGCCACATCCACCATGGCAACATCACGAGGATTCTCTCCCCAGTCCAATGTACCCAGTGAGAATACTTCGATGCCATTCATTCTGGCATCTGCCAAGAATTTCTTCGTCACACATTCTGCGAACGGTGACCGACAGGCATTGCCTGTGCATACAAAGCAAATCTTGTAGCTCATGTTCATTCAAAATTACGGTTTACATCAAACAAATGCTTTTTACGTCTCAGGAACTCTACCTCATAGTCTGCGGGCAACCCCAGCATGGCAAGCTCATTGGGAGTGATTGCCTTGATAATGCTGTTGAGTCTTGCGGCAATGTCATCACAACGAAACTTCTTTTTCTCCACATAGCGATGGCCTATCATCTCAGGCACCTCTTCAAACGGAACGGAAGGGTGCATCACATAGTAAAGCGCGATGGCAATGTCCGTGCGATGTCTGCCCATAGCGCAGGCAATATAGAATCCTCCCTTGTCCATCAGATCGAACAGCAGAGGAAGCGAGCTAATAATCTGGTGTACGTCCGTATTCCTGCTGTCGATGGGAAGACTGTGGTATTCAAGTCCAGCCTCTGCCACATTGCGGTCGTAGCGGTCGGTATGGTCGGCCGTGCGGAGGTCGATGATGACCTTTACACCGGCATCACGCACCTTTGCCAACAACCAGTTACTGCCACGTCCCGACATAGTCCTGCCTCTCACACCTTTGTCATACACGGGGGCAAGGTCAACAATGGGGTATCGCTTCAATGCCTCATACAGAGCATTGGGCTTATTGACAAATGAAAGGTTGTTCGCCTCAGATTTGTTCTCTTGGATATCCTTGTTTTGGGCATTCTTTCCCACATGCCACCCATCGCACCACGCGCATTTATAGACAGAGAAATGCACACCATGCTTCTCGCTCATTGCCTTGGCAGCCCTCAAAGTGGAAAAACCGGAGCAGACTGGGACAGTGCGCCGGAGCAGACTGGGACACTTTTGATGCTGCAAAGTTAATGATTTTTTCTGAGACTGTCGCCTTTTAGCTCAAAACGTATCGCTGAGTGCACCATCCGGTCGAGTATGGCGTCGGCGGCGGTGGTGTTTGTCTCCAGACAGTCGTACCAGTCGGAGACGGGGATTTGCGAGGCTATGATTGTCGCCTTGCGGCCGTGGCGGTCCTCGATGATCTCCATAAGGTCGAGTATCTGCTCGTTGTTGAGTTTCTTGATTCCGAAGTCATCGATTATGATCAGGTCATATGAGGCGATCTTCTCGAAAAGCCTTTTCGACTGACGCTCGACTCTTGCCATGGCGAGGTCTTCCATGAGTTTGAGGATGCTCCAGTAGCGGGTCTTGAAGCCGGATATGCAGGCATGATGTCCGAGGGCCGATGCGAGCCAGCTTTTGCCCGTGCCGGTGGCTCCGGTTATGATCACGGGGATGCCGCGCCTGATGTATTCGCCGGCACACATCTGCGTGATGTATGCTTTGTCAAGACCGCGCGCAGAGTCGTATGCGAGTTCGTCGACTGACACCTGATAGCGGAACCGGGCGTTTTTGAGAAGCCGGGCATTCCGGTTTGCCCGGCGCATGTCGTGTTCTCCCTGAAGGAGAAGACGGAGTCCGTCCACGATATTGAGTGAAGTTGCCTGACGTGTTTCCATCAGGCTCTGCCATGTCTGCGCCATTCCCGGAAGGCGCATCTGACGGAGTTCAGAAAGGATTCTTTCCATTGATTGTGTTGTTTTTATGTGAATGGTGGATTATTATGCGAAAGCCGCTTTTCCGCGGATGTTGGAGTGATTTTCCGGAGGTGCGAGTTCATCCGCGTTCTCACGGAAGCCCTCGCACTGTGTCTTGATCAGAGCCTTGACGAACCTGTAGTGCAGATTGCCGTGGCTGACGGCTATGGTACATGCCTGACGGAACATGGCCGGGTCGCTGTCGCGTTGGAGACTGAAGAAGCCCTGGGCGGTGCGGAAGTATACCTGTTCGGGCTGTCCTCCGGCGAATATGGCCTCTATTATTGTCTTGAACTCGGGACTGATGCGTTCGGCCCTGGATATGAAGTACTCGGCGCTGTATGCGCGATATTCCCTTGATTTTGGAGGAAGATGCTCCTCAACATAGGTGTAGTCGTTGCGACGGTATGAACGAAGATGCGTGGCCACGCATTCGCCCGAGTGATATACGCGTACCTGCGTGGCGGTGAAGGTGACATCCACCTGCTGCCCGATCAGCCGGTATGGCACGGAGTATGAGTTGCGGTTCGTCCCGAAGGTGATGAAGCTGTTCGGGGCCACCTTGAGCGTGGTGCGGCGTTTGAACTCGAACGGAGCCTGCGGCAGCGGAGCCAGCATCGGCTTTTCGGAGGCCAGGAAGCACTCACGCCGCGAGTAATCGCAGCCGGTCAACCGCTTCTGGTTATAGCGGTCGACGAGCTCACGGACAGCCTCGTTGAGTTCTTCCAGGGAGTGGAAGATGCTATTGCGCAGCGGGGCGTAGATATGGCGGTAGGCCTTGTTGACGGCATCCTCCACCAAGGCCTTGTCCTTGGGTTTGCGAACTCTCGCGGGCTGTGCCACACACAGATAGTGGTTGGCCAGATCGTTCATGCCGGTTGTAAGGTCAGGCTCGTAGGAATCGGCCCTCTTGACCGCCGACTTCAGATTGTCAGGCACCAGTATCTTCGGGACACCTCCGAAAAACTCCAGAGCCTTGACCGTGGCCATCAGAAACTGCTCTATCCCCTGTGACCGCACGCACATGACAAAAGTCATGCCCGAGTACGGCATTATGGCCACATACGTCTCCACAAACACCTCTTCCCCTGTGTCAGTGTCAATATACGACAGACGGTCCCCGGCAAAGTCAATCAGCATCTTCTGTCCCGGCTGATACAGGTCGCGAAGTAACGTCGAGGGAGTGACCGCTTTCATATGCTGGGATATGTGATAGCGGAACTGCGACAGGCTGTAGCCGTCGGGGTGATCTCTGCGGTATTCCTCCCATAACAGTTGCGATGTGACATGCGGTTTTTTCAGTTCTTTCTCCAAAGCGGGCAGAAGTTCCTTCAGAACTTCCATCCGCTCATCGCAATACGCCGGGTTGCCCCCGTTGAAACGGTGGTTAAGAACCGTGTCCTCCAGCGCTATAAGTTCGCGTGTCGTAAGAGGGTCCGCCTCAGCTATCGACTTGTAGCGGCTGACTGTGTTCTTGCTGATATGGAGCGCTGAAGCAATTGAACGGATCGATTCCTTTTGCGACAGGCGTATCAGCACCTGCTTGATGATATTCATGCTTATCGGTTGTGTTGCCATGGCTATATTCCTTATTTATGGGAATATAGCTGAAAATCATCAAAAGTGTCCCAGAATGCTCCGGTTTTTTGCGCCAGGCGCCCGACAGCCAGAGACTTGCGTCAGAGCGACTGTCCCAGCATGCTCCGGTTTTCTGCGCGGCGCGGCGTGCTTTCGGCCATTTGTCCCAGCATGCTCCGGTTTTTACGCCTGTCGACCCCGAACTCAGGACGCAATTAGCTGATAATCAATCCTGCCTTCTGGCTCTAAAATGCAGATTTCGGCACTGTTTTATGCCTCCCATGCTGTCCCAGCATGCTCCGGTCTCTCCACTCAAAGCAACAGCTTTCGTAGGGTAAGCCATCTTGGGCTTACCGCTTCCGCGTACCGTATGGCTGTATCTGCTAAAAATGCCGAAGGCGTTGTGCGTCACGAAGATGTTTCTCCAAGCACCTTTGCGAGTCAACTGGTCATATATGGCTAAAAACAGATTCTTGAACTTCATCTCATTAATCCTTATAAATAGTAGAAATTATTGTAATTGAATGTGGTCAAGGGTGAGTGAACATCATCCATTGCCAGCATCCGTTTAGGTATCTCGCTCAGAGGGATTCTTTCATCAAGTAATGTTCTCAGCCTACGGGCCAATTTCACATTCTCACGGTCAAGTTCCTCCTGTGTGGTCTCTACCTGATATAATAGAGCCTCATTTAACTCTGAAACTATCATCCCTGTAAACAAACCATGCAAGCCTTCTGCACGGGCAAACTGGTCAGCATTGCACCACACAGCTACGATGTTTCCACCATGCTTACGTAGATGATAAGCGTGAGCATGACTAACAATGACCTTATCATACTCATCCTTGCTGTCATCTTTGCGGAAGAAAAGACCTTTGTCTGAGCCATGTCCCAGCAACATGATACGCTCCTGTGTAGAGACATGATGCAACAGACGCCCCATCTCCTTGGTTGTGCGGTAGTCGGCAACGACTTGTGCTTCCAGACCATCATATAGGGCTGAAAGCATCGCCGTGGTTTTGTCTTTTGGATGTATCACTAACATAGTTGTTCTACTTATTATTTCTCCTGTAAAAGGTATTATAGCTTCCAGTGCTTGGATTCCATATATTTTTTACATTTGTCGCAGAATACGTTTGTTTTGCTGAAAGGATTACCACCTTTGGCATTCTGCATCATACATTTTATATCAGGACAATGCCGCAAGCCTTGGGCATGACCTAATTCGTGGAGCATTACGCTAAACAACTGCCCATAGCCATGAGGACGATAGGACGAGAATACCGCTACACCAGTCCCGATACCGCTGGCAAGCCCCATTATTCCGCTATGGTCACGACCTCTGAAATTATCAAGTCCGATATCTGCCTGCGTAAGTCCGATGACAATAGTTGAATCGGACTTATATCGCCTGAGCACCTTGTTCAAAAAGTCTGCCCTATATCGTCTGTGGTCATTTCTTTTAGTCGTAAGAGCAGAGTCTGGCAACTGGAGATTGCCTACCATCCTGCATTTGGGATAATGTGCTCTTAGCGAATCCATCATGGCACGCTGTAAACTCTCAGTTACATCTCCAAACGTGTAAACACAAACCGTAGGCACAATCGATTTCTGCTCTGTTGTTGACGGAGATGCGGGGGCGCTCTTCTTGCAGCTTCCCATTAGCAGGAATAGCGCACACAGCAATATGGATTCAAATATTCTGTTGTTCATTTTGCGACACATCTATAAATAAGCGGTACAAGAACGTCCTCTATTACCATGTCATCCATACGGTGCTCACCGCTGAAATGAACGACTTGGTTGTAATACTGCAAGAACAATGGCTCACCGTTCACCTGCTGGTCGTTGTCGGCAAACATTCCCCATACCTGCTTGCGGTCGGCCTCGGTAATTCCATCAAACTGATGCGCCTCCATCTCCGCATGGTGGCGGATGATTTCTGGAGTAATCTCGAAATGGGTGGTGCCATCCTTTCTCGGCTTGAAGTATTCATGTGTGCCCACCGTGAGCATCTTGCTCTTCTTCGACATCTCAAAAGCGGGATTCACACAAATGCGGTTATAGCCACGCATCTGCTGCGCATACATGCCTCCCATGCTGGTGCCGACAACAACATCCGGCACTTCGTTCATACACAGTCCTCGCAAGAAGGGCAGAGCCTCTGCAGGGTCAACGGGTATGTCGGGAGCAACGACATCAAAGTCTGGCAACAACTCTCGTAGAGTCTTTACCGTTCCGCTTGCCGCCGACGAGCCGAAGCCATGAAGATACATGAGTTTCTTCCTTCGGATAGACTTCTCCTCCAGTTCCTTTGTCTTATCCCGAAGATCATAACTATCGCGCAAATCCATCAGGATTCCGCAGAACTCTGAAGGCGTAAGTATCGTCTTATAGGAACTCGGTTCACCGCTTGTGTGAACGAGTGTGATGCCACGAGTCTGCATCAGTGCGGCACGGAATCGTTCGCTTTGCTCGAACATTGCTTGATAAGCACGGCGTATGAGTCGCTGATACTCTTCGCTTTGGCGGTCTATAGCCTGCCCCTTCCACCATACAATCTGGTCAGTCTGCCAAGAAGTGACGCTCATCTTCCGAGCAATGCCGCCCTTCATGTTGCATATCTGCCGCTGTTTGTCAAGTTCCTTCCTCTTCAGAGATTGCAGGAAACCTTCCATACTGCCGCATACCATTCCGTCGAGGCGGAAACCGTTGCTGCACAAATTGCTGAGCACATTGGAGGGGTACAAACCATTGGAACGTATATCCAGCGTGTTTGTTTCTGGATTATACATATCCTTCAATTCGTGCCCATTCCGTGTGGTAGCCATATAATTATCTTCCATTTTTCAGCCAATTTACTTTTTTATGTAATATGAGAGTAGGTTGTAACCTTACATCTATCACATATAGTCCAATGTCTTCTTATCTGATGAGCCGCCATAAAATGCATCCAACACTTCTTGGAATATGTCATCTGGTGAGACAGCATCGAAGAGTGTCATACAAGAGCGAACTTTTACGGCATCTATATCGCCAAGTATATCTATAGCTGACTCTCCACGGTGTTGTAGCAGTGCCATGGTAATCTCCCTCAGCCTTGCGCCCAGTATGGGATGTTCATAGTAAGCCTTCGCCTCGTCGTACCCGCTGATGCCGTAATACTTGGCATTAGCGCTATGCCCCAATACAGCCAACTGCGGAAAGATGAACCATATCCAGTGAGTACGTTTGCGGCCGTCTGTAATTTCCCGCAGGGCATTCTCGTAGTTGTATTTATGCGCAGTCAAAAAACGTTCAAGATAATAATTACGCTTGCCCTCTGGTGAAATGTTTTCCACAAACTCCATCGGAAGGATGATATTCTCCACCTCAATGGCATCCGTAAAGAGAGGGGCAATCTCCTCATCGCGGAATCCTGCTATACCGCAACCTATTCGTGTAACGAGGAACGTGAGCCGATTGTGCTCCTTGGCAAAGCGGATGAAGGCATCTACATAGGGTTTGATGGTTTCCACACCACCTTGCATGGTAGGTATGGCGTATGTCTGACCATGAAGACCAACGCCTTCGCCCCATACGGCACCAAACCGTTCATAAGCCAACCGCGCAGCACCTCCACCATGTGCGCCTGCCAGATTGCTGCCAAATACGAATATCTCGTTCTCTTTCAATTCCGAAATTCTATCGGGTGTATATTCTCTATCGTACATAAATTCCCATTATAATTTAAAACTCCAATCTAAAACCCTTTTGTTTCAGCTCCTCATATTTCGCCTTGTTGAAGCGGAAGAGGAAAGCTTCTTTCTTCTGCGACGGATTTACAGTTTCGTCCGTCTGTTGCAGCATTTCCAGCCGCTTCATCTTGTTGTAGAAGTTGCGGCGGTCGAATCGCACATCCAGTATGGCCTCATAGAGGTTTTGAAGTTCCTTGATGGTGAACTCCTCTGGCAGCAGTTCAAACCCAATGGGCTCGAAGTGTATCTGCTGACGTAATGACTGTTCAGCTTTTCGGAGTATCTGGTCGTGGTCGAAAGCCAACTGCGGCACTTCATCCAAAGCAAACCATCGCGCATCGGCAGCGTCATCGCCGCCCTTCACTTCCTGCATCCTCACCAAAGCATAGTATGCAATGGTGATGACACGCTCACGAGGGTCACGCTGTGGAGCAGTGAAGGTATGGAACTGACGGATGTATGCGCCCTCCAATCCTGTCTCTTCCTGCAATTCTCGCAACGCACCCTCCTCGGCACTCTCGTCCATCTTCATGAATCCACCGGGGAAAGCCCATCGCCCTTTGTAAGGTTCGATACCTCGCTGAACTAAAAGCACTCTCAACTTTGTACCATCAAATCCAAAAATGACACAGTCGGTCGTTACACTCGGATGAGGGTACTTATAGCAGTATTTCAACTCTTCGTCTGTCTTGTTTATCTTATCCATATACTTATTGCGTTAAATTTACGCCACAAAGGTAATGTGTTTATTTTGAACACCAAAACATTTTGCGTAAAATTTACACAAGACAGACGTTTTTCTATCGAAAAAACCACTATTCAATGTCTTTTCAGCATCTTTTCCCTTATTTCACATGCCTATATCGACTATTGCATCCGCATTTTCTTGCGACAGATCATAGTTATCCAAATCCTCCTCGGTCATCAAATCTATTTCGCTTGGGATGTTTCTGACATCAAACCAAGAGATTTGGTTTTGACCACACAGAATGTATATTTCTCCGTCATCATATTGCCTTGCGCCATATACTTGTCCTCTCACGATACACTCAGTTACCAACTGGTTGTCTCTAACTGCTGAAATCCGTGCAGAATCATCTGCCAGTTGCAGCCAATAGTAAGCCGTGTTGTTTATCGTGGCTATACTGTCACCCCATTCAGAAGTATTCTCTTCCTGCTGGTGGCCGCCCCCACAACCTATAAGGGTGATGAGAGCAATGGAAAGCATTATCAATTTCTTCATCTTGCTTCGGTTTAACTCATAGTTTCAATAATGTTTCTATTCTCTTTGCCAACTCATCCAACTCCTTATGTTGTGGTGTACTTTGTCTTGCAGTCTTCAGGTCAATATTGTATAATACCGTACTGTCACGCTTCACGTCATAGGAGTAATGGAGTACATGAAATGTGTCACCATAGCGCACAACAGAGTCGGTTGCAAACTCTCCTGAACGAAGAGTCACCGAGTCTTCCGATATATACGGATGATCTGAGTAATCATAGTATGAGGTGATTCCGTTTCTCGTCATCTTGACGTGAGAAAGAGGAATCTCCGCCTTGAACTTGTTGGTAACACGTACTTCCAACCTGTCTCTGTAACCATAAGCATTACTGTCACAATACTTATCAAGTATTTGACAGATACTGTCCTGTAGATACAGGTCGCTGACATTTGATGTCATCATTTTGTTCTGATATACATTATACAAAGTATAGCACCCGTTGTTTCTTAGCTCATAGATTCCCAATGGCCGATTGCGTGAATTATGAACAATGTTGTCATATATAGGTTCGACAAGTATGCCGTATCTGTCCCGCAAGCCGACCTTGTCCGTATTAGTGTCCTTGATATAGAAAATGCCTCTCAATGGTTCCAACGTATATAACCCTCGGCGACCATATTCTATACAGGCGTATTGATTATAACCAATTGCCAAGGTTGGGAGAAGTATTCCCAAATATACGGTAGCCAATATGCTTATTCCTGCCAATCCTAGCTTACCAAAAGTGCGCCAACATACGTAAGCAACCATTGCTATACTGGCAACGAGCATCCACACGCGCCACATCCCGGCATAGCGTTGTGCGTAGAAAAATAGTACCATAGCAGCTACCATCATCCAAAAATTGCCGACAACAGGATTCTTCTCTGTTGTATCTTTACAGGAAGTCATATATCTGGCAATCAGATATAGACTGAGAGGCGGCAGGATGACACAAGCGAAACGACACATTCTCATGTCCATGGCAAGCCCTGCATATAACGCACAGATGGCAACCAACATCAGTTGGCAATAGGCCTTTGCCCCTTTGTCCTTCCAGAGAATCGCTCCCAGAGCATCCTTCCAAGTCAAGGTGGATGACTTCATTGTTTTCCTGATAAGTCCAACAATATATACAGCTATCGGTCCCAAGAATAGCCATGCCAACAATATGTATTTTATAATGTTATGGGTCAAGTGGTCATTGTTTATACCCATAACGACAAACGGCAAATCAGCGAAATCACCCGTTGTCCTCATAACCGGTCCCTCAACAGACAGCAAGGCAAACAGAGCCGAGAAAACTGTCAATGGAATCCAACTTCGTTTCTCCCCACGATAAAGGGTGAAGGAGAGAATGATTCTCATCACGACTGTGACTACCATAAGAAAATGAGTTGGTAATGACCACCAACTACAGTTTGCCAATGCAACAAACAGCCATAAAGAAGAGACGGCCAAATCAAGCCAAAATACTTTTTGCTTCATTATATTCGTATTTACTTTTTGTTTAACCATTCAATCAATTCATTCACTTTGTCTGACACCATTGCAGGCGATGCCGGCAGCTTATGCTTTCTCAGTACAACCATGCTGACAGCATACTTCGGCTTATCGGCTGGGAAGCAGCCTACAAACGTAAATGTCTGCTCCGTTCCGTCATCAGCCACGTTATACACTCCAGCCAGTTCCACATCCTTGGGCGCACGCTTATGTTGTATGCCCCCTTCCTTAAACATCCCGATGGCAATTGCACGGATATTGCCGCGTCTTTCCGCAGAGACTTTCACGGAATCCAAATGGAAGATATTGTTGAACACCGTAGCAAGTTCCAACGCATTGGTGTTTTTCGTCTGGTCAGTGGCATACTTCCAATAATCCATACCGTCAGGCAGGGTCATCATGGCATGATACATCCCAATCCTCGACTTGTTGAGCAGAGCCTGTCGGTATGTCAACATACCGTAACCACCTCTGCGCCAATTATGGTCTCTTATCCGCACGCTGTCGTTCAACACAAGAATACCTTGCCCTGTATCGACGCTG
Source organism: Prevotellaceae bacterium (assembly GCA_030531085.1). Taxonomy (GTDB): domain Bacteria; phylum Bacteroidota; class Bacteroidia; order Bacteroidales; family Bacteroidaceae; genus Prevotella. Next base: position 7,856 of record JAUNOM010000034.1, on the reverse strand, counting down.
TCCTCCAACGAGGTGTTTGACTGGGCGAGGCAGTCGGCAGCCAGGAAAGGCATATATGTTTCCGAACTGCACAACCTTTTAAGAAGAGGAGCATACACGATGTCACCCTCTACATTCTCCAATGCTCCCCATGTCAAGACATCACCAGTCCTTGCGTCAATGACTGCCACCTGTCCTTGCACTCCATCAATAGCCGCCATGCATTCACTCAGCACATCATAACTCCGTACCGAAATCAATGAGTCTATGGCAGTAAAGTCTTCCACTTTCCCCACGAGTCTTGGATTGTCGGCAAAAGCTTCCATTTTCGTGTTGTCATTCATATTGATGCCGATTTTTCCGCATTGCAGCCCTTTCTCATAGTAGAAATAGCAGAAGCACATACCGTCTTCTGGTTGGAAATAGTGGGAATACTCGATATAGTCCATATCCACAGCCGTGACACTGTCGTTCTTCTCACGGTCATAGATACCATACTTCCCATTCATGGAGACGATGACGTAACGTTCCTGGATCAAACTGTCCTTCCTCGCCTTGTCTTCTTCCGAGTCATAATCCGATTTAAACTCTTCGGCAAGTGTCACGGAATCCACTTCGACGGAATCAACCCAGACCGAATCCGCTACCTCCTGTGCACAGACATCCGCTCCAATCACCGAGAGGAGCAATGCCAAAACCATTGTCATTCTTTTACTCAATCTCATAATCATTGTATTTCTTTAATCTTCAGCTTCTTCACTTTCTTTATCCTCCTTATCGTCACGACCAGATAAGTAGGTGTGCTTCTCAGTCACAGCTTCATTGCCAAACAAATACTCTCCGAAGCGGTTGATGTTCACCCTGCCACCAACTGCCGCTGCACAGTTCATGGCAAAAACATCATTAGAATTTTTCTCAATCCTCTTCAGGCAAGTCAGATAGCATTTCTTACGCATATCGTTGTAGATGCTGTTGGGAATGGATGAATCACGGGATATTCCGCCATAGCAATATTGATACAGACATCGCCATATAATCCAAATGTTGTTAAGACAAGGGTTGTATTTGCCGCTGTCCATTAGCTTCTCCGCCACAGCCACAATCCACTCGTCTTCAAGTTCTGCTTCTGGACAGTCTGCCCAATTCAGGAACAGAGAGCATTGCTCGTCAAAAGTGGAACAGTCATTCAAGCTATTCAGCATCATTTCCACTCTTTTGTCTGCCTCAACCTGCTTGTATAGTTCAAGAGTAGGCTTTGTCGCATCTGCCAGTTCCTTTGTCATGGCATTCAAGGAATCAACGAACTTCTCCTCATCCGTGAAATACTGATAGGCCTTGGCTTCAATCTTGTTGCCAAAGGCAATCAACAGATCCATGGAATATTCGTCCTCGTCCCATTCTTCTGGAGAACGCTTCATCATAATGACGATGCTGTCTTTGTAACTCTTGGCAGCCTGGCGGAGTTCCTTGTCCCTGATGCAATCCTCACTAAGAGCCTTGATGCCGGCAACAACGTCTTTTTCTTCAGCAAGTTCAAAACCATCGCATCCTCTCAGCCACAACTCGTGATTGCTCCACACGTTGAAAGCCAACAGGCAAGAGTTGTAGAACACCTCTGCATTGGAAAGAAACGGATGTTTGCTTGCGGCATATTCCGGCAATTGCAGGGCGAATGCCGTATCACTCACAATCTCGTATTCGAGAACATTGTCTGCCGCATCCTGTCCATAGAAGGCAGCAAAGAGGTCAAAGTCCGTGCTGTCCTTCTTTGCACTTGCGTATTTGTCATAAATCTCGATTACGTCTTTGAGACTGACGGCATCGTCATTCTCAAAGCATCCACGATACTGGGTTCCCATTTCTTTCTTGCAGCCAGTCATTGTCATCAACAATGTCATGGCAATAATACCAAACCATTTCATACTATCTGTCCTATTTTTATTCTTTTACCTCAATCAAGACTGCCGTATAGTTGTCATCGCCCTGCTTTTCGCACATAAAATCATAGACATCAAGGATGTCGGCAAGCGGCTTATCGTCCATCATCCTTGCCAACAGAATGTCTGGAGCCATGCTTTTGTATAAGCCATCGGAGCAAAGCAGGATTCTGTCGCCTGCCTTCAGTTTGAACTGCACGATGTCCGAGACATCAGCCTCATGATGATAGGAGAAAAAGCAACGGTCAATGACCTCCCAACCATAATCCAAACGCACATGGTCTTTCGTCTGGTAGAGCAGCCCCTCATCAGGACGCTGCAAATAGCACCTGCTGTCACCTACATGGGCAATGGTCACGGTGTCGCCCTCAATGCTTGCCATCACCATCGTTGTTCCCATTTGGCAATGGTTCAGCGAGTTGGATTTCTTGTCAAGTGTCCTCATGGCATGGGTGCAGGCCTTTTCTACCTTTGTCTTACTGTCAGGCTCATCCGTATGTTTTTTCCAGTAATCCACAATGGCATCTGAAACGGTCTCGCTTGCCACTTCTCCCAAGGCGTGACCTCCCATGCCATCGCAGACCACTGCCAACCAACGGTTGCCGTCCTCACTATTTACGATACGGAAAGCGTCCTCATTGTTCTGACGCTTTCCCGTTTCACTGATTGTAGCGTAATGTATCTTCATAAAATTCTTATTTATTCAATGTCAATTCTCGATACCTCATCCACGTTTCTGATGCCAGCAATGGACTCCATAGCCATTTCCAACTCTCTCACCGAATGGACTGCGAAATCAACCGAAGTCTCAACGATGCGATCAACGGTCACAGTGTTGAGCCGTGAGATAGAGAGGTTCTGCTTCTCAGTGATACATGCCACCACATCGCTCAACAGGTGATGGCGGTCAATGCCACGGATGCAGATACGGACGGGGAAGAGGAACCCTTCTTGTTCCTCAAAGTTGACGGCAACGATGGAGTCGCCTTGTTCCGAAGCCATGCGGATGGCATCGGGACAGTTGCGCTTATGCAGTGTCACTTTTCCTTCAGCACCCTTGAATCCTATCACCTCGTCGCCTGGCAATGGATGACAGCAGGAGCAACGAACGTATGGCATCTTTTCCTTGTTGGCAAAATAACTGCGGAGTGTTCGCTTTGCCTTGTAGGTAAGTACATGCTTCAGCCATTCCTCCTCGGGCATGGCGTTCTTGTCGGTCCCGATCTCCGCGCAATCACCTCGATGTAGCATGGTCTTCACCGAGCAAAGCCTACCATTGATGCGGGCATACTCCGCATGGAGTCCTACCTCACTGTGAATCTCAAAGGCAAAGTCCAATGCCGTAGCGTCCTTGGGAAGAATGACACCTTTACCCTGAGGTGTGAACACCATGATATCATCATTGTAGAACGATGCCGTAACCCCGTCCATGTAGTCCATCTCGTGACTATGGTACGCCACATCCTTCAGCACCTCCTTAAACTTCTTAAGCCAAGCCTTCACATTATCCTCCGTTCTCTCAGCCGTACAACCAAGACGAGAGTTTCTGACCATACGTTCAGACGAGATATGAATCTCCTCCCAACCGCCTTGGTCGTTGAGCAGCTTTACGTGGAAGCTCTGGTAACCATTTTCCTTGGGCGCATTGATATAGTTGGCCACACTGCCAGGACGCTCCTTGAAATAGTCAGACAGAACGGCATAGATATACAGGCTCTGTTTCTTCTCCTCTTGCAGGTCTATTGCATCATAGATGATGCGGATATAGTGCTTGCCATCCACGTGGTGGAAGTCACACCCCTTTGAATGCATCTTGCGCCAGATGCTATAGGGCATACGGTAGCGCAGCTCTATCCTTGCCTTGATGCCATTGTCTTCCAGTAGTTCACTGACTTTGGAAATGAAACATTCGAGGTTCTTCTCCTCTGCCAACTTTAGTGCTTTTAACATCCCTTCTATCTGTTCGTACTCACGAGGGCAGCGGTAATGGAACGACAGGTTTTCCAACTCGGTCTTCACATGATACAGCCCAAGGCGGTTGGCAAGCGGGGCATAAAAGTAATCAGTCTCCCCGGCAATCTTCATCTGCTTGTCAGGACGCATACTTGCCAAGGTGCGCATATTGTGCAGCCGGTCGGCAAGCTTTACCAAGATGGCACGCACATCATATTGTACCGATGCCAGTATCTGACGGTAGTTATCCACCTGCTTCGACTTGTCATACTTCTCCTTTTTCTGTTTGGTCACTACACCCACAAGGAAAGCCACATCCTCCCCGAAACGCTCACGGATATCCTCGATGGTGTATTTTGTATCTTCCACCACGTCATGCAGGAACGCCGCCATCACGGGATTGGCACCAAGCTCCAGTTCCTCAGCCACAATACGTGCCACAGCTATCGGATGGATGATATAAGGCTCACCCGTCTTGCGTTTCTGCTCCTTGTGTGCCTCCGCTGCCAGTTCGTATGCGTTGCGGACAAGCTGCATCTGCTTGCCATCCACTCGTTGAGCCAACATCTTGAAGATGCTCTCAACACCAGCCTCCATCGTGTTATAGTCAATTCTCTGCATAATGGATTCATTTAATGTTTGTTACCAAAATTACAATAACGTCAGATTACTTATCTTCCATCTCTGTCAACAGCACATCATGACAAGTATCGCCCTCCCAATAAGCCATGGGGTGAAGCTCGGCAGTTAGTTTGTTGTAGTTGGATGACAACTGACTAATCTGCTCCAATATAGTCAGTTTATTATTCACTTCCTCCAGACTATTGGCAAAAACCAAATTGGTAAAATAGCGATTCTCATACATATAGTCTTCACTGTCAAAGCAAGGGTAAAGTTGTGAATCTTCACCCACATACACGCCATTTTTTGGTATGCGCTTCCTTGCGTGTTCTATCATGTCTTTCACACCATTGAATGATGCTCCCAAGACCACAATGGTCTCATTGTTCTTCAGTCGCTTCATAATCGTTCGTTTTAATGTGATGAGTAATTCTATTGACGAGAGGCAGGAACGTCAAGCTCCCACCTCTTTATGTCATAGTCTTATAATACCCTTCTATTTATGACAACTCTTTTTGTGTCCACAATGCTTGCAGTATGCTTGTTGCCATACATCTCCATTGGTGATGGGAGAGAACCCCGAACAACTACAACCTACCGTTCCTGTACAATGTTTCCCTCGAAATGTAACATTAGAACGATTGTAAGCACAGTCGCTTTGAGGGCAGACCCACGTCTGAGACTGTCCATTGGCATAGACAACTGAAATTTTATCTCCTCTCTTCCAATACCATCTCCATGGGGTTGTAGGCCCAAGATAGAAGCTCCCGTTAGGTGTCATTGTCTTAGTTTCAGAGTTATTCCTGTCCGTAGAGGCTGCGACAATCTGTATATTGAATGTTGCACCTGTTTGATTATTCGCAACAAAATAGATATGTCCATCGTTACCTTGCTGGAAGCCCCCAACCATCTGTGCGCTTGCTATTAAGCACATAAACATCATTGATAGCATAATTCCAAAATGTTTCATTTCTATATACGCTTGATTTGTGACGCGCCCAACTTCTAAAATTAGGTGATAATATTTACTCAATACTTGTCAATATGAGAACGCTTGGAATGACCACACTTACATGTCGTAGGGTCAGCACCGCTCTTCGCTCTAAAATACGGACATTTGTTGGGACCACAATAATGACAGTGTCCGTCATCATTCCCTGCTACATGTACAGTGACGTCCGTTGTCACAGGTGTAACTTCTGTATGGGTTGTTTTCGCATTCAAGTAAAGCGCATTGGCACCCACTAAAGCGATGAGAGCAAATGCAATTGCAAAAATCTTCTTCATTGTCTTATACCCTAATATGTGTCGGGCGCAACTTCTAAGTTTGTTATTATTGTTCCTTTGTCTGTTTATGAAGGGTAGTTAGGCATAGTAACCCCTTGGAGCATTATTTTATCAGAATTTTCTTGCTTTGACTGCCTATCTTGACAAGATACAATCCACTGGACAGGTTCTCGACGCGGTTGGTCTTTCCAGAATAGACCTTGACACCATTGTCTTTATACACCGTAATGTATGCTGCTTCATCTACCCAGACAGTCCCATTCTCAATATGAATATCAGGCGATTCCACTACAGACTCTGAGATGCCGGTGACATCTTCTATCTTAGCTGTCATGCTGTAATACAATGCCTCCAGCTGCCCGTTTTTCCATTTCTCCTCATCTTCCACCCATGTAAAGGCAGCCACATAAAAGTCCCCAACAGTTATTGTTCCGTCTTCATTCATTTTCAGTGTCCATGTGTCTGTCCAATCATCTGTTGTCTCATCAAACACATATATTGCATATAACGGACTGTCATTATCGGTATATTTCAGGATATTGTAGTATGACACATCAATTTTTGCAGTGCCATCTCCATTGTCATTCAACTTGAATCCTCCATCATTGTATTCTGTAAGGTCCTCACCAAACATGGAAGTGATATAATATGATCCTTTCTTCTCAGTAATAGTCATTTCAAATCCATCTTGATACTCCCTCGTAGGATTGTTCTCCACATGACTGGATGCGACCCTATAATTCCCTGACCATACTGTTGTTTCTCCTATGACTTCCTCATTCACGGTTATAGCACAGACAGCGGCAAGATTGTTGGAGGTTGTAGCAATGATGTTGGCTGTGCCGGCACTCTTTGCGGTGACAAGACCATTGTTGTCCACGGTTGCGACGGTTGTATTGTCACTCATCCATGTCACGGTTTTATCGACAGCATCAGATGGACTTACCGTAGCTTTCAATTGTAGGGTTTCTCCTTCAGTGAGTGAAGCCTTGGATGCGCTTAGCGTTATGGAGGTCGGCTTCACATTCTCTTTTACCGATATGTTGCACGTCGCTTGTTTTCCGCTTCCGTCTTTTGCCTTACATGTAATAGTGGTAGTGCCGGCAGATTTTGCAGTGACAAGTCCTGTAGATGAAACCGTGGCAACAGATGTATCATTGGATGTCCAACTAACACTTTTGTTAGTCGCTGAACTTGGGCTGACTGTTGCATTAAGTTGTGTGGTTTCTCCAACATACAGAGAAGCAGAGGTCTTGTTCAGCGTTATGCTTGTAACATATACCGTTGCAGACTCTACGGAAACCTTGCAAGTAGCATATTTCCCACTGCCATCCGCAGCACGGCATGTAATAGTAGCAGTTCCCGCAGACTTTGCCGACACAAGTCCGTTGCTCACCGTAGCCACAGAAGTATTGCTGCTCGACCAGTTAACATTCTTGTTCGTAGCATTTGTCGGATAGACAGAGGCTGATAGTTGGTAGGTATTTCCTTCTTTCATACTGATGGACGATTGGCTCAGTGTTACACTTGTCACACTGACACTTGTCGATTTTACGGTGATCGTATAGTAAAAGTCCATAGTGCGATAGAAGCCATCAATGAAATAGCTACATTTAAAATACACTTTGCACGAAGATGTTGCCTTGATTCCCTTGACAGTGGCATTATAGCGAGTGGAACTGGTCACGGTGGCATACGAATTGTTCTCAGAATACCACTGATATGTAACACCTGTTGACTGCATAAGTGTACGTTTGTAAGTGTCAGCCAACGCTATGGTTACGGTACTTCCTTCATAGACTGATGCTTCTCCGGCTTTTGCCGAAGCATTCGCCTTTTGAACTGTTGCAAATGCGAAAAGAACCATTAGAATCATGGTCTGCAGATGTGTAGTAAATGTTTTCATTGTTGTTGTATTTGATGGTTTGTTTTATCTGTGGTGTTATTATTTTGCTCTCTTCAGCGCATACTCCGCCTTTCTCATATAGTCTTGAGCACGTTCTCGGGCATTCTTTGCTTTTCGAGCGTAATCTTCTGCCTTGTCCGTGGCATTCTTTGCCCGTTGCTGATATGTCTTCA
>JAUNOM010000033.1 GCA_030531085.1 Prevotellaceae bacterium | reverse complement strand
AATAGATGGGTAAGAATCAACATGTAGTTCCAGTAGGAGATAAGTGGGGAATCAAGGGCGAAGGCAATTCAAGATTAACTTCCACATTCGATAGGCAGTCTGACGCAATTGCCGCTGCTCGCCAAATTTCCAGGAATCAGCATTCCGAGCTGTTCATTCATGGTCGCAATGGTCAAATTCGAGAAAGAGATTCCCATGGAAACGATCCATTTCCTCCAAGAGGTTGAGAGCCTCAGCATTCTCTCCGCTTAGTGAAGAGTCCTAATACTACAGGGGCAGGTTGTAGTAGAGTAAATAACTCTCAAATACGATTATATGAGTATTTATAAAGTTCATAATCTAAAAGAAGGTAGCAGAAATGGCAATTGGCTGGCATACTGGGAAAATGCAACTGGAATAGAAGCAAATAGATGTCACAAGTTAGGCTGTACACAACATGCGACAGATGGCGCACATGTACAACTTGACGACTCAAATGACAAACGTTGGTATGTCGTGCCTCTTTGCCATAAATGCAATTGTCAATTTGGTGAGCATTTTCTCGTAGAAGGACCGTTGGTATCTGTGACAGACCCAAGCGTAATCCTTTGGTAAAACATGAATGTGCCATAACGGGTAATCTCGCTATGGCTTTTTCTTATTTCTCACAGTTTTACGGACAATCATCCTTCTTATTGTATCATTTTCCTCATTTTGCACCCCAAAACTCACATTTTACCGTAAAATTAAGTTAAATACGTTAAATCTTAATTTTCTTCCATATGCAAGTAAAAAGCACATCCACTTTTCTACCGTATTAGTGATAAAGAGTTGATAATCAATCATATCTATATACATGGACTGTAGTGGCCTGACTTCTGTTACAATTCCTAATAGTGTAACGACTATAAAGATGTTTGCATTTTATGGCTGCAGTAGCTTGGTCTCTATCACTATTCCTAATAGCGTAACAACTATAGGTGATTACGCTTTCCATGGATGCAGTACATTTTCTTCCATAACTTTCCCTAACAGTGTAACATCTATAGGGGCACACGCTTTTGAAAATTGCAGCAGCTTGACTTCTATTTATTCTTTGAGTCCCACGCCCCCAAGTCTAAATGATACAGGTTACACCCCTTCTTTTGACATTTTTAGTTATCAGTATGCAACCCTTTATATTCCCGAAGAAGTACAGGAGGCATACAAGGCTGCTCATGGATGGAGTTTCTTCAAGAACATTCAGGGCATTGAAACTACAGGAATGAGGGGCATCAACGCTGACGGGCAGCCACAGCAGAGCATTTATTATGACCTTAACGGCCGCAAGCTCAATGCGCCGGTGAAGGGTGTGAATATAGTAAACGGCAAGAAGGTAATGTATTAAGCAGACGAGGACTGCATCATTTCGTTTAATTCCACGGCATTCTATATATTTCCAGAGAGACAGCTGTCTTTCTGGAAATATGCTTTTTACGCCAAGAACCCAAGAACTACTACCTAAGACCAATAATCCACAACCCAAAACCATCAACCCAACAACCTAAGACCCTCAACCTAAAACCCATGACCCTCAACCTAAAACCAACACAAAAAAGGTACTGACATCTTGGCCGTTTAATATTTTTTTTGTACCTTTGTGCCAAATTTATTTAAGATAACAATAACACAAGATAATATATACTGAACAATGGAAAGAGACCAGAAGATTTTCGACCTTATCGAAAATGAACACCAGCGTCAGCTCAAGGGCATTGAGCTTATCGCTTCAGAGAACTTTGTTAGTGAGCAGGTAATGGAGGCTATGGGCTCCTATTGCACCAACAAGTATGCGGAGGGCTATCCCGGCCACCGCTACTACGGCGGCTGCCAGGTTGTGGACCAGATAGAGCAGCTGGCCATTGACCGCGCCTGCGAGCTGTTCGGAGCGGAGTATGCCAACGTGCAGCCACACTCAGGAGCACAGGCCAACGCCGCAGTCCTTCTGGCAGTGCTGAAGCCCGGCGACTGCTTCATGGGTCTAAACCTTGACCATGGCGGCCACCTGTCACACGGCTCACTGGTAAACACATCAGGCATACTGTACCGTCCCGTAGGCTATAACCTCAAGAAGGAGACGGGACGCGTGGACTATGACGAGATGGAGCAGCTGGCAAAGGAGAACAAGCCGAAGCTAATCATCGGCGGAGGCTCCGCCTACAGCCGTGAATGGGACTACGCACGCATGAGGAAGATAGCCGACGAGGTGGGCGCCCTGCTCATGATTGACATGGCACACCCTGCGGGACTCATTGCCGCCGGACTGTTAGAGAACCCTGTTAAGTACGCGCACATCGTGACTACCACCACCCACAAGACCCTCCGCGGCCCACGCGGCGGACTGATACTCATGGGCAAGGACTTCGAGAACCCATGGGGATACACCACACCGAAGGGCGTTGTGAAGAAGATGTCACAGCTGCTTAACTCCGCTGTATTCCCAGGACAGCAGGGCGGCCCTCTGGAACACGTCATAGCCGCCAAGGCCGTAGCCTTCGGTGAGGCTCTGAAGCCAGAGTTCAAGGAGTACGCTCTGCAGGTGAAGAAGAACGCCGCAGTACTTGCCGAGGAACTGGTGAAGCGCGGTTTCAGCATCGTTTCCGGCGGTACAGACAACCACTCAATGCTCGTTGACCTGCGCTCCAAGTATCCGGAGCTGACCGGTAAGGTGGCGGAGAACGCGCTCGTGGCGGCAGACATCACCATAAACAAGAACATGGTGCCGTTCGACACACGCTCCGCATTCCAGACATCAGGCTTCCGCCTCGGCACACCTGCCATCACAACACGTGGTGCAAAGGAAGACCTCATGGTGAAGATTGCGGCATGGATAGAGGAAGTGCTTGACGATCCGCAGAACGAGGCCGTCATAGCTAAGGTACGCTCCGAGGTGAACGAGACAATGAAGGATTATCCTCTCTTTGCCTGGTAATACAGCAGGTAATAGGAACACAATACGTCCCTGCCGCCTAAATGCGGCAGGGACAGTGGTTTTTAGGTTATGTGGGAACGGGGACGCACCCTCAGCCCACACCGATGCGACCACGGCACAAACAGAAAGACAACCAAATGATAAAGAAGAAAAGACGCTGGCACTGCCTTAGCGGACAGGAACCCACGGAACTGGACAAGAAGGTTATGTACTGGGAGAGCAAGGGAAAGCTCGTACCCACAAGGGAACTGATAAAGACTCCGGAGCAGATTGAGGGCATAAGGCGTGCAGGCGTGATAAACACAGCGGTGCTTGATGCAGTGGCGGAGGCCATACACCCGGGCATGAACACGCAGCAGATTGATGACATCTGCATGGACGTGTGCCGGCAGCACGACGCCATACCGGCCTGCCTCAACTATGAGGGCTTCCCGAAGAGCGTGTGCACAAGCATCAACGAGGTGGTATGCCACGGCATTCCTAAGGAAACGGACATACTGAAGGAGGGAGACATCGTGAATGTGGACTTCACCACCATCAAGGACGGATACTACGCCGACGCCTCAAGGATGTTCATCATTGGCGGAAAGACAACGCCAGAGAAGGAGCAGCTGGTGCGCGTGGCAAAGGAATGCCTTGAGATAGGAATGGAGGTGGCCAAGCCCTACAGCTTTGTGGGCGACATAGGCCACGCCATAGAGAAGCACTGCAAGAAGTACAACTACGGTGTGGTGCGCGACCTGTGCGGCCACGGCGTGGGAGTGCAGTTCCATGAGGAGCCGGAAGTATGCCACTACGGATACCGCGGCACCGGTATGCTCCTCGTGCCGGGCATGGTGTTCACCATAGAGCCGATGATAAACCAGGGCACATGGCGCGTGTTCATAGACGCGGAGGATGAATATGGATGGGAGGTCATTACAGAGGACGAGCTGCCGTCAGCGCAATGGGAGCACACACTACTGATGACCGATCACGGAGTGGAGATACTGACTTACTAAGAAGAACCGAGCCACCATTGCAATCTTATGGAAGAAGAAGAAAAATACATACTCGCGATAGAGAGTTCATGCGATGACACCTCTGCCGCTGTGCTGAAGGGGCGGCTGCTTCTCAGCAATGTCACAGCGTCACAGGATGTACACCGCGCATACGGCGGCGTGGTGCCCGAACTGGCCTCACGCGCCCACCAGCAGAATGTGGTGCCTGTTGTGGACCAGGCCATACGCAGGGCAGGCATCACCAAGGAGCAACTGTCGGCCGTAGCCTTCACACGCGGCCCGGGCCTGATGGGGTCGCTGCTGGTAGGTGTCAGCTTCGCCAAGGGATTCGCACGCTCATTAGGCATACCGCTCATTGACGTGAACCACCTGCAGGGGCACGTCATGGCACACTTCATACAGGATGCGGACAGCGACAACGCAGAGCCGCCGCTGCCATTCCTGTGCCTTCTGGTCAGCGGAGGCAACTCGCAGATAGTGAAGGTGAACGCATACAACGACATGGAGGTGCTGGGACAGACCATAGACGATGCGGCAGGCGAGGCGATAGACAAGTGCTCGAAGGTGATGGGGCTGGGATACCCCGGCGGACCCATAATAGACAGGCTGGCACGCAAGGGCAATCCAAAGGCATACCAGTTCGCGGAGCCGCACATACCGGGGCTGAACTACAGCTTCTCGGGCCTGAAGACATCCTTCCTGTACAGTATGCAGAAGTGGGTTGAGCAGGATCCGGACTTCATTGAGCACCACAAGGAGGACATAGCGGCAAGCCTTGAGTGGACCGTTGTGGACATACTGATGAAGAAACTGAAGATGGCCGTGAAGCAGACAGGCATAAAGCACGTGGCGGTGGCAGGCGGAGTGTCCGCCAACAACGGCCTGCGCAATGCCTTCCACGACTATGCCCGGCGCTTCGGGTGGACCATTTACATACCAAAGTTCTCATACACCACGGACAATGCGGCAATGATAGGATGCGTGGGCAGCTTCAAACTGCGTGACGGAGACTTCTGCCAGATAGACGCCCCTACATTTTCCAACGTCACTTTCCGATAAATATCAATTCATACACAGCAATACAAGAAGAATATGGGATTAGAAAGCAAAGTGTTAAGTAAAGAGATACTTTACAAATTATACGAGACTGGCAAGACAGTAGCCACCGCCGAGTCGTGCACAAGCGGCCGCATAGGAGAGGTCATAACCTCCGTTCCGGGCGCCTCAACATACTATAAGGGCGGCACTATATGCTACTCCAACGAGGCAAAGACCAAGGTGCTGGGCATAGACGCGCAGCTTATCGAGGAGAAGAACGCGGTAAGCGAGGAGGTAGCCAAAGAGATGGTGAAGGGAGTCATAAAACTTATGAACACAGACTTTGCCATAGCCACCACGGGGTTCGCCGGTCCCGGTGCGGACGCAGGCATTCCTGTGGGCACAATATGGGTGGCCTGCGGCACTGCGGACGACATACGCACAATAAAGCTGGAGGGCGATGATGGACGTGACGCAAACCTGCGCAACGCCACAACCAAGGCCCTGCACCTGTTTGTGGAATACCTTAAGGAGATATTCCCTGAGCCTGACGACATGGACAAGGTGCCAAAGCCGGAGGCAAGGTAGCTGATTTTTGGTTGGAAGGTTTGATGGTTGTGGGGTTGTGGGTTGTAGGTCTTTCGGATTTGTTGTTGAATATAGAGGGGACAGACCTAAAACCCACAACCTTCCAACCAAAAACCAAAAACAAAAACCTCTTCAGAACAGCCATAACGGGCCGTTTCCTCTGCCAATGCGGAGGGAGCGGCCCTGTTTTATGCCTTTATCTATCAACACCTTGGCGCCACGTACTGCCTCGGGCAGGCTGCTTCCCTCCGCCAGCAGAGCGGCCACAGCGCTCGACAAGGTGCATCCTGTGCCGTGAAGGTTAGAAGTCGCTATGCGCGGCGAGGTGTATTCACGCACCGCACCGTCAGCTGAATAGAGGCGGTCGGTCATCATCGCACCGTCAGCATGGCCCCCCTTCAGCAGGAAAGCGGTGCCGTAGCGCTCCACAAGCATACGCCCCATGTCGTCAATGGGCGCATCGGGCAGTCCCACAAGCCGCGCGGCCTCGGGTATGTTGGGTGTGACAAGGGTGCAGACAGGAAACAGCTCGTTCCGTATAATGTCAATACACTCATCGCTCATCAGCTGCGTCCCACTGGTGGAAATCATGACGGGGTCGCACACCACAGGCACATCAAGCCCCTTCAGAGTGTCAACAACCACACGGGCACACTGCGCGTCGGGTATCATCCCTGTCTTTACCGCCGCCACCGCGATGTCCCCAAGCACGGCATCAAGCTGCGCCTGCAGCATATCCGCAGGCACGGGCATGACCTTCCGCACCCCTAATGTGTTCTGCGCCGTAAGCGCCGTAGTCACAGTGACGGCATAATGCCCCAGTGCCGTCACCGTCTTCAAATCCTGTTGTATGCCGGCACCCGCACAAGTGTCGCTGCCGGCGATTGTCAATATAGTCTTCATAATATCATCATCTCCACGCATCACCAAGTATCATGGCTCCTCCGAAGCCCATGGCCCTAACCTCCTCCAGCATGGAGAAGCGCACTCCGCCGAGGGCATACACCTTATTATCTATAGTGCCGTCATGCACGGCCGCCGCAATCTGCTCCCTGCTGAAGGCGGAATGGTAGCCCTGCTTGGAGACAGAGTCAAATATCGGTGACAGTGACACATACGTGCATGCGGTCTTATACCGCCTCACCTCCTCCAATGTGTGACAGCTGCGGCTGACACTGCCATGCCATCCGGCCGGCGGCAGAGGGTTGCGCGAGTTGAGGTGCACGCCATGGAGTCCGTAACGCACCGCAAGATGAAAGTAATCATGCAGCACAAGGCGGTCACGCCATTCGTCCGCCAGCTGTATCACCAGCGCCTCCACCTCCTCCTCGCATGACTGTGGCTTGCGTATATGCAGAAGACCTGCATCCCCCCTCATGAGAAGACGCGCTGCCTGCTGCGCCTCGTCACAGAAGAATGCAGGTCTTGTTATCACTATTGTTCTGAACACCGTACGGTTGTCTTTCTTATTTGTTTACACTTCCAAACATATCAAAGGACGCGTCCCAGTCCTTCCACACGGGCTCACGGCCCAACTGCTTCAGACGGCAGTTGATTTCAGTCGCCGTACGGTCATCGGACACCGTGAACTGCTCCAGTGCCTGCGGATAGGTATAGTATCCTCCAGGGTTCACTTTGGACTCTGCCGACATCGTTGTCACCCCAAGTGTGCACATATTGTCACGGATGAACTGCGGCTCGCGCGTAGAGTAAGAGATGTCAACATCATGGTCAAAGATGCGCATGGCAAACGTTACCTGCGCCAGCTCACGGTCGTTCACGAAACAGTTGGGCTGGAATCCCTCGTTCTGTGCAGGCCTCATACGGGGGAAGTTGACGGAATACTTCGTCTTCCAGTAATGCTTCTGCAGGTAGCGCAGATGGTAAGCCATCATCACCACGTCCGTGCGCCACTCCTTCTCCAGGCCCAGCAGCGCTCCCATGCCAATGGAATGCACGCCGGCCTGACCCATACGGTCAAAGCCGTTGACGCGCCACTCAAAGTTGGACTTCATGCCTGCCGGATGGTACAGCTTGTAGTTCTCGCGGTGATATGTCTCCTGAAAGCATATAACGCCATTCAGTCCATGCTTTGTAAGCTCGTGATAGTCCTCCATCTTCAGCGGCATCACCTCTATCTTTATATTGGAGAAGTACTTCTTTGCTATGTCAATGGCCTTTGCAAGATATGGCACCCCGGCCTTGGCAGGGTTCTCGCCGGTCACAAGCAGTATATTCTCGAACGGCGCCAGCTTCTTGATGGCCTTATACTCATCCTCTATCTGCTCCGGCGTCAGTATGGTGCGGGGCATAGGGTTGGAGCGGTGAAAGCCACAGTACACGCAGGAGTTGGAACATGAGTTTGTGATGTACAGCGGTATGAACATCGACATCGTCCTGCCAAAGCGCTCCTCTGTGTACTTGCGTGACAGCCGCGCCATCTGCTCCAGATAAGGCTCTGCCGCCGGGGAAACCATTGCCATGAAGTCATTCACGTCACAATGCTCCTTGGCAAGTGCCCTTCTCACGTCTGTATCGGTCATCTGAGCTATGCGCTCTGTGGTCTCGTCCCAACTTATCTTTAGTAATTCTTCTGAAAACATATTTGATTGTTTGGTTGTTTTGTTGTTTGACTGGTGGTTAAATGCCGTCAGATACCCACAATGAATGTCTGCATGGTGCGCAGGTCTATGGTCCACAGGCGGTCTATCAGCGGCTCGCCATATCCGCATATCAGCTGCAGTGCCTGTGCGGCCTGCACACTTCCCACCACCGCGGGAGTGACTCCCACCACCTGTTTTCCCGGGTGCGGCATGGCAAGGGTGCCCGCCTCATCGGGATAAAGGGTGCGGTAGGTGGCGTGTCCCTTGCACAATACGCTGACCTGTCCATCGAGTGCGCATATAGCACCGTACACCATAGGCCTGCCCATGGCATGACACGCGTCGCTTATCATGTAGCGCGAGGCGAAATTGTCCGTAGCGTCCATCACGATATCGTACTCACCCACCAGCCGTTCCGCATTCTCCGCGGTCAGCCTTGTGGCGTATGCGTTGACCGTAATGTCGCTGTTCAGAGCCAGCAGGCGCTCTCTGGCGCACAGCGCCTTGGGCTTTCCCACCTGACTCTCGTCATACAGCACCTGTCGCTGCAGGTTGCTAAGGCTCACGGCATCATCGTCCACAAGGCCGATAGTACCCACCCCGGCACCTGCAAGGTATGTGGCTATGGGCGAGCCAAGCCCCCCCACCCCGACAATCAGCACCCTTGCACGGGCCAGCCGGCGCTGTCCCTCGTCGCCAATCTCCGGCAGCAGAAGCTGCCGGGCATATCTGGTATCCATCAGTCTACAGTTTCCTTAAATCGTGTGTCAGCTTGGCAGCGCAGAAGTTGGGGCCGCACATGGTGCAGTACTCACCGTCTGTATGTCCCGCCTCCTCGAAATACTGCAACGCACGCTCCGGGTCAAGCGACAGATGGAACTGATCCCGCCAGCGGAAGTCGAAGCGCGCCTTTGACAAGGCGTTGTCCCTGACCTGCGCTCCGGGATGTCCCTTAGCCAAATCTGCGGCATGGGCCGCTATCTTATAGGTCACAACGCCCACACGCACATCCTCTCTGTTAGGCAGTGCAAGATGCTCCTTGGGCGTGACATAGCACAACATAGCCGTACCCATCCACGCTATCTGCGCTCCGCCTATGGCACTGGTGATGTGATCATAGCCCGGCGCTATGTCCGTGACAATAGGACCGAGGGTGTAGAACGGCGCCTCATGGCAGTGATCCAGCTGACGGTCCATATTCTCGCGTATCTTCTGCATCGGCACATGGCCCGGCCCCTCGATGAATGCCTGCACATTCTTGTCCCAGGCACGCAGCACCAGCTCGCCCATGGTGTCCAGTTCCGCGAACTGGGCGGCGTCATTGGCGTCGGCAGTACAGCCCGGACGCAGTCCGTCACCAAGGGACAGCGCCACATCATACTGCGCCACGATGTCGCAGATGTCGTCAAAATGCTCATACAGGAACGATTCCCTGTCGTGTATCAGGCACCATTTGCTCATGATAGAGCCGCCGCGGCTCACGATACCACACAGACGCGTGTCCGCCAGATGCACATTCTGCCGGCGTATGCCTGCATGGATGGTGAAATAGTCCACACCCTGCTCGCACTGCTCTATCAGAGTGTCCTTATAAATCTCCCACGTCAGGTCCTCCACACGTCCGTTGACCTTCTCCAGAGCCTGATATATAGGCACCGTACCCACTGGAACGGGGCAGTTGCGCACTATCCATTCACGCGTCTCGTGGATGTTGGCGCCCGTTGAAAGGTCCATCAGCGTGTCGCCGCCCCATTTGCAGGACCACACGGCCTTGTCCACCTCTTCCTCTATTGAGGATGTGGTGGCGGAGTTACCTATGTTGGTGTTAATCTTGACAAGGAAGTTACGGCCTATAATCATAGGCTCCGCCTCCGGGTGGTTGATGTTGGCAGGCAGCACGGCACGGCCCCTCGCTATCTCATCGCGCACAAACTCCGGCGTGATGTGGGTCTTGATGCCCAGCTCCTCACAGTTCATGTTCTCGCGGATGGCAACATACTCCATCTCCGGGGTGATGATGCCGGCCTTGGCATAGGCCATCTGTGTTATGGCCTTACCCTTCACAGCGCGGCGCGGCAGCTGTATATGCTCAAAGCGGAGACTGTCCAGCGAGTGGTCCGCAAGCCTCTGCTTGCCGTACTCGCTCGTCACCTCTCCCAGCTGCTCCGTGTCATTACGGTCCAGTATCCATTGCTCGCGCAGTCTGGGCAGTCCCTTCTTCAGGTCCACCTCTATATCCGGATCCGAGAACGGGCCACTGGTATCATAGATGTACACGGGCGCGTTCTGCTCCGTATGCGGCACTCCATTCCTGTCCTTCGTTACGGTCGGTGTCAGGTTTACCTTCGTCATTCCCACCCTTACCGATGGGAACAGACTTCCCGTCATGTACGCCTTCTCTCTCTTGGCGTATGCTTTATTATCGTTAGGCATAAGTCTTTCGTTGTTTTTAGTGTTTGGTTAGTCAAGAAACGCTGTCAACGGCGAGCTGGCCTCGGCCGAGTCGCACACCGCCCCGAGGCCTGCCTCGTATGCGCGGCGGCCGGCAATGACCGCCTCCTTGAATGCCATGGCCATCTGGACAGGATCGCCTGCCACGGCAATGGCGGTGTTCACCAGACAGCAGTCAGCGCCCATCTCCATGGCTTCGGCCGCATGACTCGGCGCACCGATGCCCGCATCGACCACAACAGGCACCGTTGCCTGCTCTATTATGATTTGCAGGAAGTCCTTCATGCGCAGTCCCTTGTTTGTGCCGATAGGCGCGGCAAGCGGCATAACGGTAGCCGCACCGGCCTCCTCCAGATGCTTGCACAGCGTGGGGTCGGCCTGACAGTACGGCAGGACAACGAAGCCCAGCTTCACAAGCTGCTCCGTGGCCTTCAGCGTCTCCACAGAATCCGGCAGCAGATAGCGTGGATCCGGGTGTATCTCCAGCTTGAGCCAGTTGGTGCCAAAGGCCTCACGTGCCATCTGGGCGGCGAAGACTGCCTCCTCCGCATTGCGGACTCCGGATGTGTTGGGCAGCAGCTGTATGCCAGGGTTCTGCGTTATGTGCGTCAGAAGGTCATCATGACTGTCCTCCAGCTCCACACGCTTCATGGCAACGGTTACCATCTCCGTTCCACTGGCCTTGATAGCCTCTGCCATCAGACTGTTGTTGTTGAACTTTCCTGTTCCAAGAAACAGACGGGAATCAAACTCTCTTCCCGCAATAATCAATTTCTCCATAGTGGTTATATAGTTGTTTTGTTTTTTAGTTGTTTGGTGGATTGTATAGTTGTTTAGTTGCCGGTATAGTTGTTTGGTTGTTTAGTGGTTTAGTTGTTTGGTTGATAGTTTGGCGGCTTGCGGTCTGTTCTGAATTTATAACTCATCCCTCATAACTCATAATTCACAACTGACAAGGCCTCATCATTAATAACTCATAATTAAGTTACGCTGTTTTGGCCGCGATTACCGATAACCACAAGGTAAACACCCCTCAGCACAATCAACCAAACAACTAAACCACTAAACCACCAAACAACCAATCACCCTCCTCATCTCCGCCACAGGGTCTGTTGCGCGCAGCACAGCGCCGCTCAACGCCACTCCGCTCACCCCCGTGCGCATGATGTCGGGTATATCCTCCGCCGTTATACCGCCTATCGCCACTACAGGCAGCACGATGCCCTCGGCCTGCATGACCTGCATGATGGCGCGATAGCCATCAAGTCCCAGCACCGGCGACAGCCCTTTCTTGGTCGTAGTGAAGCGGAACGGGCCGCAGCCTATATAGCTTGCGCCGGCGGCGTGGTGCATCCTCACATCATCAATGGTATTGGCTGTACCGCCTATTATGAAGTCCGGCCCTAACAGCTCCCTTGCGGCGGCTATCGGCATATCCTTCTTGCCGAGATGAACGCCGTTCGCGCGCAGCTCCCTGACCAGTTCCACATGATCATCAATGATGAATGTGGCACCGGCCTCACGGCAGAGCCGCTGCGCCTCGATGGCTACAGGCCGTATATCATCAGCGGTGGCATCCTTCATACGCAGCTGTATCCAGCGGCAGCCGCCCTCTATAGCAATGCGTATGGAGTCAAGATAGGAGTAATCATCCGTATAGTGTGAAATGAATTGAAGCACGGTTTGGTTGTTTTGTGGTTTTGTCGTTTGGTTGTTTTGTTGCTTGATGGTCTGATTGTGTTGTGGTTTGGTGGCTTAGCGGTTACTGTTAGTGTAAGATTTAAACACAGTCGCAGTTCAAGCAACTAAACCACCAAACCACAAAACAACTAAACCACTATCCCCCGCACACCGCCTTGATGACGATAATGCTGTCCCCCTCCTTCAGAGGAGTGGACACCCATGCGTCGCGCTGCACCATCTGCGCGCCGAGAGCCATAGCCACGCCGCGCTCAGGCAGGTTCAGCTCCTGCGACAGTTCAAGCATATTCGTCGCCGCCGTACTGGCGGACTTGCTGTTAATGTAAATGTTCATAATCCCTAATACTTAAACAATAAATCATCTGCGGGGGGATTATACTGGAAAAGAAAACCCCGGATAACAGCCTGTCTGATGCCGTCACCCGGGTTCAATACATTTATCTTAATGATAAAAACCATTCTCATTTCCTACGGCAGCGTTACCTGCATCAGGTCAATGGGTATAATCTCAGCCTCCAAACATACCGTCAGTACAGGATGGAAGCACCCCGAGTCTTTTCTTTACGCTGCAAAGATACTACTTTTTTTCCTTACTACCAAATGTTTTTTCCATTAATTATCATCATCTTCTTCCACTTCTGTCTCATCCTCTTCCTCCTCCTGATATTTCGGAGACGGGCCATAATAGTTCTCAAACGGCTCACTGTCAAGGCAGTAAAACACCAGCAGCACAAGCTGATAGATGCCTATTCCTACAAACAACGCAGTGTATTTTATGAACATCGCGGCAAAGAACAGGTCCGCATAGCCACGTATATCGTCGGCATTCACCACAGCCATACACAAATCATAGAACAGGAGTACGAAGAATGACAGCTTGGAAAGCGCGCCAACAACCCACCACCAGCCACTGCGACCAGTGTCATGCAGACGGCGGATGGCAAGTGGAATGGTCAGAAGATCCAACAGAAAGCCGACTATAGGTGTCAAGAAGAATGACAGGACATACACCAGCAGATGTGTCCACCAGAACTCCGAACGGCGCGAACGGCCATGAATTTGGAATATCTTGCTTGTTGAAGCGTTAACAGCTTCAGAGAAACTCAAGGAAGGGGTCATTAGTGTCATAGTATTTATCATTTATAATTCCTCAATAGCATGGTTCTTAATCACACTGCCGTTGATTTTATCCTTGTATGTTGACAGAACATTAAGGACTTCTTTATCTTTTTTTTCTGCCATAGTCATTCTTTATTTTTTATTGATTACGTAAACAGGTCGCTATTTGCTACTGGTTATTTGTGTCCTTTCTAAAACAGCAACAGGCTGTTGCAGGAATTACCGTATTCGACCAACTTAATATTCTCGGATTCATTATTGTCGTCTTTTATAAATTCTCAGTTACATGCCAGTTACATAAACATTCCTTGATATTCAGCATTTTATAATTGCTTCCACCAATATTTATTCCTCTCAGTTACATGCCAGTTACATAAATTATGCCCAATAAGGTATATAGTTATGCCTTGAGCCACCATCAGGATTTTCCTCTTTTATCACCCTCGCTTCCAGCGCATCCTTGATAATACGTGAGGCCATAGGATAGTTCTTGTCTTCGATTCCCAAACGGGCTCGAAGCGACTGGTTATTCATTTTGTCATTAGAGACATACCTCAAACAAGCGTGTTGGTAACAAGCCCTAACCCTTTCGTTCTTATCTATGTCTGCAAACTTGCGGTATGAGAACACCGTTGCTGTTGTTCTGCTTTCCTGCACTTGAAAACGAAGTGGCGGCAATTGAAATAGTTCGATGCTGAAAATCGTTTTATCCATACCACTGCCTTTTTCCTCACAGATACCCATTCTTCTCATGATGTCTGCAAGGGAATCGTTGCGTGACTGGTATTCGTCAATAAAACGCTCTACACTGATAAGGGGTTGTCCAGGATTAGATATTTCTATACGGTCGGAATAAATCTCTACCATAGGAAATCCTTGCTCTGCAAAATCTTGGTGGATAAGCATATTGGCAACCAACTCTCTTATAGCTATTTCTGGGTACATTCTTGCATCTTTCCGAAGAGCTTGTCCGATTTCCTCATTTGCTGGAAGTTGGCTGTTTATCCATGAAACCATGCTCTCAAAGCCTATTGCATAACCTTTATCAAAGACTTGCTCACGTATCGTTTCCAATTTGCTCTTACCCTTATACACTATAACCCTGACAACCTTACGTTTCAGTCCATCAAAATCTCCAAGGGATTTTGCAAATAACAACGCTCCGAGTTCTGTAATACTGTAGCCGACCTCATCCTGTTGTATAAGGCTTTCTGAGACAAAACGTTCCATAATGCCTTTGGTATCTTGTGGAAGAGGGATGTGCATCATATCAAAATAGGTCTCAGCACTCAAAAGAGTAAGGACTTCTTGGGGGGACAGTCCTTTTTTGAGTAAGATCTTCTCCAATGCTTTTTGTCCTCCCTTCCATATTTTGGCTTCTTTGGCAGGAAAATCCTTGAGCTTTCTGGTAATAGAACCAACTCTGACATACGCTTCATGCAGGAAACTCACAGGCCGGTTTACTGTAGCCGGAATTTTGAAAATACAAACATGACCGCAGTCCTCGTAATCAAAATCGTCAATTACCTCAAAATCAATACGTGGATTAAGCCTTGTTGATAGCCAGGACTCCAGTTCTTCATTGCCTACCATCTTTTGCTTGCCGTACAGGTCTGTTCCAATTATATCATGACTATCGTCATCTACCCCATATACGATATATCCGAAAGGCATATTACATAAATAGGCACTATTAGCTAACGCAGAAATACGTTCACCTATTTCTTCTTTAGAATGGAAGTTGTGTTTAAACTCTATCCATTCTGTTTCCTTGGGGCGAGCTACAAGTGCATCAATCAATTTTTTGAAGTCCAGATATTCCATGAGCCAATTATAATTTTATTCCACTATTCCCAATTCTTTCAGATATACCTCAATCTCCTGATCCAACTCAGCACGCTTGGCTTCCAGTTCCTTGATTTCAGCCATTACCGCCTTGATGTCAATAGGTTCTTCCTCTTCAAAGGTATCTACATAACGGGGAATATTCAAGTTATAGTCGTTCTCTTCCACCTCCTTTAAGGTTGCAAGATGACTATACTTTTCTATTCCCTTACGGTCGCGATAGGTTTCCACGATTTTTTGGATGTGCTGCGGACGAAGCTTGTTCTGCGTCTTCACCTTCTCAAAATCCTTGCTGGCATCGATGAACAGGATGTTATCATCTTCCTGACGGTTATCGGTTTGTCTTTAGATATAATAGCAATCAGGTCACCGCATTCATGCTATTCTGCTGCGAAGTTACGACATTTTTCCCTTACCTCCAAATGTTTTTCTGAAAAAATCCATGCGAGGCAGACGGCGACACGCCGTCCTGCAATGTCCGTCCCTTTTATTTCTCCCCCTCATGACGGCACGCTGTCATCGGGTCCCACGTCTCCTCGTGTCCGTCTGGGAATGTGATATGGAACAGGGACTGGGATGTAAAGCGGACCATGGTGCCGTCATCCATCACCCTGCAATCGGGTTTGCCATCCAGAGGGCGACCCAACTGCAACATGAAATTACAGCAACGCAGATAGCGGACAAGCGGTTTCAGGTCGGCGGCGTTCCTGCTTCTGCGGTCAAAGAAGGTGCCGAACCAAGGACGCACAGCCGGTTCGCGGTCATCACCGGGCTGGGAGATGAGGACATGAAGAATGGTTGCGTTGACACCTGCATGGAAATAGCGGTCGGCTATGGGCTTCAGCTTCCCGAAACTCCAGTCGTCCTTGGCATACTTATCCCACGTGCCATCGGTGAAGCTCTCCGCCCACACACGGTTCTTGCCGCTGTTGCGTGCCGCCCCTACGGCCGCATCCACCTCCTTCTTCCTGAACTTCCTGTCATTAACCCAAAATTCCGCAGCCACCTCATCGGCCGCGCTGCCATAGGTGATGCTGTTTCCAGGGAAAGGGCTGTGGGCATAAGGCTCACACCACGTGCGCAGCCCGTACTCATGGGCCTTCTCCGTCAGCCCTCCAATATATTCCGTGGCCACTAAATCAGATATTAGCCTGTCCAGATCCCTGCGGCACACCTTGTCCTCATAATTGAGGTCATAGCCGAAACGCTGCCTGAACAGGGAGAATATGGAGTCGGTATAATTCTGCCGGCCACGCTCCCAGCTGTCCAGGACCACCGTTGTCAGGGTCTTACGGTCCCTGTATGGTATGCGGCGGAGTATCTCCCCGATGAATGACTCGAAATGCTTCTGCACGTGCTTCCTTGACAATTTGTCCACCTCGAGCCCCTCAGCGTCTTCCGAACACGGTCCGCAGACCACATCCGTACCGCGGTTTGTCTTGCATACCTCTATGCCGTCAGGAGTCCAGTTGCGCATCGCCTCCTCGGATTTGACCCATGGTCCGCCCGACTGGCTCCATCCGGGACTGTTAAATATGCCCATCTCTATGCCCAGTCTGCCGGCTGTCTTCAACGCAGTACGCAAGTTCTTCCACCACAGACGGCTACGGAACCTGTTGCGGCCAAACTGCTGTCCCTCCCAGGGATTGTCCCACCTGTCGCGGTTACGGATATCAGTGGCAAGGAATGCCAGCGTAATCCTGTTGTCCTTCATATACTGCAGGTCCGCCTTCACGCCCTTGGGGTCCACACGCTCATTCACCCAATAGTAGTAACACCCCACCTTTATGCTGTCGGGAGGACACAGAAACGACTCCCACAGGCTGTCACGCCGTGTATATGCCTCACCTGTCCGCCGCTTATCCACGCAGGTCTCGGCCCGTTCAGCGGCCATAATGCGGATGTTCATGCAAAGGAGTATAAATAAAATAGTTTGTCTTTTCATCGTGATAACATAAATAATCCTCTGACAAAGTTACGACATTTTTCCCTTACCTCCAAATGTTTTGGAAGAAATTAAAGCGGAAACAAAATAGTGACCATGACTGTGACCATGATAAAAACACTCTAATCTCCCAAAAGCCGTCACCCCCTGTTTTTGACAAAATGTTACTTTTCGCCCCATTTTTGTGACACTTTGATTTTTTGAGAGTGTCGCCCTCACCTTGCATTCTGGAGAGACAGCAGCCCCTTTCTATGCCCTTTCGGAGGCAGAAAAACGCCTTACGGCCGCAATCTGATAGAGATTACACTGTAATTTGATAGCTTTTACCATGTAATCTCTATCTGATTGCACGGTAATCTCTATCTGATTGCGCCCCTAAAAGCACCTTTTTATACGCTTTTTCAATGTTCTCGGAAACGTCCTTTTCACTAATCACAAGACTATCAATAAATTAGCATATCGTCAGAGAATGTGCTGTACAGGCCCGTCGGAAAATAATTTTGAAACGAGGGCATTCTCCGCAATCGCGAAAAATCAAAGTGTCACAAAAAAGCCCATTTTTGTGACACTTTGATTTCTGATACATCAGCGGATGGAGGGCTGTACACAATACTATTTGTCTATATTTTTCCCCAAAAAGCTAAAAAACGCCAGAAGTATTTCTTAATGGCAACTTGCATCTTGCAGACCGTTTTATCGGCTTTACCAAATTCTGAACGCAATGCGTTCGTAATTGGATTGGGTACAGTACAGTATACTTATACAGATTAATGATTTGGATAAACACGAATGTTACAAACGTTAATCAAAAAGCAAGAAAAAATTTTCGGGTATTTCCTTGCACCATTAAATTTTTAATAGTATCTTTGCACCGTAAACCCACGCTGTCACACACTCTGTGTGTGTATGGGAAATGGGTGTGAAACATATAATGTAAAAGCGTCATTGATGCTTTGTTCTTGGCCGTTTGAAACCTAGGAAATTTCAACGTGAAGGTCTGGACAATGTCAGAAGTGGATGCTACGGGTATGCTATAACTGTATCCCGGAGTGTGCAGAGGGGGATAATCCACCCTCACGCACACTTTTCCGGGTATATATGTACATACGGCGTGGGCAAACACTATACTCGTTCACCTTCACAGGCTTTCCTAGGGCCTCAAACAGCGGACGAGTATGGGTGGAGGCCTGCGTTTTTTGTTATAATGAGACAATTCTCAGATTTCCTATCAATACATCTTTTGCCTATTATTTAAAAACAAACATAATCATTGAAGACCAATCTAAAAAACAAAAAAAATGAAACAACTGCTATTGCTTATACTGTTCGGAGTGATTACGCTGTGTGCACGTGCCCAACGTACAGTTATAGACTTGAGCGGAAAATGGATATTCTCCACATCTGCAACAAGTGAAACGTCAGAAACAATAACACTGCCCGGAACCACTGACACGAACGGAAAGGGAAAGAGGAACCTTCGTACAGATGAAACAACCCGTCTTTCCCGAATATACACCTTTTCGGGAAAAGCATATTACAGCCGTGACATCGTGATACCTGCATCATGGAAAGGGAAGACGGTGACACTGTTTCTTGAAAGGACAAAGCCGTCCACCGTCTATGTAGATGGCAAGGAGTGCGGACACTGCGATGACATCTCCGTGCCTCATGAGTATGACCTGACCGCACAGCTAAAACCAGGAAAACACAGAATCACGGTGATGGTGGATAACGGCAACAGCGTGCCAGAACAGGTGTTGCGCAACTCACACGCCTGTACCGAGGACACACAGACAAACTGGAATGGCATAATAGGCAGAATATACCTTGAAGCCAGAAGTTCCGCAATAGCCATAGAGTCAATAAAAACAGCACCCGACGCAAAAGGGAACAGCGTAGGAATGAACTTACTGCTGAGGGGGAAACCGGGCAAGCGTTTCAAAGTGAGTATGTCTATTGAAGGGAAAAACGGCGATAAGGAGACGCTACAACTGGCACCAGACAATAACAGGATTGGAAAAGACTCCGTAACTACAATACGATATACATACCATTTCAAGCAGGAAGCCAAGAGATGGAGCGAATTTTCACCAGAAAACATATACACCCTCAGGATTACGGCAGAATGCGCAGGAGAAAAAGACGTTAAGGAGACAACGTTTGGCATTCGGGACTTCAAAGTGAAAGACCATCATTTCACGGTTAACGGACGCGCCACTTTCCTCCGGGGAAAACACGATGCCTGTGTATTCCCCATGACAGGACATGTGGCCATGGACTATGACGGCTGGCACAAATATCTCGCTACTTGTAAGGAATATGGTATAAACCATATACGTTTCCACTCATGGTGTCCGCCGGAGGCGTGCTTCAAGGCTGCTGACAACCTCGGAATATACTTACAGCCGGAACTGCCTATATGGGGAGGCTTTGACGAGAAAAACCAATGGCTGACCACATTCCTCAAAGATGAGGGCAGGAAGATAATCGACACATACGGCAACCACCCGTCATTCGTCATGATGGGTCTTGGAAACGAACTATGGGGCAGCACTGCACTCATGGCAGACTTTGTCAATGATTTCAGGCAAAACGATGACTGCGGGCATGGGACAAGGCGGCTCTACACATACGGTTCGAATATGTTTCTCGGCTTCAAGGGAGTGGTTGAAGGGATGGACTACTTCACGACATCGCGCATAGGAGGCGAGAAATGGGGAGAGTACAACACTCATGTGCGTGGCTCTTTCGCATTCTGCGATGCTTGGGACGGTGGGATAATAAACCACCAATACCCTAATACGATGACAAACTTTGAACGTGCAGTGGCAAAAAGCAATATCCCGATAATCAGCCATGAGACGGGGCAATTCCAAACATACCCTGATTACAACGAGATAGGGAAATATACAGGTGTGTTACACCCCGGAAACCTTATGGTATTCAAACACAGGCTTGAAGAGGCCGGCATGGGAGAACAGGCTGCCGACTTCCACTATGCTTCCGGGAAATGGGCGGTAGAGCTATACAAAGCAGACATAGAAATGGACCTTAGGACAAGAAATATGGCGGGATTCCAATTGTTAGACATACAGGACTACCCCGGACAAGGCTCTGCGTTTGTAGGCATTCTTGACGCTTTCATGGAGACCAAAGGGATTGTGACACCCGACAGATGGAGACAATGGTGCTCTGGCGTGGTGCCGATGGCAGAACTTCCACGGTTTACATTCACAGAAGGCGACACGATAAGATGGAATACCATTATTGCCAACTACGCACAGTCTGACTCTATAATAGAGGGAAAAGAACTGAAATGGACGATAACCGCCTCGGACGGACGTGACATCGGCAAGGGCAGCGAGAGGATTAAAGGCATAAAAAGCGGTGTGAACAGTATCTCAAAAAATGCCGTGCCGGCAAAACTGCCAACGCCGGGGACAGCCACCAAGGCTGTACTGACCTTAGAGATAGAGGGCAAAGAAATACGCAATGCCTACGACCTGTGGCTTTATCCTAACCATGCGAAAAAAGAATGTATGGCAGGAAAAGACGTAATGGTAGCGGACACATTGAACGATGCAGTAATGGCGTGCTTGGAAAAAGGAGGTCGTGTGCTGCTGATGCCACGCAAAGAGATGTATGGGAAGCAGACGGTAGGAGGATTGGTGCAGACTGACTACTGGAATTACCGTATGTTCAAGACCATCAGCGAAACGAACAAGAAACCCGTTTCACCGGGAACACTTGGAATATTAGTCAATGACACGGCGCACCGCATATTCTGTTCCTTCCCGACGGAGCGTCATAGTAACTGGCAATGGGCATCCATAGTCCACGAATCAAGACCCTTGATAATGGACAGTATGCCAAAAGAATTTATGCCTTTGGTGCAGGTGATAGACAATGTAGAGCGCAACCATAAGCTGGCACTTATCTTCGAGGTTGCCGTGGGCAACGGAAAGATATTGGTCTGCATGAGTGACCTCAGGCAGACAGCACAGTACCCGGAATCAAGGCTGCTCATGGAAAGTATGATAGACTACATAAGAAGCGATAGTTTCAAACCGGCATCAAGGCTTGCTCCCGATGATTTCAAAAAACTCTTTACAGGAAACTGGCAGGACAAAAACATAGGAGACTTAAAGAATATATCTTACGAATGACAGTAAACCGGCAGTTGTTGCCCCTTAAACATTTTTCAAATCATGACAAATTACATAAAGGTTCTTGCCCGAATGAGGCACATAATTGGTACGGAGGCATACATAATAGCAATGAACTCCTTTCTGCTCTTGTTTGTGAATATGCTTGTTTCTACAAACATTCATGCACAGACAGGACACGAATGGGATGACCCAAAAGTCACAAGCGTAAACCGGGAACTGGCTCATTGTGTTCCAATCCCTATGGCATCCGCTGCAAACGTTACGGGAAATGACATGACACAGTCTCCATATTACCAGTCGTTAGACGGCAAATGGAAGTTTCTTTGGGTGGAGGAACCGTCTAAAGCCTTGACATCGTATTGCGAAAAAGATATAGACGAGAGTATGTGGAGCGACATTGATGTCCCATCCAGTTGGCAGATTTACGGGCTTCATAACAACAAGAAATGGGACAAACCCCTTTATTGTAACGTGGCTTACCCTTTCGCCTTTGACAAGAACACGTACAGTGTAATGGCAGAAAGACCTGAATGGTACACATATAACAGCAGAATGCCAAACCCTGTTGGGACTTATCGCCGAAAGTTTACCGTACCAGAGAACTGGAAGGGACGCGACGTATATGTGCGCTTCAACGGAGTTGGGCCCGGGTATTACCTGTGGATAAACGGCAAGCGTGTCGGTTACAGCGAGGATTCCTATCTGCCATCCGAGTTTGACATAACGAGATACATTGTCAAAGGCAAGAACACCATCGCCTTGCAGGTGTATAGATTTACGAGCGGCTCGTTCCTTGAATGTCAGGACTATTGGCGGTTGACGGGCATACAGCGTCATTGCTTTATATGGTCTGCCCCAAAAAGCCAGATAAGGGACTACTTTTTCACCGCAGATCTCGATGACCATTATGAGAATGCGACAGCGAATGTAAGCGTCAAGCTGACCAATCTGAAAGGACTTCGACACGCATCAGTGGAGGCGAGGATAGAGGATAACGGGCGCACCATTGCCTGCAAGAGTGCCAACATAGCGGCAGAAGAAGAAATCAATATAGGCATGGACGTAACCAACCCAAAGAAGTGGAGTGCCGAGACACCATATCTATATGACCTTGTATTGACGTTAAAGGATGCAAAAGGCAAGGCTATCGACATAAGAGGAGGAAAGGTCGGATTCAAGAAAGTATCCATACGCGATGACGGAGCACTGCTGATTAACGGCAAACGCATGGTATTCCATGGGGTGAACCGCCACGACTTCAGCCCTGTCAACGGCAGATATTTTACGCCAGAGGAAATGGAAGAGGACATAATGACAATGAAAAAACTGAACATTAATGCCGTCCGCACCTCACACTACCCTAACGACCCTTTATTCTACGACCTGTGCGACAAATACGGTCTGTACGTTCTTGCAGAAGCTAACGTGGAGTGCCATGCTTACAGGGAGCTGTCATCAGTTGAGTTGTTCAGAAAGGCGATGGTAGAACGCTCTACTAACCAAGTGAGATGGTTGCGTAATCATGCGTGCATCTTTATGTGGTCATTCGGAAACGAATCTGGCAGAGGGGAGAATTTCAAATACTCAGACATTGAAATTAAGAAGCTTGACAAGACACGTCTCACACACTATGAGGGAAACAGTGATTACGCCGATGTAAGCAGCACGATGTATGCCGGCTGTGACTACATCGAAAAAGTGGGAAAAGAGCGTTTGGGAAAGAGTGGACAAAGACCTCACATACAATGCGAGAACAGCCATTCCATGGGTAATTCCATGGGAAATGTTCGCGAATTTTTCGACTTATATGAAAACTATCCATGCCTTGCAGGCGAATTTATATGGGATTTTAAGGACCAAGGAATACTGACAAAGAGCACGACAGGAGAAGAATATTGGGCATACGGAGGCAACTTCGGCGACGCACCAAACGATGGAAACTTCTGTATAAATGGTTTAGTACGTCCGGACTGGAGTCTTACTTCAAAGTCATATAATACGAAGAAAATATACCAGCCATTAGATTTCAAAGTCTTAAACGCCAAGGACAGCAAGTTCTTGATAAAAAACAAAATGGCATTCTTACCAAGTTCCGTGTATAATGTATCCTATACCATCACAAACGAGACCGGAGACGTATTACAACAGGGTACTATCAATACGGAAGTCCTCGCCGGTGACAGTGCGGAAATTGCAATCGACCTGTCTGCCACAGGGAAGATGGACGCTGCTGAGGAATGGTTCATATACTTCTGCGCCACACTTAAAGAAGACACTCCATGGGCAAAGGCTGGCTATATAGTTGCAGAAGAGAAATTACCCGTACACTATGCCGAGAAACCTGTATTTGACATAAAGAAATATAACTGTAAGGATGACCTGAAAATGACAGAAACGGACAACGCAATAACATTGGAAACAAGTAACTTCACGGTGGTATTTGGCAAACACACCGGAACCCTTGACAAATACACATACAATAATACCCCTATGATTGTGAAACCTTTACTGCTAAACACGTTTAGGCTTCCAACTGATAATGACGGCAAACAGAGCCGGAATTGGGATAGCATGGGGTTATGCAACATGAAAGTTAAGGGACAAACACACAAATGCGACATTGATAAAGACAGAAAAAGCGCAACAGTGCGACTGAGTAGCACATATACAGGAAAGGGCAAAACGACTTTTGATGTGCAACACATCTTCAAAGTGTTTTCCAATGGCATGATAATGGCTTATTCACGTATCAAGCCATCATGTAAAGGTGCAATAATTCCGAAAATAGGATTCCGCTGCGAGATGCCAGAAGAAATGGAAACACTGACATGGTTTGGACGAGGACCATGGGACA
The DNA here is from genome assembly GCA_030531085.1 of Prevotellaceae bacterium. Taxonomy (GTDB): domain Bacteria; phylum Bacteroidota; class Bacteroidia; order Bacteroidales; family Bacteroidaceae; genus Prevotella. Next base: position 2,087 of record JAUNOM010000033.1, on the reverse strand, counting down.
GTTATCGGGATCGCAAAGAGGCTTGCTTCCCTGCTATATATAAGAGCACCGTAAGTGCGCAGCAAGAAGACTACATCATGCCGCAGGAACATGGAACAAAACAAGAGGTAAGATGGATAGCCTTGGAGGACAAGAAAGGAAACGGACTAATATTCGTCACACCTGACCGGACAGCGGCATCGGCAGTACATTTCAGGCCAGAGGATAATTACCAGGACCGCAACCATCGCAGCAGACGCACATTCCAATTCAAGACGTGCACAAATACTATCGTCTCTTTAGATGCCCAAACACGTGGACTTGGAAATGCCAGCTGTGGCCCCGAGGTCATGGACAAGTATGAACTGAAAGCCAACGATATTTCCTTCCGCTTTCTCATACAACCAATAAGCCATGATATAGACAAAGCTAAAGCAGCACGTATAGATATGCCTGTACTTGACTGGCAGGAATAATACACTCTGGATATTCAAGAAAGAAAGACATATACACTCCGCAGACAACTATCCAACGCAAAAACTACGTGAGTTCGATGAATTATATTTCGTCGAACTCACGTTAAATAATAATCGTTTATCTCCTACTGTTTGTTTTTTATTCTCTCACACCGCAGTAAGTTGAAATTACAAGTTTGTTACCAAACACAAAAAGGCTTATTTCCCAAGGATTATCAATAATATGGCTGTCCAATGGCTCATGGCACCAAGAAGGACGAAGATATGCCAGATGGCATGATAGTAACGGCGGCTGTCATGAGCGAAGAAGTATGTGCCTACGGTATAGAATATGCCTTCGGACAGCAGCATCAGCAGGGCGGCGGATGACAGGCGTTGTATTACTGGCTCAGCAACAAGGATAACACTCCAACCCATAATAAGATAGAGGGCGAGGGAGAGACGGGGGTAACGCCCCATAGCAAGTATCTTGTAGAATGTTCCTCCTATGACAATGGCCCACTGGACAGCGAAGACAAGCCAGCCTAACCAACCGTCTATGACAGCGATGCAGATTGGGGTGTAGCTGCAGGCTATCATGACATAGATGCTGATATGGTCGCATTTGCGCAATACCCGCTTTGCCACTCCCGGCCATAACCAATGATAGAGGGTACTGGAGAGGAACATCAGGAACATTCCTGCGATAAAAAAGATTACCCCCATGGTCCATTCCCATCCTAACTGCGCTGCGGGCCATACGGTCCATATTGATGACAGGGCAAAAATGGCGCCTGCAAGATGTGTCCATGTATTGCCTTTCTCATTATTTAAGGGTAGGATTTTCTTCATCTGAACGACATGATATAAAAAATATCCCTTGCTATTGTTACATGGCAAGGGATATTATTATTTGTTTATTTATTCAATATCTGAATTAACAAACTTCCAAGGACTGTATGGCCTCAATTACTCTGCGGCTGCCTCTGTTGTTGCCTCTGCTGCAGGAGCCTCTGCAACCTCTGCGGCGGCAGCAGACTTCTTACCTGCACGGCGAGTCTTCTTGGCAGCAGCCTTTGGAGTCTTGGCCATAGCCTCGTCGAAGTCAACGAGCTCAATGAAGCAGATATCAGCGGCGTCACCCTGACGGCTGCCAAGCTTGATGATACGTGTGTAACCACCTGGACGGTTGCCTACAGCTGGTGAAACAACACCGAAGAGCTCCTTGATGGCAAACTTGTTCTGAAGATAGCTGAAAACAACACGACGGTTGTTGGTTGTATCTTCCTTTGAACGTGTGATAAGTGGTTCTACATACTTCTTCAGGGCCTTAGCCTTGGCAACGGTCGTAGTGATTCTTTTGTGCATGATCAGAGAGATTGCCATGTTTGCAAGCATGGCACTGCGGTGAGATGCAGTACGGCCGAGATGGTTGAATTTCTTATTATGTCTCATTTTTAATTTATTAATTTGTGGTGCGCCCTATTTGTCTGTCAGGCAGCACCGTTAACCAAGTGGTTTTCCAACAGCGAGAAACCGCACCGATGGAACCTTAATCCTGGTTAAGTTTATACTTTGTGATGTCAGTTCCAAACGAAAGATTCAGACTCTCGAGCAAATCATCAAGCTCTGAGAGCGATTTCTTACCAAAGT
>JAUNOM010000032.1 GCA_030531085.1 Prevotellaceae bacterium | reverse complement strand
TTTCGCAAACTTCCTAAGCCTGTTCCCTATTCTTACCCGACAGGATGGCGAGACGGCGGTCAGGACATTGATGACAAAGGCCGGGAGTGTGATGGAGGCATACCGGACAGTGGTAAACATTGCGGAGAAGTATCTCTATGATCCTAACTCACCAATGCTTAATGAGGAACTGTACGCTCTGTTTCTTGAGGATATAACTCGTTCCCGTGTATTGGACGATGCGGATGTGGCGCGTCATGCGCAGGTATTAAAGGACGTGAGAAAGAATAGTAGGGGAGCGGTGGCCGCAGACTTTGAATATATAGACAGAAATGGAAAACGGAGGGCTCTGCATTCCACTGACGCTGATACCTTGCTGCTTGTGTTCTACGATCCCGATTGTGAGCACTGTACAGAGATAATCAATGTGCTGCGGCAGGATGCCATATTGCATAAGGCCATAGCTGACGGACGGTTGACAGTGCTTGCCATTTATGCTGATGGAGACCGCAATCTGTGGGACAAGACAAAGAATACGCTGCCGGAAGAATGGCTTGTGGGGATAGATATTTCCAGCATACAGCAGCATGGCGCATATATACTGCGTGCCATGCCGACGTTGTATCTCCTTGACAGCAACAAGACTGTATTGGCAAAGGATATAATGCCGGATGCCATATCCGACATCCTTGGAATGGAAAAAGAATAGGGGGACGGGCGGACAGAGAAAAATACGGATTGTAAGTAAAAGGGCTTATTTACTTGCAATCCGTAAATTGTATCATATAACGAATGATACTACATATATATAATATGTGTAAGTTCCTCGCGACTATTCCATATATCGCCTTTTCCACTCTGTGTAGAAGTCCGGACATTCATACATCTGTATGCCCTCACGGTCTATGAACAGCTGGGTCGTTGAGCCCTTGCAGCAGAGTATGCCATCACGTTCACGGTAAACCTCGTAACGATAGTCGAGGCGCGCGCCGCGTTTAGGGGTGTAGTAGGTGTGTATGATTGCGACATCGTTCATCTCCAGCGGTGCGAGACACTTCACCTGTATGTCATATATGGGTGCGTATATGCCCGTGTCCTGCATGGTCTTGTAGTCGCAGCCGGGGAAATGGCGGCCGAAAGACTCGCGGCCGTCCTCGAAATACTTCACGTATGTGCCGTGCCATACGCGTCGCATGGAGTCTATCTCGCTGAACTTGACCTGTATGCGGCAGATGTCCACTATCTCTTTCATCGCAGTGTCAGGGGCTTACTTGAACATCGTGTCTGCCACAGCGGCACCGAACTTATACCCGGAGAATGTGTACTCGGTGTAGCCTCCACGCTTCTCGTTCATGCGCAGCGAGCGGAGTTCGGATGTCTTTGAGTCTATCGTAACCACGAAGGATGTGAACAGCTGGCGCTTGCTGCCCTTCTTGTCAAGGACGGGCTTTATGGTCAGCACCACATTGTTGCCCTGTTTGACAGTGGACACATCGTTGCACTTGGAGAGGCTGACAGCTCCACCGGAGAAGATGCTCTCAAGAACCAGTTGGAATGTCTTGAACTGCGGGTTCTGATTGCTGTTGGTCTTGAACTTACGTCCGTTAACGGTCATGGTGAACGCAGTGCCGTTCATGAGCAGCGCGTCCTTACCTTTGTTGAATGTGATAAGCACCTTGTTTGGACATTTCACATAGAACATTCCTTCCGCCACCTGATCCTTGGCGACGGAGGCCTTGTGCTTGGTCTTGACAGCCTTGGCTGTGAGCGAAGTCACGTTCTTGTACTTTGCCACGGCTTTCTTGTAGCTTGCGTCTTGCGCAGACACCATGACGCAGAGCAGCGCCATGAGCATTGTGAATAGAGTCTTTTTCATTATGAGTAGCTTGTTTTTATTATAGTTCCTTATGTCGTTTGACGGCCGCGCAGGTGAACAGTGCCGTCATGGTGACTCCGTGCAGGCCGTGCAGCATGAGGTTCTGCCCTGTGAGGAACAGGTTGGGCACGGGGGTGCGCGGTGTGAGTATCGTCATCATCGGGTTGGCGCAGTCCTTGCGTATGCCGTATGCAGAGCCGTTAGGGGTGTTGTTATAGTCGCGGTATGTCAGTGGCGTGCTGGCGTGTATGGAGCTGACCGCCTCGCCAAGTCCCGGTATCTGCTGCTCCGCAATACCAATCAGACGCTGCGCATGGTGCATCTTGAAACTTGTATAGTCCTCACCTCTGCGCCCAATGTGTGTGTCCTGCCATTGCTGGCACTCGCTCCACAGCATCGGTGACAGCAGGTCTATGGTCTGTGCATGGCCCGTGTCAGACCATGGACAGCTTACGAGTACGCCGTAGCCGTCATGGTTCTCTTCTGACAGTTCCCATACATTGGGCTTCTCATATATAAACTTGTTGTGGTTGAGGTAGGGGAGTGCTCCGGGCTTCAGCTGCAGTGATGCGGTGAACATTCCGAAGGTGTTCTCCAGTCGTGCCATGCGCCGTTTGTATATCCCTTTGATTAGAGTGCTGTCTTTTACAAGTGAGCAGGTGGTGTACGGGTGCAGGTCGCTGATGAATGTGTCGGCCTCGAAGCGTTCGCCGTTAGAGCAGACGGCACTGTCTATGCGTCCGTCATGCTCTGTCAGCTCGGTGACACGCATTCCGCACATCACCTCTCCGCCTGCGTGGCGTATGTTGTCCGTCAGTTTGGCTACGAGTGCGTTGCCAGAGCCTTTCAGTCGCCAGCTGCTCTGTATGAAGCTGCCGTTGCCATGCGTGAAGGTGAACAGCGGGAGCGTCTCCTTGTGCAGCTCCATCTTTAGTGACGCGCCCGAGATGACGTTTACCAACAGCGGGTCTTTGAATGTCTCGCAGAGCCATTGGTATGCGTTTGTGGTGAATAGTTTGTCCAGAAACGCGTTCTCCTTTCCCCCGGGATTGTGCAGGGAGGCCAGTTGCTCGTCGTCACTTCTGCGCAGCAGGTCTGCATATTGCTGCAGGGCGCGCCGCTCGGAAGGGAAGTGCGCGGCCATGGAGCGTACAAATTCGTCGTAGCCTTGATGGAAGGCGTATGTCTCTCCTGCTATTGTTATTCTGTCAAAGCCCTCCGGGTCCAGACGCTGCCATGGCAGTTCCAGCAGCCCGAGGTCCTTGAACGCCTGATGCAGCGGCTGTCCCTCGTCAAGGCCTCCTACATAGTGCAGGCCTGTGTCGAAGGTGCTGCCGCCTCGCTGATAGCTCTGCATACAGCCGCCGGGCTGCCGCTGCTGCTCGAGGACAAGCACGGAGAGGCCCTGACGGCTTAGGATGCTGCCGCACTCCAGACCGCCAAGGCCCGCACCGATTATTATGACATCGTATTTCATGATGTGGTCGTCAATGCTTATTTCATCTTCTTGAATATGGCTGGCTGCACAACGTAGCACAGTACCACCGTGGCTATCATGCCGACAAGGGTGGCGAAGCCCACGGACTTGATGGCAGGATGTCTGGCTACGAGCATGGATGCGACGGTGACAATGAGGATGAAGGCGGAGAAGAATATCGCCGTCTTATGGTATGCCAGCACGCTGCGCCCGGAGGTGGTGGCGTTCCTGTCGCTGATAAGGCCGTTCATGACAAATATGCTGTAGTCCACGCCGATGCCGAAGATGAATGTGGAGATGATGATGTTGATGAGATTGAAACGGACGTTGAACATTGCCATGGCGCCAAGCACTATTATCCAGCTGAGCAGTATCGGCGCGAAGCCGAGTAGGGTATGGCGGATGTTGAAGCGGAAGCTGACAAGCAGAACCGTGAAGACAAAGGCCATGCTGACCCATTGCAGCACGTTAAAGTCGGAGTTCAGGGCCATGAGCGAGTCGGTTGTATAATAATAGGTGTCGAGCACCAGCATATTCGGCTGCGTTGCGATGGCGTCGCAGATGCGGTTGTAGTCCGTATCCTTGCCGCGGACGGAGTCGTTGGCGCATCGCACGGACGTGAAACACAGATAGTCTCCGGCCATGGTCTGCTCCATCAGTGTGGACTGGAAGCCCGGAGGGATAATCCCTGCGCTGTAAAGTGGCGCGGGGGTGTACTCGGCCGTGGCGGCCTGGAAGAATGTGTCAAAGCCTGAAACGGTCAGACCGGCGGCGGGCGCCGTCTCGTTTATCAGCTTTCTGACGAGTGTCAGACGCTCATCTGTCCAGTACTCGCGCCACGCCTTGATGCGCTGCAGCTGTACTTTCCGGGGGACAAAGACGGTGCTGGTGTGCGTATAGTCCTTTACGAGGCCGAGGCGTTGCAGCGAGTCCAGCTTGTAGGAGAGCGCGGAGAAGTTCTCAAGAGCCTCCTCCATGGTCCTGCCCTGTGCCGCAAAGTATTTTGTCTTGTCCGCAGTGTACGTCTTGTCGCGCAGCAGTTTCTCCGAATACTCCGTGTTGTCGGCAAGGTATCCGAGATTGGACATATCCGCATCGAACTCCGTTCCTTTCACTATATAGAACGCCACGCAGACCACAGTCAGGGCGGAGATGGCCCACAGCAGCGGCTTCTTCCGCTCAAACGGATATGCGTTGAGCCTGTCTATCATTGCGAACGCCTTACGGTTGGTCCTGTTCCTCTCCAATGGCATCAGGTGTGGCAGGTAGACAAGCGCGAAGAGCGTGGTGCCCACTATGGCGAAGGTGGCGAAGAGACCGAAGTCCTGCAGCAAATCCGTCTGTATGAAGATAAGCCCCATGAACGAGCCTATCGTGGTGAGGCAGCCAAGGAGCACGGGCTTCACCTCGTCCTGCAGAACCTGCTTAGGGTCATCGACGTACTTGTAATGCGTCAGTATGTGCAGCACATAGCTCATGGCCACGCCAAGGACTATGGCTCCGATGCCAAGGGCAAGGAGCGAGAACTGGCCTTTGATGAAGTACATCAGTGTGAGGCCGAACAATGTGCCGAAGGCTACGGGGAGCAGGAGCAGCGGAATGGTGTTCCAGTTGCGCATACATAGGAACAGCACTATGAGGACGAGTATCAGCGAACCCGTTATGGTGCTTGTGAGGTCGTCCTTGATGGTGCTTGAGTTGTTGTATCCGCTTGCCGGGGTGCCGTGGTAGCTTATCTTCACGTCGGGATGCTTTTTAGCGAAGTTCTCTATCAGCTCGTTAAGGTTCTCGAACAGCCATGAGCCCTGGCCCGTGTTCGTTGCGGAGAACATCGGCGATATGAACGCTACGCAGACCGTACTGTCTGGCACGAAGAAGTGACCGTCGATGGTCCGGTACGCGCCACCTGTGGACTGCAGCACGGGAGCCATCTGTCTGGCGAGCACATTGCGCATACCGATGGGGTCGGTCTCGATTAGCTCGGGGAACATATCGCCCACCTCGCCCTGCAAATCCTCCGCGTTCTGCCGCATCTGCAAGGTCATGTGCTCCCTGTTCAGCAGCGTGTCGAAGGCCGCGTAGGCGCTGGTGTCGATGTAGGCCGGCAGATGCTCGGTCAGAAATGCCACAGCGTCGAACATTATGTCCTCGGGAACGTTGTAGAATATGTCATTGATGGCGCGTGACGCGGAGTCCTTGGCCGCGTCGCGGGCAAGGAGCGAGTCCGTGAACTCGTCGCACACGGCCGACAGCCTTTCCGTCATGGCTTCGTCATGGGTGAGCGCCTTGCCCTTAGCCTCGAACAGCAGATAGGTCTTGTCCTTTATCCGCAGGTCGGCGAAGGCCATCTTTGTGGTGCCGTCCTCGTTCTTTGACGATGGCATCAGCTTGTTCAGGTCTTCCTCAAGGTGTATCTGCGATGCGAAGAACGCTGTTGCCATAAACAGAAAGACCATCGAGAGCCATAGGACTGCACGATGGTGTCTGAGGTATTCGTATATCTTTATGAAGAGTCTTGTCATTGTTGGTTCTCTGCTGTCGGTATTATTCTTTCTTGTCGGCTTCCATCGTTCCCTTGAATGTCATGTATGTCTGCTGCGCGTCGGCTATGGTGGCCTGTACGCTGTATGTGTCGTCAGCTGTGTTGGCTACGGTCACGGTGACGTCGGCCTCGGGGCATACCGCAGGGGTGGCGATGGCTGTAAGGCGGCATTGCTTTATTGTGGTGATGCGCAGCGGTCTGCCGGCTACGGCTGAAGCGCATTCCTTGATGGTCTCGATGTTGCACACGCCTGGACACACGGGGTCTCCGGGGAAATGGCCTTTGTAGACATCGCATTCCGGTAGTATGGCGATGCGGAAGACGGTCTGCTGGCCGTCTGTCTTCCGGCTGATGGTTCTGTAATATCTGTTTTCTAAGAGCATGGTTCAGGCCTCCTTTACAAATATCTTCATTGTCGTGTCGGCGATTACCTTGTCATCCACTCTTGACTCGCCGCGTATGATGGTTACTCCCTCAACCTCCGGCCCCATGGTTATGGTCGTGGTTATCACGTCTCCAATTCCCGGGCGTGAGTAGATGTGGCAGTTCTTTACCTCGCCGATGTAGCCCACTGGCGGTTGCGTGGCGCCTGCCGCGACGGCCTTGAAGCCTGCAAAGGCTGATGCGGACTGCGCTATGTGCTCTATGATACCGGGCTCGGCGATGAGCGAGTCGCTGTCCATGAAGAAGTTGTCGGGCCGCACTGTCAGCTGGCATACGGCCTCCTCCGCTTCCGCGTGCAGCAGCTTGTCAACCATCATGATTGGCGCGCGCTGCGGTATGAGTTCCTTTATATCCATCAAATAGAAAAGGCTGTGGAATATGTTTAAATGTGAAAGGGTGAGGGGGAAGAGGCTTTGCGGCTGCTCTCGCCCTGCACCTCTGCCCTCTCACCCTTTTTATTCTTTCACTTTGTCAAACCCTTGACAGGAGGTTTAAAGGTGGCTTTCGATATAATCGTAGAGATCGTTGAATGTCTTGATCTTTGGAAGATCCTCTGCCGGGATTTTAATCTTGTATGTGTACTGTATGAGCGCTACAAGGTCAACGAGACTGAGGCTGTCAAGAGCGAGCGTATCCTTCACAATGGCGTCAGGGGTGATTACACTTTCCTCTACCTCAAACTCCTCTGCAAGCACTGAGTTCACTTTTGCAATAATGTCTTCGCGTGTCATAATTCTGTTTGTTTATTGTTTTGTTGATATGATTTTTCTTCTGTATGTATGTTACAGGTTCTTGATAATCAGCGTGGAGTTCGTTCCGCCGAAACCGAAAGAGTTTGTCAGGAACATATCGAAGTGCGTCTGTACCGTCTCCGGGATGACGTTGATGCACGCTGTCTCCTCATCCGGCTCATTGAAGTTTATGTTGCCGGCGATGAAGTCGTTCTTCATCATCAGTATTGAGTAGATGGTCTCCGCCGCTCCCGCAGCCCACATCTCGTGTCCCGTCTGTGACTTCGTTGAGGTCACGGGGACCTTGTAGTCGCCGAAAATCTGCGCTATCGCCATGGCCTCGCGTCCGTCGCCGGCGTGTGTTGACGTGGCGTGTGCGTTGATGTATCCGATGTTGCGGATGTCCACGCCGCTGTTCTTGATGGAAAGCTCCAGTGAACGCGCCGGTCCTGCCACGTTCGGAGTGGAGATATGGTCGCCGTTGCCGGAGAATCCCCAGCCTACGACCTCCGCGATGATGGGAGCGCCACGCTTCACCGCGTGCTCATAGCTCTCAAGTATCACCGTTGCGGCGCCTCCGCCCGGTACCAGGCCGTCACGGTCCTTGTCAAAAGGACGGCAGGCCTTGGTCGGCTCGTCCTCGCGTGTAGAGAATGCCTGTATGCCGTCGAACGATGCGATGCTGTACATATTGGCCTCCTGTGCACCGCCTGCGATTACGCAGTCCTGCAGGCCGTTCTTTATCAGCAGGTACGCATTGCCGATGGCCAGTGAGCTTGACGCGCAGGCTGCGGACGATGTAAGGTTGATGCCGCGCAGCCTGAAGAGGCAGGCGAGGTTCATCGTCACGGTGGAGTTCATGGACTGGAAGATGGCGCCGCTGCCGCAGGCCGATGTGTCCTTGAACTCGCGGAACTTGTCGAGGGCCTTCATGGTGGCCTCCGCCACAGAGTCGTTGCCGTAGATGATGCCCACCTCGTGGCTGTCAAGGAAATCCTGGTCTATCCCTGCCGCCTCGAGTGCGTCCTTGGTCGCCATGTAGGCGTACTGCGCCTCCTCGGGCATGAATTGTCTCATGTTGCGTGGGACGAATGGCTTCAGGTTCGGTGCAGGCACGTTGGCGCATAGGGCGGAACGGAATCCCGCGTCCTTGCGCTCCTGACTGAATATGATACCACTCTTTCCCTCAAAAAGTGACTGGCGGACATCGTCGAGGGTCTGTCCGAGACAGGACCAGATGCCCATACCTGTTATTACTACTCTATTCATTGTTCTTTTTTCTATTAGTGTGAAGGTTGCTGTTCGGGTTGCCTTGCGGATGATGGCGCGTCCACCGTCCTGCACGGGCTACGGTTTTATTTTCCTTACCCAGCATCTTCTTCTTTTTACCAGTTCCGGATTCAGTGGCTTCCATTGCGACAGTTCCTTGACGTTCGTCTCTAACTGCGGACCCGTCTCACACCACTTTATTCCCATCTTATTGTACACGGGGATGAGGTAGTCAAAGACGAGAGCGTTGATGCCAAGCCCCTGCATATCGGGTCTCACGCCTATGATCATCAGCTCCGCCTTGTCGCCCTTCTTCCATTTCAGGGCCTTGAGCAGGTGGAACCATCCTTTTGGGAAGACTTTTCCCTTGCTTTTCTTCAGCCCTTCCGAGAAATCATTCACCGTTATGGCTGCGCACACCAGCTCCTCCTTCTCATTCTCGACGAGTGCTATCATCTTCATGTTGAGCAGGGGCAGATAGCGCTTCAGAAAGTCCTTGACCTGCCTGCTTGAGAAGGGGGCGAAGCCGAACAGCGGGGCGTAGGCCTGGTTCAGCAGCTCGAATATCCTCTGTCCGTATCCCTTGTACACTTCCTTCTTGGTCTTCTGCACCATCCTCAGACCGAACATCTCCTTTGACAGGCTTGCCACGCGTGCGTATTTCGCCGGCACCTCCTCCGGCACCTTTATTCTGATCTGCAGCCAGTCGGCCTCCTTCTTCATTCCCAGCCGCTCCATGTGGTGCTTGTAGTACGGAGGGTTCCAGTATTCCATGAAAGTGCCGCTCAGCTCGAAGTCCTCGACAAGCATTCCCTCCTTGTCGAAGTCGGTTATGCCCATCGGACCCTGTATTGCTGTCATGCCGCGCTGCCTGCCCCATTGCTCCACGGCGTTTATGAGGGCGCGCGACACCTTGATGTCGTCTATGAACTCTATCAGCGAGAAACGGACGGCCTTCTTGTGCCATACATCGTTAGACTTATGACTGATAATGCCCGCAACACGGCCTACGGCGATGCCGTTGCGGTATGCAACGAACGCCTGCATATCAGCGTATGCCATGCTCGGATTCTTCTTGGGGTTGAACATATCGCGAATGTCGCTGTCCAAGTCAGGCACATACTGGCTTATGTTGGTGTACAGACGTCTCGGCAGATGGACGAAGTCGTCCATCTCCTTTTTATCTGTCACCTCTGTTACCAATATTCTGTTGTTTGCTTCGGTCATTGTCTTTATATTGGTTTGCAAAGTTATAACATTTTTTGCATATACGCAAATTTTTATATGTAAATCAGTTAAAGAAAACAAAAAAACGGACATTGACAGAGATGTGTGTATGGCGCTTTTTTCTTGGGTGTTTGACTGTTTGGGATGATATGCGGCAGGTGCGGCTTTGTGCCCGTGAGACGAGGCCGCCAGCTGCATCGCGGCACTTTCTCGCATGACGTACCGGAGGGCCGCGTACAGCCGCCAGCGTCGTGTGGGCGGTGGTTTCGGCAACGATGCCCGTGCTGAGGGTGGCTTATCGTATATTTTAACATTTGACGATGATGGATTCCTCATGCCGTGCTATCGTCAGTGTGGTGGACAACCACCCTGCTGACGGGACTGCGTGCCTTCTAAGTGCCTTAAAACGCGAAATACAGGGTGGGCTTTTTTCATTTTTTTGAAAAGACGGACTTTCGGCTGAAATGGACCGTGATTTAATTTGAAACGATGGTGTTTTCGGTGCGAATAGACCGTGTTTGGCAGGCAAAAAGACCGTCTATGGACTTTTAAAGACCATCCATTTGAGGCTGTGGACGGTCTTTTTGCACCGAAAACGCCGTCCATGCGGTCGTGAATGCCGTCTTTTTTCCGCTGTGACCTGCACCTTATCGTATTTTGACGCACTTTTCGCCCCGTTATATTTAACACAAGTGAAGTATGGACACAAAAAAGACTCCTGCCCCGTGATGTCTGACAGACGGGGGCAGGAGTCTTTCTGTTATATCAGCCTCTTACAGGGCCGCGGCGCTGTGCAGCGCGTTGTACACGCAGCTTCCTATTCCGAAGAACAGAACGCCGGCGGTGCATACCACGAGGGTAATCTTGGTGTTCATGTCCATATTGTATGTGGCTACAGGCTCACCGTCCTTGTTGATGTACATTGCCTTGACGATAAGCAGGTAGTAGTAGAGTGAGACTACCGTGTTTATCAGGGCGATGAACACAATGAAGTAAGGCAGGACGGTGGGGCGGCCGTCAACGGCGGCAAGGAAGACGAAGAACTTGGAGAACATTCCTGCGAAGGGCGGAATGCCGCCAAGGGAGAAGAGGGCGAGCGTCATGAGGAACGCCATCTTCGGGTTCGTCCTGTACAGGCCGTTGTAGGTCGCCATGTCTGTCTTGCCTGTGGTGTTCTCTATTGAGGCGATGATGGTGAACACGGCCATGTTCGCCACAATGTATATGAGAACGTAGTACATCAGCGCCGTGATGCTCATGACGTAGTTGCCACCGATGGCGACAAGCATGATGTAGCCTGCCTGTGAGATGGAGGAGAAGGCCATGAAGCGCTTCAGCTCCGTCTGGCGGATGGCCATGAGGTTGGCGACGGTGATGGACAGCACCACGAGGATGCACATCGCGAGCATCCAGTATGGGGTTAGCGCGAAGAATACCTTATAGAGGATTGTCACAAGTGTGAAGGCAGCAGCTCCCTTTGATATCACGCTCAGGTAGCCCGTGACGGTGGTCGGCGCACCCTGATAGGTGTCGGCCGTCCAGTAGTGGAAGGGCACAAGCGAGATCTTGAAGCCCAGTCCGGCTATGAAGAATATCATGCCCATCACAGACATGGGCGAATAGCTGAGCGAGCGGGCGAAGTCCGCGAAGTAGAGCGTGCCCGTTGAGCCGTAGAGGAAGGATATTCCGTACAGCATGACGCCGGATGAGAATGTGGCGGTGAGGATGAACTTGGCAGCGGCCTCGGCGGAGTTCTTGCGGAACTTGTCGAGAGCCACCATGCAGCCCATCGGCACTGAAGCCATCTCGAGGCCGAGGAAGAACATGAGGAATGAGCCTGCGCTCATCATCATGAACATTCCGAGGAGCGTGGAGATGGTGAGCATATAGAACTCTCCCTCCTCATGGCGCGTCTCGGTTACGGTGAGCCAGTTGCGTGACTGCAGAACCACGACGAGTGTGCCGAATGTGAGCACGCTCTTCATCATGTTGGCGGCAGGGGTGGCCTCGTAGATGCCTCCGAAGACGGAGACCGTCTCACTTTCCGGACAGATGTTGACAAGGAGCTGCGCGAGCAGCAGAACGCAGACAAAGGGGTTGAACCACTTGCGCTCAGCCTTGCCGTGGCTGCAGAAGTCTGCTATGAAGACTATTACCAGGACAGCCATCAGAGTGGCTTCCGGTATCATATTTAGAAATTGTGAATAGTTCATAAAGCTATATTAGTTTGTGGTTACATCTTTGCTATGTTCTGCAGGATCGGAGCTACACCGTCAAGGATGACATCGCTTGCCCACAGAGGGAAGCTGCCAAGGGCTGCGACGCAGAATATGAGGCAGCAGACGGCGAACTTCTCGTCCCATGTGGCGTCGGTCAGCTCCTCATAGTGTGGGTTGGTGACCTTGCCGAAAAGGATGAAGCCCACGGTGCGGAGAATGTAGACGGCCGTCACAACGATGGAGGTGCACGCGATGATGGTGCAGCAGCGGTGGAAGGTGTCGTTGTTCTCGAATGAGCCCACGAAGATTGTCATCTCCGCCATGAAGCCTGAGAAGCCGGGAAGACCGAGGTTTGCCAGGCCGGCGATGACGTAGCCGACGGAAAGGAACGGCATAATCTTCATCAGTCCGCCAAGCTCGCGGATGTCACGGGTGTGCGTGCGGCCGTAGATCATGCCGATGAGGGCGAAGAAGAGGGCCGTCATGAGACCGTGTGAGAGCATCTGGAGTATGGCGCCGGTGCAGGCGGTCTCCGTCATCATCAGGAGAGCGAAGAGCACCAGGCCGCAGTGTGAGACTGACGAGTAGGCGTTGATGAACTTCAGGTCTGTCTGAACGCAGGCGGAGAATGCACCGTAGACTACGGAGATGGTGGTCAGGATAAGGAATATCCATGCCAGATTCTGCGCAGCGTCAGGGAGCAGGAACATGGCTATGCGGAAACAGCCGTAGCCGCCCAGCTTCATCAGCACGCCGGCGTGAAGCATGGAGACGGATGTCGGAGCGCAGCCGTGGCCTATAGGAGACCATGTGTGGAAGGGGAACAGCGCGCCGAGGACGCCGAAGCCGATGAACACGAACGGGAACAGCGCGTTCTGCACCGTTACGGGTATGGCATGGGCGCGGGCTATCTCAAGGATGTTCATCGTGGTGGCACCGTTGAAGAAATAGATGCCTATCAGACCCACGATGATGAGCGCGGAGCCGCCCATGAGCATCAGAGTGAGCTTCATGGCTGCGTACTCCTTGCGGCCTGAGCCCCAGTAGCCGATAAGCAGGTACATGGGGATGAGGGCCACCTCATAGAACATGAACATCGTGAAGAGGTCTATGGAGATGAAGAAGCCGTAGACGCCGGTGGACAGCAGCGTGAACCACAGGAAGAACTCCTTGGTGAGGGGCTGCAGCTTCCATGAGGCGAAAGTGCCTGTGAATACGATGACGCTTGACAGAAGAAGCATCACAACAGATATGCCGTCGACGCCCACCGCGTATGATATGTTGAGCGGTGCGAACCATACGGCGGAATAGGTGTACAGCATCTCGGCGGTATTGCCTGCGGCACGCTGACCGATGAAGTCAAGAGTGAGCCAGCCGCTGAGGGCGAGCAGGCAGATGGAACCGGCCACCATGACACCACGCACCTGGTTGACGTTGCGTGCAAGCCATAGGCCCAGCAGCATCAGCACGGGGATTACTACGAATAAGGATAGTATACTCATCTTATTTGAAGTATTTTGTTATTTGTTTTTTTATAATGATTAGGGGTTAGTGACCGTTACAGGCAGACTAAAAGCAGCGTGAGGGCTATCACACCGGTGATGAACCATACGGCATAACTGCGCACGTCGCCGTCCTGGGTGCTGCGGATGCTCTCGCCGCCGGCGTTGGCTCCCCAGGCGGTGAAGTCTATCAGTCCGTTGATGATGTGCTCGTCTATCCAGGCCACGGGGCGTGAGACAAAACGGAACAGTATCTTGTGTGTCACGAACATATAGACCTCGTCCATATAGAAGCGCTTGTAGGCCCAGCGGTGCAGACGTGGTGCGAAAGAGTACATCTTGTCTGCTATAGGCTGCGTCTCACCTTTATATATATAGGTGGCGAGAATTATAGAGCAGACCGCAATGACCGTTGAGGTGGCCGCGATGGTCCAGTCGAAGTGTATGGTGTAGGACTCGCCGGAGGCTGTGACGAAACGGCCGAAGCTGGCCCAGTCCCAATGCAGGAATCCGCCAAGTGTGCTGAATATGCCGACACCGACAGTGATGACGCTGAGGAACACCAGTGGGAATGTCATGGTCCATGGAGCCTCATGCGGAGTGTGATGAGCGTGCAGCTCCTTGTTCTCCGTGCCCCAGAAGATGCCGTAGTACAGGCGGAACATATAGAACGCCGTCATTGCTGCCACGCCTGTCATCCACCATCCGCAGATTGGTGAGTATGCGAAGCAGGCGGATATTATCTCGTCCTTTGAGCTGAAGCCGGAGAAGAATGGTATGCCGGCGATGGCGAGGCATGAGATAAGGAATGTGGCGTGTGTTATAGGCATATACTTGCGCAGGCCGCCCATGGTGGACATCTCGTTGGAGTGTACGGCGTGGATGATACATCCTGCACCAAGGAACAGACAGGCCTTGAACATGGCGTGCGTGAACAGGTGGAACATAGACGCCATATAGCCCAGTGAGGCATGGTTGTCTATCATCTGTTCATTGCCGTGTCCCGGCAGACATACGCCGAGGGCCACCATCATGAACGCAATCTGCGAGATGGTGGAGAAGGCGAGCACGCGCTTGATGTCGCTCTGCGCGCAGGCTACGGCCGCTGCGTAGAAGGCTGTGAAGGCTCCGACAACAACTATGATGTTCATCTGGTTTGGCGCGTACTCTATCCACAACGGGAAGAGACGGGCAATCTGGAACACACCGGCCACGACCATTGTGGCGGCGTGAATGAGGGCGGACACTGGAGTAGGGCCTTCCATCGCGTCCGGCAGCCAGATGTGGAGTGGGAACATCGCGGATTTACCTGCGCCGCCGATGAACATCAGCACGAGCGCGGTAGGCAGCAGCATTGCGCCGGCTGTCCATGCCTTGTCTGCATTGCAGAAGGTGAACGTGTCCGCGGCGGCACCTGTTATCTCGCCTGCAAACGAGAAGTTGAACGAGCCGGTGTAGTAGCCGAAGATGAGAATGCCGATAAGGAAGAACATATCAGCGAAGCGCGTTACTATGAAGGCCTTCTTGGATGCGTGCACGGCAGCCTGCAGTGGATAATAGAAGCCTATGAGCAGGTAGGAGCTTACGCCCACCAGCTCCCAGAACATATACATCTGGAAGATGTTTGTGGCGACTACAAGGCCGAGCATGGAGAATGTGAATAGGGACAGGAAGGCGTAATAGCGCTGGAAGCCCTTTTCTCCGTGCATATAGCCGAAAGAATAGATATGCACCATGAGTGACACCGTGGAGATGACGATGAGCATCATCACCGCTATCGGGTCAAGCAGGATGCCAAGATCAAAATGCAGACTTCCCAATGGCAGCCACGTGGTGTTGTAAGGCACTATGGTTGGGAAGGTGCCGTCAGCCAGACGTTCCGCACCGAAGTACTGGAACGCTGTGACGTAGCTAAGGATGGTGACGATACCTAAGGAGCAAGTGCCGATCAGACCTGCCGCCTTGTGCGACCATCCCTTCTTGCCTCTGAAATAATCGGTGAGACCGATTACCAGAAATGAAAGCAGAGGAAGAAGAAGTATACCGATTGTATAACCGTATTCCATTGTTTTCTATGTTATGTTTATAACTTCATGTTCTTGATGCTTGTCACTTTGTCACTGTTGAAGTGGTGGTAAGCATTGAGGATGATTGCGATTGCAACAGCGCTCTCGGCCGCACTGACACCGATAGAGAAGAGGGTGAAGAACATTCCCTCCATCTGTTCGGGGAAGAGCAGGCGGTTAAATGCTGCAAAGTTTAGGTCGACGGCGTTGAGCACCAGCTCTATGCTGACCAGCATGGCAACCATGTTGCGACGGGTCACAAAACCGAAGACACCTGTGAAGAAGAGTATCGCGCTGAGCACGAAGAAACATTCTACTGGTACCATAACTTACTTGTCCTCCTTCTTATTACGTGAAACAACGAGGCCGCCGATGATACATGCCAGCAGGAATACTGATATGAACTCGAATGGCAGCACATACTGATACTTTTCCGAACCCATCAGCGCATTACCTATCTGCTGCATGGGTACCTCCACGTCCGGCTTTGCGCTGAACTGGTTGAAGAATGCGGACTTGAGCTGTACGATAACAACCGTCAGCAGACCTGTCAGGGCCACGAGTGCCGCAATGGTGAAGCGCTTTGGCTGGAATTTCTCCTTCAGACCCTGCAGCGTGCGCTTGGATATAAGCTGTATGGCGAAGATGTAAATCATCGTCATGCCACCGGCGTATATGCTGAGCTGTGCGGTTCCAAGGAATGTGTAGTCAAGCAGGAAGTACATTCCAGCTATAGAGAAAAGCACGAAGAGCAGTGCCGTAACAGCACGCATGATGCTCTTGGTTGCCACTGAGGCAATGGCGGCAGCTATTATTATTACTGCCAGTATTGCGAACATAATGATATTTGCCATTGTTTACTTCTCCTCACTTTTATTGTTTGGTGCAACCTTTGGAGCTTCGGCGGCCTTGGCCGCAGCCTTTCTGGCGTTCTCGGCATACTCGTCAAGCTCGGCCTGTGTGGGCGGAATGTTGAGGTGCTGCTTCAGAACGTCGCGGTTGAACACTGCGTTCTCAAAATCTTTGACAAACTTAATAGCGTCATGCGGACAGGCGTTGACGCAGAGCTGGCAGAACATACAGTCTCCCAGGTCGTACTGGTAGTCTGTTAGCAGCTTCTTCTTCTTGCCCTCGGCCGTGGTGACCATCTGTGAGACAATCTTTATGCTGCCGTTAGGGCACGCCTTCTCGCATAATGTGCAGGCTATGCACTTGTTCTTGCCGTTCTCGTCGTGTGGCATTATGAGTTTGCCACGGTGACGCTCCGCCACGTGCTGTGTCTTGCGGTTTTCCGGATACTGCTCTGTTATCTTTGGCGTGACGTACTCACCCATTGTGATGTCCATGCCAGTGACCAGCGTCTTCAGTCCGGCGATGATACCGCCAAAATATGAATTGTTGTTAGCCATTGTGTTTCTTGATTTATTTGTCTGTACGTTTGGCAATGTCTACGCCCACAAGTTTCTGTGCTTCTGCGAACGATGAGCGGAACTTCAGTGCACGTACTGCAATCATGATTATAAATATCACTATGACCGCTGCGACAACGATGCTTGCCCCCATGATGCCTGTGATGCCGAATGCCACGCATACGGTCATGAGTACCAGGTTGAAGAGTGCCAGCGGCATGAGGTATTTCCATTCCAGCTTCAGTATCTGGTCGATACGCAGGCGTGGGAATGTCCACTTTATCCACATGAGCAGCCATACCATGGCGAATGCCTTGCCGAGGAACCATACTATTCCCGGTATGAGATCCATTACCGCGTCGAACGCTTCCACGCCGATATGTATCGGGCACCATCCGCCAAGGAACATGAGGCTCGTCATGCCTGCCACGATGAACAGGTTGAGGAATTCGGCGAGGTAATAGAAGCCGAAGCCCATTCCAGAGTACTCTGTGTGGTATCCTGCTGTAAGCTCAGACTCGGCCTCTGCAAGGTCGAACGGACCGCGGTTAGCCTCGGCGTTGCCAGCGATAAGGAATATCATGAAGGCGATGATGGCAGGTATGTGTCCCTGGAATATCAGCCATCCAAACGGGCCGCTCTGTGCCTCCACGATGCCGCTTATCTGCATTGTGCCTGTAAGTATGCAGGCTGTGATAAGGCACAGGCCAAGTGAAATCTCATATGAAATCATCTGCACTGCTCCACGCATGGCTGACACCACGCCGTACTTGTTGTTTGAGGACCATCCGGCAATGAACACTCCAATCACGCCGATGGCGCTAAGGGCGGTGTACAGGAATATGCCGACATTGAAGTCAAGTATTACGGCACCCCTGTTCCATGGCAGGAACGCGAAGGCGCAGATGGAACCGGTTATTACGAGGATAGGAGCAAGGGCGTAGAGCAGCTTGTCGGCCTTGTCAACAACGAAGATCTCCTTGATGAGCATCTTCAGTACGTCAGCAAACACCTGCAGCAGTCCCCACGGGCCTACTCGCATAGGGCCTAAGCGGCACTGGAAGTAGGCGCATACCTTACGCTCCATGAATATCAGTGCGATTGCCAGCAGGGCGTAGCCCACAATGATGAGCAGTCCTACAATCACGCAGTCAATAAGTATGGTCAGCCAGCTTGGACACCCAAGGGTGTTCATGAGCAGCTCGTTGAACCATGTTGATATTAATGAAAAGTCGAACATAATTAGTTTTTGATATATGGTGTGTCTTCTACACCTTATTATATATAGTGTTATCTGTCAATGTCAGGGATGATATAGTCCAGACCTGCGCCTACAGCAATGAGGTCGGCAATCTTTGTTCCCCTAAGCATCTCATCGAGGGCTCCCACAAGTGTCAGTGCCATAGGGCGTATCTTCATGCGGTATGGTGACTTGTCGCCGCGTGAGTCAAGGTATACGCCGAACTCACCGCTTGTGCCTTCCACTGCATAGTACCACTGTCCCTCCGGACACTTGATGACAGGCTTCTGCTTTATGTAGTAGTCGCCCTCCGGAATGTTGTCTATGAGCTGCTCGATGATGCGGATGGATTGCTCAATCTCCTTGATACGCAGATAATAACGGTCCTGCGCGTCGCATCCGGTGAGTACCACCTGCTCCCATTCAACCTTGTCATACATATCGTAGGGGTAGTTCTTTCTGATGTCATTAGCCCATTCAGAGGCACGGCCGTTGGAGCCGGACATACCATGTGATATGGCATTCTCCTTTGAAATGGCACCAACACCCTCAAGGCGCTGATGCGTTATGACATTGTCACCGAACACATTGACATACTCCTCAAGCTTTGGCTTCAGATAGGTGCACAGCTTCTTGACCTCCTCCTGGAAGTTCGGGGCTATGTCCGCCTGCAGTCCTCCTATGCGGTAGTAGTTCTGTATGAGGCGTCCGCCTGTTGTCTCCTCCATTACGTTCAGCACATACTCGCGGTCACGCATACAGAACAGGAACGCTGTCAGCGCTCCAAGGTCCTGCGCATAGCAGCCAAGGTACAGCAGATGTCCGTCTATACGCTGCAGCTCGTCCATGATTGTGCGTATGGTCTTGATGCGGTCGTTCAGCTCCACGCCAAGCGCCTCCTCTATCACGCCACATATCGCATGGCGGTTCATCATGGCCGAGAGGTAGTTCAGACGGTCTGTCATGGCGAGTGTCTGCGGATATGTCATCTCCTCAAACATCTTCTCTATGCCGCGGTGTATGTATCCCAGGTGTGGGTATATCTTCTGCACGGTCTCACCGTCAAGTACGGTCTGCAGTCGCAGCACACCGTGTGTTGACGGGTGCTGGGGGCCGAGGTTCACCACGAAGTCGTCATCGTTAAACAGAGGCACGCTCTTCTCTACCAGGTTGCCCTGTGCGTCAAGGCTGTACTGAGTGGTGTAGTCCTCCTCCTTGTCGTCTTCCAGAGAATATCCCTCTTCCGCCTTGAAATCCTTACGGAACGGATGTCCCTTGAAGTCATTGCGCAGAAAGAGGCGTCGCATATCCGGATGTCCGAGGAACTTTATGCCGTAGAAGTCATAGACCTCACGCTCCATCAGATTGGCACACTTCCAAAGGTCGGCGACACTGTATATGACATCGCTGTCACCTTTCTTCTCCGCCATCGTCTTCACCGAGATGCGCTCGTGTGTCTCGGTGTTCTCCATGATGTAGATACAGCCCAGACCTTCTTCTCCGAAGTCCTCGCCGATGATGGTAACGAGATAGTCGAAATGCTTCTCATTGCGGAGTCTTGCCATCTCTTTGGCAAAATCTGTGAAAGAATATACTATATTGTTAAGTTTCATTTCGCTTCACCTCCTTTATTTGAATGTGTCGTTAATCTCCTTCTTCACGGTGTTGGCGCAGTCTTTTGCCACTGTCTTCATCTCCTCTACGAACTTCTTCGGTATGTCTTTTATAACGAGTGGGTCCGGATTCTTCTCCTTATGGTTCACTCCTCCGAAGAACTTCTCCACCTTCACCTTCCTCTGGAGCTGCATCATGCCGTACAGTATAGCCTCCGGTCTCGGTGGACATCCTGGTATGTATACGTCCACGGGCAGGAACTCGTCTATACCGCGTACTACGTGGTAGCTTGCCTTGAAAGGTCCGCCGCTGATGGCGCATCCTCCTACTGCTATCACGTATTTCGGGTCGGCCATCTCGTCATACAGACGCTTCAGTACCGGTGCCATCTTGTGCGTTATGGTTCCGGCGCACATGATGAGGTCAGCCTGTCGTGGCGAGTTACGGGTCACCTCAAAGCCGAAGCGCGCAAAGTCATAGCGTGCGCATCCGCAGGCCATGAACTCGATGCCGCAGCATGATGTGGCAAAGGTCAGCGACCAGAGAGAGTTGCTTCGGCCCCAGTTTATGAGGGCGTCAAGGTTGCCAAGCACGCAGTTTACGCCTCCCTCGTTGAGTTCCTGCATAATCTGCTCCAGTGTCTCGTTGTCATTCCATTCCTCGTATGGAATAGACTTTATGTGTGGCTTCCTTATTTCCATTCCAGTGCTCCTTTCCGCCAGGCGTAAGCCAGGCCAAATACCAGTACCAGCATGAAGAAGCCGATGCTACACAATGCCATGGCACCGAAATCCTTAACTACTACAGCCCAAGGGTAGAGAAATACTGTCTCCACATCAAACATAAGGAAGAGGATGGCAAAGAGGTAATAGCCCACGTGCATGGGGAGCCATGAGGATCCGCGCGTAGGTATACCACACTCAAAGGGCTCACCCTTTACCTTGTTGTAAGAACGCGGGCCCAGCAGTTTCGCTGTGATGTAAGCCGCTACCACAAGGAATACAGCCGTTATCAAAACGGTGATTAATAAAGTGAAGTACATAAAAAAGTGTTATAAAATTAAATTACTATATAGTCCTAATTAAACTGTGTGCAAAATTACAAAAAAAAACTTAAAGAAACAACTTTACATAAATAAAAAAGTAGGTGTAAAGCGTGTTATTTTTAATCGGTAGAGTAGAACTCGCCTTTATTCGCATCAAACGGGCTTTGTCGGACTGGGCTAAAGTGTGCCGTACAGTGAAGTTCGCAAGTGTTAAAACTGCGATGCCTGAAATGTTAAAGTTTCCTTAGTTCTGGGTGTATGTGTATTGAAAAACGTATTATTGGTAGACGGAAGGGCGTGTGGCGCACTGTAAAAAGATAGCTTTCACATCCCAATCAGATAGAGATTGCATTGCAAACAGTATCTGATTGGGATGCAAAAGCATACAGATTGGTGCGCTTTCCGCATTTGTGCGGAATTTGAAAATTCGCACTTTCGATTTTTGTCACTTTACAGCCCGTCTGACGAGGTCAGGCTCTTTGTGGCGTATCTGCCCACTGCAGTCGTTTTAACACGGCAGAACAAGTTTTCTGTTTTCGACGTATTGGGAGGTCAGAACTTTACTGTCAGCAGGACGTTTTTGGGGTCTTTTGACGAGCGGCATACGTACTGGAAGTGGAAACCGGCCTGCACGTATGGCTTCATGTTGGTGGACTCAAGCATACTCTGCGTCAATCCCTGCGATATTGCAGCCTTGTTCTGATTTATTACTTCCTGATTGTCAAGTATATCCTTGAAGGTGCAGTGGTAAGTGTAAGTGCGTGTGGCGCTGTCAAAGGTTACGCTGTCTGTGCGCGTACTGTTTATAAATGGGGTGGGGCAGTGTTTGCGGGTGTACTCCTTTGCGTCACGTGAGGCCTTCTCCTCCAGTGACTCCTGGCAGGCTGTTGCCGTGAGGGCCATCAAAGCGAAGAGCGACAGCTTTGCCATACATTGTCTGTAGTGGTATGCTCTCATAAGATTACTGTTATGTCCTTGTGCTAATATGTTGTGGTTTACATCTTTTTATAATGCCTTTGTATGTGGAACAATGGCTTTATGATGCAAAATTACAGAAAAAGCTTAAAAGATACAATTAAAAAACGCAAAAAAATGTTTGTTTGCTTGTTTGTTTGCGAAATTTTACTTATCTTTGTAACTTGAAACAAACATAGAATTTAGCAAAGACGCATGAATCATATCCGAAACTTCTGTATTATAGCTCATATAGACCATGGTAAAAGTACTATAGCTGACCGACTTCTTGAATATACTGATACCATTCAAATCACTGAGGGACAGATGCTTGATGACATGGATCTTGAAAAGGAGCGCGGTATAACTATAAAAAGTCATGCCATACAGATGAATTATGAGAAGGATGGTGAGAAGTATATGCTTAATCTCATAGACACGCCGGGCCATGTGGATTTCTCTTATGAGGTTTCAAGAAGTATCGCCGCCTGCGAGGGCGCCATTCTTGTGGTTGATGCCACGCAGGGCGTACAGGCCCAGACAATCTCTAACCTGTATATGGCGATAGACAATGACCTGGAGATTATTCCAGTCATAAACAAGATAGATATGCCTGCCGCCATGCCTGATGAGGTGGAGGACGAGATTATAGAGCTTATAGGGTGTGACCGTTCGGATATAATACGTGCCAGCGGTAAGACCGGTGAGGGAATACCGGAGATTCTCGATGCTGTGATAGAGCGTATTCCACATCCTGTCGGTGATCCTGACGCTCCGCTGCAGGCACTTATCTTCGATTCGGTGTTTAACAGCTTCCGTGGTATCATTGCATACTTCAAGATACAGAATGGCTCTATCAGGAAAGGTGATAAGGTGAAGTTCTTCAACACTGGCATGGAGTATGATGCTGATGAGGTCGGCGTGCTGAAGATGGATATGATACCGCGCAAGGAGATGACCACAGGTGAGGTGGGTTACATAATCTCCGGTATAAAGGATGCCAAGGAGGTGAAAGTGGGTGACACTATCACGCACGTCAGCACACCTTGCGAGAAGGCTATCAGCGGTTTCCAGGAGGTTAAGCCGATGGTGTTTGCGGGAGTGTATCCCATTGATCCTGCGGAGTATGAGAATCTGCGCGCGTCATTGGAGAAGTTGCAGCTGAATGATGCCTCGCTGACTTTCCAGCCGGAGTCTTCCGTGGCGCTCGGTTTTGGCTTCCGTTGCGGCTTTCTTGGACTGCTGCACATGGAGATTGTGCAGGAACGCCTTGACCGTGAATTTAATATGGATGTGATAACCACAGTGCCTAACGTGTCATATATGGTGTATGACAAGCAGGGAGGCGTGAAGGAGGTGCACAATCCTTCCGGATTGCCGGACGCTACGATGATAGACAGGATAGAAGAGCCGTATATAAAGGCTACAATAATTACAGACGCCAATTATATAGGTGGTATAATGAAACTATGTCTTGACAAGCGTGGTGAGCTCGTGAAACAGGACTATGTGTCAGGAAACCGCGTGGAGTTGCATTTTATGATACCGCTTGGAGAGATTGTGATAGACTTCTACGATAAACTGAAATCAATCTCAAAGGGATATGCGTCCTTTGACTATCATATAGACAGCTTCCGTCCGTCAAAACTGGCAAAGCTCGATATACTGCTGAATGGTGAGCCCGTGGATGCATTGTCCACACTTACGCATAATGATAATGCCGTTACATTTGGTCGCCGTATGTGTGAGAAGCTGAAGGACCTCATTCCGCGTCAGCAGTTTGATATAGCGATACAGGCGGCCATAGGTGCTAAGATCATAGCCCGTGAGACTATAAAGTGTGTACGTAAGGATGTCACCGCGAAATGCTATGGTGGTGACGTGAGCCGTAAGCGCAAGCTGCTTGAGAAACAGAAGAAAGGCAAGAAGCGCATGAAGCAGATTGGAAACGTGGAGGTGCCGCAGAAGGCGTTCCTCGCAGTGCTGAAGCTGGACTGATGTCCTTTTGACAATAACCATAAGACACTCCCATCTTAAACTAATATACTACAATGAAAGACCTAAACATTCCATTACGGGACATAGCCCGTGAGTTGGCGCGCAGGTTCAGTACAATGTCGCATGACGATCTTGCTGTGCTGGAGAGCATTCTCGTGCCTATGAAATTTGTCAAGGGTGAGAAGATTCTTCCACTCGGTGAACAGGCCAGGTACATTTATTATGTGCATCAGGGACTGGTCAGACAGTACTATATTAAGAACGGCAAGGAGATGACCAGTTTCCTTGGCGTTGACGGGTCTGTCATAATGAGCATTGAGAGCCTGTTCCGAGAGATGCCCAGTCAGGAGATTGTTGAGGCGTTGGAGCCATGTTATGTCTATGCCATGCCTAAAAGCCGTCTTGAGGAGGTGGCCCTGCACAATCAGAACATACAGATTCTTTACCGTAAGATTCTGGAGGAGGCGCTGATTGACTCGCAGCGCCATGCGGACTTGGTGCGCTTTGAGACTGCTCAGAACCGCTATCGCCGCATCTGCAAGCAGATGCCGAAGGTGGTGTTGCGCGCACCCCTCGTGTTTATAGCAAGCTATTTGCAGATGACACCGGAGACTCTAAGCCGTGTGCGTTCCTCCACACTTATAGACTGATGTACTTGCTTGACCGTAATACATGAAAGAACTGTTATATGTTTTCATAGGCGGAGGTACTGGCAGTGTCCTCCGCTTCTTTGTGTCAATGCTGTGGCGTCACTTGTCGCTTCATCCTCGTTTTGAGGATATGGTGTTCCCATGGCCTACATTCGTTGTCAATATTGCAGGCTGCCTGTTAATAGGTGTCTTTTATCAGTATGGGGAGCGTTGGGGGATTGCGCCAGAGACGATGCTGTTGTTGGCTACGGGGCTGTGTGGTGGTTTTACAACATTCTCCACATTCAGCTATGAGGGTGTGTCCTTGTTGCATTCCGGTAACTATGCCATGTATTTTATATATGTATTGGCAAGTGTCGTTGTCGGCCTTGCAGCCGCTGCGCTTCCTGTGTTTATTCATGGTTTGTCGCGGTGATACCTGCATTTGTCAGCGAAAAAGACCTTATGACTTTCTTTCCAGTTCTAGAATTTTTTGTTTTACTATGAGTCCGCCGGCGTATCCTGTCAGTGACCGGTTGCTTCCAATTACGCGGTGGCATGGAACGAATATGGATATGGCGTTGGCACCGTTGGCGTTGGCGACAGCCCTGACAGCGTTAGGCATACCAATACGATGTGCGATTTCCCGGTAAGATACTGTGATGCCGAAAGGTATCTGTAGCAGTTCGTTCCATACTTTTTTCTGAAATTCGGTGCCGATTAGTAGAATAGGGATGTCAAACCTCTTACGCTTGCCTGTAAAGAATTCGTTCAGTTGAAGAATGGCATTCTCAATGACGGTTGATGTCCCTTCTTCAAAGTTGGAGTGGGTTCCTTCTTTCAGCCGTTTGTACACATGGTCGCGTCGCTTCTCTGTTAGCCAGTCACACATACATAACTGTTCGCCGTATGAGCCAAGAAGCAGTATGCCGTATGGTGATTCGTAGCGTTTTGTTTTTATCGTGTTATTCTCCATATTTGTAATAGGATAGTTATTGTCTTGTCAGATGAGGAGTTTGGCTGTCCCTGTAGTCTGTGGGTGAGAATCCGGTAATTCTTTTAAAGAACTTCCCGAAAAATGATTGTGATGGGAAACCAAGTTCTATGCTTATCTGCTGTATTGTGAGGTTGGTGGTCTTTAATAAGGCGTATGCCTCTTTTATTATAAAATCATTAATCCATTCCGTAGGTGACTTACCGCTGACATTCTTTATGACGGTTGAGAGATAACAGGCGGAAATGTTCAGGCGGTCAGAGTAGAATAATACTTTCCGTTGTGTATGGAAATGCTCTTTTACTTCTACGATAAACTGCTTCATGATGAGCTCTTCGTTGGATAATGGTTTGCTTCCCGGCGTTTGAAAGTAAGATTTGAAACCGTAGAAGAATGCGCAGGTCAGATGACGTAGTGTTTCCGTTTGATAAGGACGTTCTGCTGCAAGCAGTCGTTGTACCATTGAACAATATGAAAGCATGGATTGAAGGATGGACTCTTTTAACTCTAATATTGGAGTGGTGCGAAGCATTCTGTCCAGATGGAAGCTGTAGGGAAGTCCGAGATTACTGATAAATTCACGGCTCATGGTAATGCCGATAGCGCGAAAGTCTTTGCTCATGGAGTATAGCTCAACCAGTTGTCCAGGTGTATTGACGGCCAGGAAAGATGGGCGCAGACAGAATGAGGACAAGTCTATTGTTCCTCTTGATTCCCCTTCTAAACAAATGTAACAGCTGTACTCGTTCGTTTTGAATGGATATTCGAGTGGTGGGTGATAGGAAATTTCATATATGCAGAAATCGTCTTTAAGGTAGTTTGTGATTTCTTCTTTCTTCTTGTTTCGTTCTATTAGATTAAGATATTTGAAATTCCCCATTAATGACAGTGTGTTTTGCTACAGAGTTATTTCGCATTGTGCGTAATTGAGGTACAAAATAAATGATTTTTTAGAAGATGTACAAGGATTTCTTAATAATTTTTGTTAATGTTCGTGTTGCTCCATAAAGATTAGTCCAACATCACTAAAGATTAGACCTTGCGCAATGGTTTGGAATGTATTAATTTTGCAGCAAAAAATAATATACAATGAATAGAATTTTAAATATTATGTTTGTCGGATATCGTTATCCTGTGTCTTATGTGGCTAAAAGATTTGTATTGAAAACATTCCTGTTCCTTATTGCTATGCTGTCAGAGACGACAGTCATACCTTGTAAGTCTCAAGCATTAACGGACTCATTGGTTAGTGATTTTAATTCTGCTGTTGCTAAGAACTTTTCCAGATATCGTACTGTCAACTTGTATTGGGAGATGAACGGTAATCATAATTATACATTCGCTAAAGGCGGAAAGGAGATGGAGAAATCACGTAAAGAGAATTTACATACTATTCGGTTCTCGACAATGATACCTGTGGTAAAGATAAACTATTTGTCATTGTATGCTAATTTGCAGTATTCAAATTATAATTTTCGTCTTTCAGAGAATGATTTGTCAAATGTCTTTCTTGTAAATGACCACAGTTATTATAAAGGAGGAGTGAGTGCGTCTTATTTCGTGAATCTGTTTAACATACCGTTGCTGTTGTCTGCTGACGTGCTTGTGGATGGATGGAATAAAGGTTGGGGAAAGGTGCAGGGGCGTTTTGTTGCTGCATTGATTATTAAGAAAGGACATAATACAGGTTTTAGCGCCGGGTTGATGGGAATGACATTGGGTGAGATACCTGTTATGCCAGTGCTGTCTTATTGGCATCGTTTTTCTAATCCTGATTGGAGTATTGACATTTCTGTGCCAAGTCAGTTGTATCTTCGCTACCAGATGAAGAGGCAGCGTTTTTCGATAGGAGGTTCAATGGTATCTGATAATTTCTATTTGCGTACTAATATGAAAGAATTGCCATCTGTATGTTATTATAGTGAAGTAGCCATGAGGCCAGAATTAATGTATGAGTATATTATAAATAAGGACTTCTTTCTTACAGCCAAGGCTGGCTTTTCTATACCTTTGAAGAGTGGACTATATACAAAAAGCAGGAAGGAGATAGAGTTGTCAGGAGAGACGTTTGAGCAAGAACGTTCTTTGATACCATTCTTTAATGTTGGGATTTCTTATAGTTTGTTCAAATGAACAGTAGCTCTTTTGGCAGAAACAATTTTTTTGATTACCATTTGCAGATGGCTACACCTTATTATATATAGCATCAGCCGTGTTCTGTTAACGTGATTATTTTATTAGAAGTCACAAAGCTGTTCCGACAGCGGTTAAAAGCATTATAAAACATATCATATTTGAAAATGATGCCAACCAGCCCGGATGCAGTTTCATTATATTCATAATCCAAAATT
>JAUNOM010000031.1 GCA_030531085.1 Prevotellaceae bacterium | reverse complement strand
CGTCTCGCCATCCTGTCGGGTAAGAATAGGGAACAGGCTTAGGAAGTTTGCGAAACTCTGCTCCATGAAAGCCTTGTCACGCAGCAGTGTGGAGTCTCTCCAGTCCATAGCATCCCAGAAATGCTCCGCTATATATGCCGCCCTGTCCGTTGGCGAGGTCAGTTCCTCGGGCACTTGCGGCAGTGGCAGTTCTCCATGCGGACGTTGTTGCCCGTTTACAGTACATGATGCGAGCAGCAGGACTATTACCAGTATCACATTTCTCATTCCGTTCATTTTATCACATCCCTCACACAGCGCACGTGGCGGGCACGTACCGAGTTTGTACTAATAGTCATACCCTGTGGCAGAGAGATGAAAAAGCGTCTCTTACCACCGGCAGAAGCCATGTCATAGTGCTCTCTTGTGCACGAAGCCCAATGCCCACTGCCGTTCTTAAATAAATTCGCACGCATCATCATTATTAGTTCCTTCTGGTTTGGCACTCTCCACGTTCCCTTGTCTGACCCGTCTGCCTCCTGTGAGTATTTGCCACACACGCTGTTGTCATTGACATATTCTATCCATTTGTCTATATCTACTCCAGAGTTCAGATTTGTTCCACTGAAAAGGGTAGCGTCAGTGTTTGTCGCCGAGCAATCCTCCTTGGCATACTCAAACATATATGCCGGCTGATTTAGGAAACTTGCCACATCATGCTCACCGAGATTTCCTCTGATTCCTGCACGCAGCACCTCCGTATTATAATATTTCATCTCAAAAGTCCTGTCCGCCTCTTTCCATGTATAGGCAATATCTATAGGGTCGGTTGTCTGAACTGTAGAAAGATTCGCCCCAAGATTACGGACACACCTCACCTGCCATGCGCCACGCTCCCAACCACCATTATCCCATGTTGATGATGATGTGCCCTCCTCTGCCCATATATTCTTCATGTCACTTGAGGTAAAATGGAAACGGGTATTGTAGTCACTGTTATTGCCATTTGTTGTATTTCCATTATAAACAGGAGTGATGGAAAAGTCCATCAGCGGTTCCGGAATAGAATTGCGTCCCAATACCATCTGTACATACCTGTTATATGTCGGCACATACCACTTCAATTCCGACATATCGATTTTACCATCTCCGTTTTCATCACGGTTTCTGTTCATGCAAGCCGTGACAATGTCATACAGTTCTCCACTGCTTGGAAATGGGTTATAGTTAAGATTCTTATCTGAAGGCCATCTTGAGGATGAGGTAAACGACTTCAGTGCGTACAATGGTTCTGTAACTCCCCCCTTAGGCTCTTCCGCCTCGCCCGCAAGAGGGTACTGTACAGAACTGACAGGGTCGCGATGACATACCTGTGTCGTTGTAACATTCGTGCTATTAATATTTGCAGTACCAGTCTTCGCTACATCCTTCCACGCTACTTTAGCGTTTGTCAGATAAGTCCATACGTTGTAGCGTCCATTCACCTCATTGACAGAACCGGACAAATTATTGTATGCTGTACTGGACCAGCCAAGATTATAGCCGAACGTCTCATTCTTATGCTCTATGCCGATTGCTGTGGAGGCCTGCGAATTATAGAAAGTCATGATGGACTTCTGCATTATCATGTAATCAGACTTGATATACATACTCTCCTTATCGGTGGAAGTGTTCAGCTTATCTATGACAAGCCATACCATACGCGGGTTCTTATTCACGTAATTATACCAGCCATTAAGCGGCAGATTTTTACCTTCCAAATCCTTTTCATATACATATTCATCCACAAATACGGTATAATATAACTGTGTGTCATCAATTGTACTATGATTGACGTACTTGTTATTCATTCTTCTAATACCTGGATGATTAACAGGATCGGCCAGGTCCTGCAATGTCATCAGATCACTGTTGTCACCCTTGTCCTTATAGACACGCAGTGTATTGGCATCAGTTGTAGGCTTGAAGCGTATCCATGTGTAGAACTGGTTATCATCAAGTTTCTGTCCGGCGTGTATGCCTCCTGTCTTATAGTCTTCCGAGAAGATTGTCTGTCCTAACGCGTCATTGCCAAATGGCGTTCTTATAAGCCACTTCATGTCCTTACGCTGCTTGTTTGTCAGCGTAATGTTGAAAGTGTTATAATGTGCATCCAGCTCCATTATGTTCTTCTCCTCTATATCGGTAATGTCACCGTCCGTTCCAGGCTGCGGCTCCCCGTCTGTCATAGCCTCCACCTTTATCTTATTGAGTCCCTCTATAGTCAGGTTGTACGTATACTTGGTGTTTCTGCGGCAGTTGAAGTCCTTGGATTTCTCAACTTCATCACTCCCCTCGCAGTATCCCAGATGCACAGTGTATGTACTGTAGCCTATACGGTGCACAGAACCTGTAGTGCCAGCAGGCACTACCTTCTCCACTTCCGTACCGTCCGCGTTCTGTGTTATCATCACATTGTACTCCACTTTCGCCTTCAGCTCCACGTATGTCGCCTTATTATTGGCGTCACCCTCAGAGGTCGGGCACAGACTTTTGTACACTCCCGTATTTGTTTTCTTATTGTCATCGGCGTCAGCCTTCCATTCCCGTTCCCTGTCAGCATACTCCTCCACACCGAAATAATCACTTTCACCGAGATTGGTTTTGTCAAGTCCCGTGTGTTTATTGTCAAACTGCCAGAAGTCAAATGTCATACAGTCTTTTACTGTTCCATTGGCCAGCGTGGCTTTCGCTTTCTCAAAACTGTGAAAAAGTCCGGAAGCCGCATAATACACGCCTTCACCGCTATTCTCCATGTCATCAGTCGCATTGGTAACCTGTTCACGCAGATACGTGATATTCGGTGTATTATGCACTTGCCAGCTGATAGGTGTAACCACAATATTCTCTCCTTCTATGACATTAAAACGTATTTGCGACATCAGTCTGCGCAGATGCACCGCTCCCGGCAGAGTGATATTCTTGCCAGCGGGTATATAGAAAGGCATATTGCTTGCCTCCACCCAGTCTGAAGCGTCCTCCTTCTTCTGCTCATAGTACATTCCGCTCATACTCAATGCACCGATAGGCGTATTCACATTGCCCGACTGTGTCTGCATAATGCTGACAGTACGGTACTTCTCCCATGTGTCCGCCTCATCCAGAAGCTCCCTGACCGTACGCAGAGAGGCATCTGGCTTATCCGTACTGACACCGAAAATATTGTCTATATTAGCAACGGCGGCAATATGACTCATGCCCGATGTGGTCTCAATCCGTTCCACAAGCATTTTAGGATCATGCTCATCAGGAGTCTCATTCTTCTCCACTATGAGATGCGTCTTGCGCTGTCCTGTCTTCGCGTCATATATTCCCACCCAGACATTGTTGACCAGACACGCCTGCTTGGCATCCATATCGGCCCTTGTGCGCACTGCCATTTCCGGGGTATGGAGCAGCAGTGACACCACAGTCTTCTCGCCTTCCGGGCCATAGACCTCAAATGCGTCACTGCACGCGGACAGTGAAATGATTATCACCGTCATGAGAAGCCCGGACAATAGCTTACGGTTCCTATATAATATCATTATGTCATGCAAATCCATACGCTGCACATTGCTAAGTTATATGGTTCTAAAACTAATCTATGAAGTCAGTCAAATACAGGTATGTCCACCTTGTATCCAGACCATGGACATACAACGTACTCAACATTTATCAGCTGAGAGGAGACGCTCTTTATGTTAAAGCGGTACAGATGATTACGTAATATCTGCATACCTGTCTCCTGATTTACGTCCAGTTCGTATGTTACTGTCACCAAACCGTCTCCCGTAGTACCGTCAGGCCTGTTCCTTACAGTTATATACAGGTATGCCTTCTGCTGGTTCAGGCTCTGTTCCGCCACGTATGCCACATATTTCTCACGTTTCGTATCCGCATCCGCAATGCTGAACAGGGCAAGCTCTCCCGTTACAGGAGTCTTTCCGGCAGGCAACGACACCCTGCTCACTTGACTGCCATTATTCCACCGCTCACCGTTTCCATTCGAGAAAGCGTCTGGTATCAGCTTGCCAGCATTCATATACGGAGCAAATGTCACGCTCTCAAGCCTCGGATAGTCATCGTCATTTATCTTGTCCATGGCGTCCACCACCTCTATCTTCGCCATCGAACGCACCATCCATATCACATCCTGCTCACTTTCCGAGAGGTTAACGGGTGCTTCTCTCGTAGCATTCTTGGCCTCTTCCTGACTTACAGAGAAGCTGTGCATACCGAACATCGGCATCCCGCCTGTCCTTACTGCACCATCTTCATGAAACGGCCTCCATCCTTCCTTCACATCAAACTGGCAGTCCATGTCCGCCATCAGGCCGTCTATGGTGGTTATACTCTCGGCCACTAAAGGATAATGCCAGCCATTCTGCTCCCAGTTTGCAAGCACAACAACGGTGAAGTCGAGAAGGGTCTTGTCAAGAGAAGCTGTTACCACATACTGGTTTACATTCTGTTCCTCACCTGTCACGGGCTGAATGTCATCAAATCTTCCAACCATCCAGCCGTCTTTATCGAACAGAAGAATACGGTAATCACCATCAACAACATTAATGGTGTTCTCCTCCATTGTCCCTATCATGTCATAAACATCCACCGCTCTGGTACCTGTGCTGCCGTTTGTCTTTATTGATATGCTGACAGTCATGCTTCCGTCAGGCTGCTCGGGCTGCGGTATCTCCTCCTCCGAGTCGCACGCCACGGCACACACCGACAGCACTATCCACACCAGAAGGGCCCAAGCCCGTATGGACAGCCGCACCAATATGTGGCTATTATTCAGCATATCTATTTATTATCCTTTCTAATAATCTCCCTATTCTGTTAATATTTCCCCGTAAGAGTCTCGTCCTGCGGAGGCACAACGTGCCATGAGTTGATGTAAATTCCC
This sequence comes from Prevotellaceae bacterium, assembly GCA_030531085.1. Lineage (GTDB taxonomy): Bacteria > Bacteroidota > Bacteroidia > Bacteroidales > Bacteroidaceae > Prevotella. Next base: position 23,070 of record JAUNOM010000031.1, on the reverse strand, counting down.
ACTCCCGTGTACCAGTCATTACTGTCATCAAGGAAGAAAGTCATGGCATATTCGTCCTGATAGTCCAGATACTCCTGGTCTGTCAGCGCCTTGGTGTACTGTCCCTTTACCATAAGCGCATACTGACAGAGCGGTATTCTTATTATCTCCTTATTCTCTCTGGTCCGATCTGTCACAATGAGCAGCGGCTCATTGGCAGCCATCAGGCGTGCTGTTGTAATCTCCGCGAACACTCCCTGCACCTCTGTCTGCGTGTCTCCACCAGCCTCTCCGCCTATGACGGCCTGCGTATTCCTCTTTACATGAGGCCTGTATGTCAGTGGCTCATCGTCAAGCAGACTGTTATCATACCCCATCAGGCCGTTGGCGTATATTATCTTGAAATCAAAGTCGTCCTTGGATATACTCATTCCATTCAGGTGTTGCAGCATGATACGTATGGAGTTGGTATTCTTCATAAGGTGAATCTCACGCTCCACCGTTCCGAAAGTGTCAGGCAGACATACTGCGGCATTCCTTCCATGGTACAGTCTCTGTAGGTTTCTGTCCACTACTGCCACACCATCCGCATAATTTCTGCACAGAGAACAGTAAATGTCCTCGCGCAACTGCGGCACACCGCCATTGCCTACAACAAACCTCTGCCCACCGTTATTACCGTAACACCAGGCTATCATATCATACACTCCCGGCCTTAAGCCTACAGTCATAGCGTAGTCTTTCCGTGACAACGCCTCTCCGGACTCTGTTCCGCTCCATGCCAGCCTTCCGTCCATATCAAAAGCGTACAATGATACCGAATCCACCTCTACCCCAAAGGCGTCCGCGAACTTCAGGTTACGGTCATATACAAACTTTACACGGTAGCTGACCTCACAGTTTCCCTCATCGTCATATATCATAGAGTCACATGACGGAAACATAAACAGCGCCAGAAGGATAGGCGTCACGTTCTTCAACACGTTACGAATGCAGTATGCTTTCATGTACGTATGCTTGGTTCTTATTGAATATTATATCCCGTGGGGAGCCATTCCACGCCCCGGACATTATCATATCGGAGCCGTCCGACTCCCCACGGATAGTCTATTATGCTATTTTTTAATAGCGCATCACTTACTGTATCGGCTTGTCAAGAGTCACATTCTGCGTGTTCACCACCCTCCATGACAGCACGTTCAGCGTCATCTTCACGTAATATCTCATGGTGTTTGTAGGCAATACAATCTCATGCTCCGGATTATCTATGCCAACTCCAAGTCCTTTGATGCCTTGGATATTGAGGTTATATGAGTGGTTGCGCACAATACCATAGTTACCTGTCAGATACTGTACTGTTCCGTCCACTGCCGCGGGCAGCTGTGGACGCAGGTGTTCTATCAGAACGCCATAGTAAGACTTGCCCTCATTGAACTTCTCAGCCATTCCTACCTGCTGGTATATGGCGAGATTGGCATCATTCTTGGCAGAATTCTGATATTCAACATATTTTCCTTCCGCATTCAGATACACCAGCTTATAATCCGTATCCGTCAGTGTCGGAGTGTCCTTCAACAGGATTGTGATATATGACTCACCAACCTTGGTGGCTTTACGCTCATTTGTCGTAGGATGCTTAATCTCAAAGACCGTTGCATAGTCCTCCGCGCTCAGCGCCTCTGGCTCTCCCCCGGTCTTCTGCTTCTTTATTATATTCTGACCCTTTGCCATTCCTTCCAGTATCTCATCGTCGGAGACATACACTTGTGGGCTATTCTGGTCGCCATAAACATAGAATGTGGCAAGACGTGTCTCGCCTTCATTTGCTGTCAACTTCAGATAATTGTCGTTGTCAGCATTGGCATCCTCCTTAGAGCTATAAATTCTGTATTCACCGGCAATGATCGCAGATGTCACGGCGGAGTTCTTATAATCGCCATTCAATACGGGAGCGCTCATTGTATGCTCCATACAGTAAAGAGGAGCACCATAGTCCGCGCCCTTATTATCCGTCTTGTTTACGATACTATTATATGAAACATACTGCAAAGTATAAGCATCAGCTTTATTGTCATATATATCATCATAAACCTGTGGGAATTTATCTGTCACAGGATAAGAAATAGAGCGTGCCCAGTAACATCTCTTGTTCGTTACATCATTCCATTCCCAAGGACTATCTGTACTATTCAGGTTCCCATTTAAGTTAGAATATGTGGCATCACCAAACTGCTTTGTCAGATACGATTTCTTCTCCAGTGCATTCAAGCCCCATGACTTCTTATAAAACTTCAGATAATATTTATTATCCTTATCCGTTCCTGATTGAAGTTCATTTATTTCCGGCGCAACACCTTCTCCCATCTTCACTGTCACCTTTGCCGCTATGCGCTCCAAGTTCACCTCTATGCCAGGGTTGTTTAGCGCTTCTTCCTCTGAAGTCGCAAAGTTTTCAACTTTTATCGGCACTTCCATCTGCTTGTTTCCGCCTGCATCGAAATACACAGAGTTGTTCATTGTGAAATTACCTTCACTATTTTGAAACTGTTCACGCATCTTAGTTGGAATATTAACCAATGCTTCGCCAACCTGATTCTCCTGCGTATAGTTTGCAAATACCATCATCTTAGAGGGTATTTTCATTCCTGCCTGAAGGTTTACAGGTACCACAATGGAACGTGTATCACTGATATTATCCCCTGGGTTAGTAGCTTGCGTCCATTCAAGCGGATTAGAACCTACAATTTGTGATGCGATGTTATTGCCCGCAGCATCATAGAAGGCAAACAGCAACTGGCTGATTTTTCTTTCCGAATCAGTGCCGACATCGAATGTCTCACCAGCCCTTGTAGCCGTTCCACTCTGCGTGATGTTCACTCTGATAAAGTTCGTTGTGTTTCGCTCCACAATCTTCTCGTCCTGTGAAAGTTCATCTCCGGACGAGCATCCAGCCATAAGCACTCCCGCCATAAGGCTTAGAAATAAATAATTCTTTTTCATTCTCAATTGTTTTTTAATGATTTATAATTTGCTTTCATCTATCAGTCTCAATGTCTTTTCTGCCTCTTTCACTCCCATTCTCTCCGCCTCCATAAGCAGCGTGCGCGCCTTTTCCTCATCTCCCGACAACAGGGCGTGCACCCCTTTGGCGTACACTACCTCGGGAGAGCGTCCCGCCTTTTCCAGACAAGCGGCCGCCCTGTTCATGTCACGCCTACCTATTGCCGCGTACGCCGCATTAAGATTAGCGGTAGCGTCATCAGGATACATACGCACAGCAATGTCATACACCTCATAGAACTCATCACTTCCAGGCTCCATGGTCTGTGCCGCGAGGTGGAACTCCTCCAGACTTAACTTTCCTGGCTGCGTCTTCATCAGCCTCTTTATCTCCTCCACATCACTGAACTGTCTGACGGTGTACTCTATCCTGTAGTCAGAATGTCGCAGCGCAGGGAAACAATGCTGCAGCAGGAAGCGGTAATCCTCGGGATAGTCCTCCCTGATCCTCGCCTCCTTGGCATCGGGCTGCATCCTGCTGTCAATGACATCGACAATCTCACCCTTATGCTTCAGATTACTCCTCTCCACATATCGGCGCAGTCCCTGCCAGTCTTCCGCCTCATGTGTGGCAACGACAGTCCCCTCACCGAAGTCATACAGCTTTTCAACATATTCCTTCAGAGCCTGCGTGCGCCCCCTTGCCAGGCGCTCATTGTTGGCATACTTGCCCTCTGGCGATGCAAAACCCTTGATGGACAGCGACGTTATCGTCAGGTCATCATCATCACGTACCGAGTCTATGGTTGCCGTTATCTTGGCCAGCTCTGCCGTGTTGTTCCTGTATTCGGGGCGTATGTCGGTGGTATTCACTATAAAGTCTATGAACGCCGAGCCGCTCAACTCCCTCGTTTTCACGCTGACCGCCTTTGGCCTTATGAAGGCGAATGGCGGCAGCTCTTCCCAATAATCGGGCTGAAGGGGAAAGCGCCTAACCTCAACAGTGCCGCCATCGGTCAGCAATGTATGACAACAGCCGTAATCCCTGCGGCGCACGTACAGGTGCGAGCCGTTCATCCACCGCTCAAACGGCACAGTCCTGCTGTAACTTATGGTATCGGGCGCGTCAGCACTGCGGTATGTCATCTCGTCCGCGCCAGAAAGCATACTGTGTCCACCACGGACATAGAAGTAATAACGCCTGCTGCCATACACGCCCACAGAAGGAAGCGCAAGCGAGTCCTGCCCCTTCACGATAACAGGTGTAAGAAGTGCCACGCGGTTGGAAGTGACATCAAGACGTCCGGGCACCATGTTCATCCTTACCGTCATCAACTGCCCGTTACGCTCCATAACGGCTCCCGTCACCGCTCCAGCCTCATCATCCGCAACATTCTGCGCCGCCGCGTTCTGCACCAGCACCATTGCCAGCATAATATATAGTAGTCCTCTTCGTGTCATGATTGCCTTTTTTAGAAAACATAAACCAAGTTCACGGCCGCCTTTGTAGGGGTGACAAAGTTATTACTAAGTCCCTCACCCTCCTTTCGGCCACATCCGGCACATTCAAACCTGTCATACCGCGTATATATCCAGCCTATGCCTATCTCTCCTTCCAGATTCCAGTGTATACCCAAAGGCCATGCGTAGCCGTATGCTATTCCTGCCCCTGCGAACCACCCTTGATAGCGGTTGTCAGACAGCGCCGACATATCGGTACCCAAGAACTTTATGGCGTTCTTAAGGTTGCCAACATTATACTTTCCGCCAATAGCGTGCGCGGCAAAGAAATGCCCTGAGAAATGATCACAAAGCCAATAGCGCACCTCGGGCTGCACAAACCAGTGCTTCCACTTACGTCCGTGCGACATATCCCAGGCATTCAGGTTGCCAGAAAGCTCGGCTGTCCATTTCAATGACAGGTCTACCTCCACCCCAAGGTTCAGCGATGCCGTAGCGTCATACAACAGGTTGCTTTTAACAGCTACCGTCTGTCCATGTACGCCTGCTGTATGCAGCGCCGTTACAAAGATGATTATCAGCGTATAAAGTCTCATATAGTTATATTGTAGCATTGTATTTTTACATCCATTACCCTTTTTATACTTTTTAATATCAATTTCCATAATTTTCTTTTGCAAAGATAATAAAATGTATATTCAATCGCCAACAGGTTAAAATTAATTAACGGGGGGTAATTTTTTAAGTATTATTAACAGAAAAAGATTGTAAAGTGCGCTGTATAAATCATGATTTGCGATTTGACAGCAAAATGATACAACTTACAAACCGTAAGTAAAGCAGCCATTTTACTTACAATCCGTTTTTTCAGGAACTACGACCTGACCATGCGTTTTAGAGAGATGAACGCCGCTTTTTATGGCTTCAGAACGTAAAGAAGACGGATTTGGCCTGCAATAAGATAGTGTTTACCTTGTGATTTGATAGATATTACCATGCTATCTCTATCTGATTACACAACAAAAGGGCTGTGATTGCAGCGCAAAAAGGCCCCTTTCAGGGCAATTTCAAGTTGGTTACGAAGCACAGAGCAAGGTAATCACAAGACAGTCAACAACTTAACAAAACACGCGAAGAATGCGCTGTACGCGCCAACGGGGAAATAATTTTCAAATACGCGATTCTCTGAGGGGTAGGAAAAACCGGATTGTAAGTAAAAAGGGCATTTTACTTACAATCCGGTTTTTCACTGTCTCTGTGGAACTGGAATACTACAGTCCCAGAAGCTCTATGGCCGCAGCCGTCATGTAGGGCTTGATTCTGTCATACTGAATGGTGAATGACGGCTGACCTGCCGCATAGGGTGCTATCTCATAGCTGTCATAACAGAAGACAAGGCCTTTGGACGAGGGGTAGAGAGAGTTTGACGGCAGAGGTATCATCTTGCCTTCCAACAGCAGATAGGAGTCCAGTTCCTTGTCAGACAGCTTCTCGCCATTCCGGACAAAATACTCTTTCAGTCCGGCACGAAGCAATGGCTGCATGGAATTCAGCGCATCGGTTCTGATAAAATCCGTAAACCGCCTGCCTGTAGCCTTGTCATACGTGTGGTATGAGGTGTTCTCCACGCCATGCGCTCCACCAGTGAACCAGTAGTACTCCATCTTGAAAAGGCACCATTTGGATGTCTCCTTATCCTTTTTTATCTCCATGTCCTTTACAAGCGGTATCACCTCGGGCTCCTGAAACTTCTCCCCGTTCTCGGCCGCGATATCATGTTCCGTCTCCACACGTGCCTGATGGTTCTCCCTTGACATATCAAGAAGCAATTTGTATGTATGCTCTCCATAGTGATTAACCACCACCTGGGGTGATGAGAGGTCACCCTTGTAGAGCGGAATCTCCCTGTCCATATAGTCGTAGGCCAGACAGGTGTCCATCTGTACTAACAGGTCACGCCGTATGGCGGCTGACACGGCATCGGGGCCGGAAGGCCATTCCGCCTCAATGCTGACCTCGCAGTATTTGTCCTTCTTACTGTATTTGCCCTTGGCGAGGGACAATGAGGCCCGGGGACGTACATCTGTCTGCACAGTGCCAACGGGCACGGTCATATTGACACCGTTATTCACCACCTCCGCCTTAGAGCTGACGCATGAAGTGAGAAGCCCAACCGAGACAGGAACGACAAACAAGCATAGCATTCTCTTCATAACAGTAACAATTTTAATGGTTATGTCCTTTCGGGGGCAAAGATAGCAAGTTTTTATTTCTTCGCAAAATTTTATATTAAAATATTGGTTAAATGAGAAGAAAAACGTACTTTTGCACCATGAAACATACAATCACCATGATTTTCCGCACTGTCCTCATGCTGACACTGCCTGTTGTCAGTGCATTGGCACAGACTTCCTTTGAGTACAAGGGTAAAATGATGCGGACAGACGCACGGCATCTGCTGGTCAACGACATACGGACAAAAGAGAAAGCGTACACCTTCAGAACGGTAAATGAGGCCCTGCGCTATGCGGAACACCATGCACGCAAGGACACTCTGTGGACAAACATATACATAATGCCATCAGTCTACTGGATAGACAACCCTGATGACGAGGAGATAAGACGGCCGGAGGCGGGAGAGAAGACGCCCTTTGCAATGAAAGTAAGCCTCAACAGGGTCAGAATGACGGGCTTGGGAGAGAAGCCCGAGGACGTGGTGCTGGCCGTAAACCGTGGACAGACGCAGGGTGCGGACGGCAACTTCACCATGTTTCACTTTACGGGCAGCCACATTGAGGCGGAGAACATGACGTTCGGCAACTACTGTAACGTAGACCTTATATATAATAGGGACGCGCGCAAGAACCGAAAGCGCAGGAAGGAGGCCATAGTGCAGGCGCAGCTTGCCATCTGTAACGGCGACTACTACAGTCTGCGCAACTGCCGTTTCATATCACGCCTGAACCTATGTCCATTTGTCGGAGCGCGGCACACGGTGTTTGAAGGCTGCTACTTTGAATGCACCGACGACGCGCTGTGTGGTACGGGCGTGTACAACAGGTGCCGTTTCACGCTGTTCTCAAGCAAGCCGTTCTACACAACGGACAGGAATGGGGGCGCAGTGTTCACAGACTGTGACCTGCACTCAAAGACCAGAGGCACGCAATACCTGACAAAGGTAAGCGGACCCGTAACAATGACTGGCTGCAGGTGGACAAGTGACGACCCGGACCTGAAGATAGAGTGGAACAAACGGCCCAACCCAGAGCACAGATGCGTAATGACAGGATGCACTCTCAATGGAAAGCCGCTCAATGTGCCACAGCCTACAGAGCAGCTGCCTACTGTTCTGCCGCCATTCGCCATACAGGTACAGACGGAAATCGTGCCGGGAGGATGGACAATGGACTGCCACAAGCCCAAGGACACCATGCTGTACGACTGGCAGGCGGACAACTCACGCCCGGCATGGGGATATGCCGAGGGTGTGGACGGGGCTGAAGGCTCATGGGGCATGGTGCAGCTGCAGCGGGGAGCAAGGATGATGTACACGCCAAAGGATGAGAGGAAGGCCGTAGGCAGGCAGACCTGCCGCGTCACACTGGACCCCTGCAAGGGTCCGGGACAGGGCTTTGGCTCTGCGACAGGGCAGTATCTGGACATCTGCATAAAGTTCTGCACACGCACACTGACAGGATACGGCATACGCTTCATACGCACTCCGGACTACGACCACGCCGTGGAGGTGGCGCTTGTGGAGTACAACGGGGGGACGGTGACACCGATATGTTCGCCACAACGCTGTGACCTGTTCAAGCGAGGATGCGCTGTGACGCTGACAGCAGACAGTGTCTCGCTGTCAGCAGATATAAGTAACAGCAACTATCCGGAGACATCACAGAGACTGGAGGCCGGGATGCCGCACCCGAACACCTACGGCGGCTTCCATCTGCAGCACACTGGCAGCACAGGGGCGTCGGCCACCGTGGTGAAGGAGATATTACTGAAATAGACAGATTAAGCTAAACACAACACTACAGATTATACATAAATGAACTATCAGGACATCATAGACCATTATTTTCCTGCAAACGGCAATGCTCCACTTAGGGAAATACTGATGACACACAGCAGAAGTGTGGCGGAACTGGCACGGGACATCTGCACGAAGCATCCGGAATTAGGCGCGGATGCGGATTTTGTATACGAGGCAGCAATGCTGCATGACATTGGAATAGTGAGGTGCGACGCTCCGGGCATACACTGTTTCGGCACCGAACCGTACATACGCCACGGGGTACTTGGGGCGGCCATGCTGGAGGAATACGCCGGAATGTATATACGGGACACGGACATTACACCATACGCACGTGTGTGCGCCAGACACACAGGAACGGGACTGACGGCCGAAAGCATAAGGGAACAGCAGCTGCCACTGCCAGAGACGGACCTCGTTCCGGAGAGTGTGGAGGAGAGAATTATATGCTATGCCGACAAATTCTTCTCCAAGACACGCCTTGACAGCATGAAGACATTCGGGCAGGCGGAGAAGTCACTGATGAAGTTCGGGCAGAAAGGAGTGACGACATTCAGAGAATGGCGCGCGATATTTGGCCCGGCCGGGACAGAGTGAGCGATTTAAGCCCCGCATCCATAAAAAATCAGGAAAAGTTTGGCACGCAATGTTTTTTTTTGTAATTTTGCACTGGAATAGGACGGCAGTGTTCCGGCTTCATCGCTGGCATCAGATACGGATGCGAGAGGAAAGTCCGGGCAGCACAGGGTGCTCCACTTGCGAAAGTACAAGCTATTGGTGACAGTAGGTAAAGGCAGAAGAAAAGGACCGCCTCTTTTCGGGAGGTAAGGGTGAGAAGGTGGTGTAAGAGACCACCAGACGGCTGGTGACAGCCGTGCTGTGCCATCTGGAGGCTGCAAGTTCAAGTAAACCATCGTCATGACAGGGTTACCCGCCCGAGAGGCTTCAACCTTACGATGGAGGGTAGAATGCTAAGCCGCAAGGCTAAAGCTGTGTGGTGACATACAGAATAGATAAATGATGAGGCGCCCCAGTGCTCCGAGAGGAGTACAGGGGAGACAGAACCCGGCTTACAGGAGCACTGTCCTCCTTTTTTATTTTTTATATCTCTTTTTCTCACTAAAGCCATCAATGTATCGCGTATGCCTTTAATCATAAAGACAAAAGACATTATTGCCACTTCCAAACGGTATGCCTATGCCATTTGGGAGGACATTTCACAGAAGCGGCTTATTGATACCGCAAGCAACCTTACATACTCCTCACTGCTCGCCATAGTGCCAATAATGGCCGTACTGTTTGCCATAGCACGCGGTTTCGGATACTCTATATACATAGAGAAATGGTTTACCACGGCACTCGCGTCACAACCGGACGTGGCGGAGACTATAATAACATTCGTAAACTCATACCTCAAGCACACACAGAAGGGTCTGTTCCTCGGCATTGGCCTGCTCTTCATGCTGTGGACCGTGCTGATGCTGATTTCAAACATTGAGAGAGCATTCAATGATATATGGCAGGTGAAGAGGCAGCGCAGCATTTTCCGCACCATTACGGACTATATGGCGCTGCTGTTCATCATCCCTATTGTGATTGTCATAAACTCCGGTCTCTCCATTCTTGCCACTGCCCTGAACCATATAGTGCACAATGTGGTGGTAATAGGGCCCGTAACGTCCTTCATGCTGGAGCTGTCACCGTACGTGATACTGTCCATTGCATTCACAGCACTGTATATGTTCATGCCTAACACAAAGGTAAAGCTAAGCTCTGCCATCATCCCCGGCGTGCTGGCTGGCGTGTCCTGGCAGCTGTTCCAGTTGGTATACATAAACTCACAGATATGGATAGCGAGCTATAACGCCATATATGGCTCCTTTGCGGTACTGCCTATCTTCCTGTTATGGATGCAAACATCATGGATAATCTGTCTGGTGGGAGCGGAGATTTCATATTGTCGGCAGAACTCCGAGGACCTTTTCTCCATCAATCCGCAGGAGCCGAGCTTCCACTCGCGTGTGGAAATGTCATGGAGGATTATGACAATGGTGGAGCAACGCTTTACAACTGGAAAGATGGCTCCTACTGCTTTGGAGATAAAAAAACGCATAGGAATCCCTATGCGTACTGTAAATACTCTGCTGTATGACCTGCAACGCATCCATTTCCTTGCGGAAGTGGTGCACGATGACAAGGGTGACACGGCGCAGTTTCTGCCTGCCGAGGCCATGAACAACCTAACAAAGGAGGTGCTTCACCAAAGGCTTGCGGACCTTGGAGAGAACCTTTTGAAAAGCAAGACTCCATGATGATGGCATTATGGAGTCTTGAACGGTATCTGATTTTTAATACATCTTGCCAACGATACGGTAAACGAGTGACGCAGGCAGCAGCTTGTTAAGCAGTATGAAGAGATGATACATGAGCCCGACAGTGCTGTATGCGCACGGATTACGGGACTCTGCCATGGACAATAGCTTACGTGCCATCTGTGAAGGCGTTATTCCGTTAGCCTCGTCATGCTCCATGGTCTTGACAGCCTTGTCCATATTGGTATAGACTTCGGCACCTGCCACACTCTTGCTGCGGGCATCCGTGAAACCGGTCTTTACGTCTCCGGGCAACAGACAGCTGACCTTTATGCCGAAAGGTCGCACCTCATTGCGCAAGGCCATGGCCAAACCGTTGACCGCAAACTTTGAGGCAGAGTAGAAAGCCTGGAAAGGTATGGAGAAGGCTGCGGCCATACTGCTCACAAAGATAATGCTGCCTCCACGGGCCTCACGCATATATGGCAGCACTGCCTGTGTGATATTAACCGTGCCGAAGAAGTTGACATCCATCTGACGGCGCGCCTCCTTTATGTCAGTGAACTCTATTGCACCTGATATTCCCATGCCGGCATTGCTTATCATCACATCAATGACACCGCAATCGTCCATCACTCTTCTGACAGCCTTAGCGCAATCGTCGGCATTTGTAACGTCACAGTCGATGTGTGTCACACTGCCGTTATCCTCACCATGGCGTGACAGCTCATACACTTTATAGCCTTTATCGGCGAAAAGCATGGCTGTGGCCTTGCCGATGCCCGAGCTTCCGCCTGTTATTATAAGGGTCTTTTGCTTCATATATATAATAATGTGTTTATCGAAGGTTGTCCGCAAAGCGCGGTATGCTAATCTCTACGCTTATAATAATAATACCAGTATGTGCCGAAATATGCATCACGGATTGCCGCATCGCGCACTGCTGGGGCGCGGTTGGTACGCATGACGTCAAGAAAGTCTGCATAATCAGCCCTCATGGACTGCGCTATGAGAGTGTCGCGCTGCTTGTATCTCTCACAATACAGCAGATATGCCTCACGGTAATGGGCCGGCATGGAGTCTCCTACATTATAGAATAATGGCAGAGCCTTGACAAATGACTGCAAGTCCCGGTCAAGAAGATAGGCACATAGCAGGTAGTCTCCGGCAACGGTAGTGACGGTTCCGCGGTGTATCTCACGCTTCAGATAATCCACTATACCCTCTGTTCTGTCATACGGAACCACTCCTATGGTACGCCACAGCACCTTATCGGTACCTAAAAGGAATGTAACGGACTTGTCGGGCTGTGGCATCAGCGCCTTGGAGCCTCCCGTTACATTGTATGTAAACAGCTTCTCACCAAGCTGACCCGTATTGGCCAGGGCCAGAGCGCGCAGCATTGTCAGTGAGGAGTCATTGTCATACTGCGGAAAACCAACCTCAAGAGCCTTGTCCCAGTCCCTCATCTGACAATAACGCTCTACCTTTAGACGGGTGTGCAGCGTACGATCTGTATTGCCCATGGAGTATGTCATCATCATCATCATTACCATTAGCAGGATGTTTGTCCACCAGGGGTGTGACAAAAAGGATGTACTGCGCAACGGAGTCATGAATGGTTGGAAACTGCATAGCTGTCCCACCACTATAATATATGCTATAACCATCAGCGGAAAGGCTATGAGCCATGACTGGGAAGTGGTGACACACGCCCCGTTGACATTGACAGCAGTGAGCAAACCGAGCAGGAGAAAGGCAGGAAAGAATACCAGAGAAAAGGCACGCTGGGGCAGACGCACAAAGATTCTGATTACTAATGTAAGTATGGAGAGTATCAATGTGATTGTCACCGTACCTATCACACGTTCATAATGCGTCTGTCCTTCAGCCCAGGCGTACTGCGTCATGGCAAGAAGGTCGCATTGGAACGAATAGACATACGTCACTATGAAAACCATAAAAATGATAGCACACACTGCCTTTACAGCAGTGGTGCTATCGTTTGTTCTATTTAGCATTCTTCGTTTTTACATTATTACCAAGAATAAAACAAGGCGTTACTTTTTAATTCTTACGCAGCACCACGGCAGAACGGGCAGGCAGATACAGTTTCAGCCACTCTTTCTTGTCTTGAACGTACAGTACGTCATAATTGGTAAGGTGAGTGACGGAGTCGTCTGCAAGGCCATTGCCGCCAAACTCTACAGCGTCCGTATTGAGAACGACATCGTATGAGCCCGTAGGTACAAGGAAGCCATAGTCGGTGAAGGAACGTGTAGGTGAGAAGTTGAACACGAAAATAAGGTCACCGCGCATAAATGCCAGCACCTGGTCGCCGTCATTATGCCATATTTCCTGAACAGGAGTCTTGTTGAAGTTCTTCTCGCTCTTTATAACCTCAAGCATCTTGCGGTCAAAGTCACCGAGATAGTGATAGCACAGTTCCTTGTTATCAACCAGATTCCACTGACGCCGCGCGTATTTATAACTCCAGCCGTTGCCCTCACGTGGGAAGTCTATCCACTCAGGATGCCCAAATTCATTGCCCATAAAGTTGAGATAGCCGCCATTAATGCTTGCCGCAGTAACCAGTCTTATCATCTTGTGAAGGGCAATGCCGCGATGTGCCACATCATTCTCATCACCTTTCTTGAAGTGCCAGTACATATCTGCGTCTATAAGTCTGAAAACTATGGTCTTGTCTCCTACGAGTGCCTGGTCGTGACTCTCACAATATGAAACGGTCTTCTCATCTGAACGGCGGTTCTTTACTTCCCAGAAGATGCTTGAAGGCTTCCAGTCCTCATCGCGAACCTCCTTTATCATCTTTATCCAATAATCGGGAATACCCATCGCCAGACGGTAGTCAAAGCCGTAACCTCCATCCTCGAACTTTGCGGCAAGCCCCGGCATACCGGACATATCCTCCGCTATTGTAATGGCATTCTTATTAACCTCGTGTATCAAACGGTTGGCAAGGGTGAGATAACAGATAGCGTTATCATCCTGTCCACCATTGAAATAGTCGCCATATCCCCCGAAGTCCACTCCGAGACCATGGTTATAGTATAGCATTGAGGTAACACCGTCAAAGCGGAAGCCATCAAAATGGAACTCTTCAAGCCAGTACTTACAGTTAGAAAGCAGGAAGTGCACCACCTGATCCTTACCATAGTCAAAGCAAAGGCTGTCCCATTGATTGTGTTCACGCCGCTCTCCGGGATAGAAGTACTGGTTTGGGTCTCCGGCAAGATTGCCAAGACCTTCATTTTCATTCTTGACTGCATGGGAATGCACGAGATCCATGATAACAGCGATACCGTTCTTATGTGCGGTATCTATCAGATCCTTCAGTTCCTCCGGTGTTCCGAAACGGCTTGAGGCAGCAAAGAAGGAGCTGACATGATATCCAAACGAGCCATAATAAGGATGTTCCTGTATCGCCATAATCTGAATACAGTTGTAACCATCATCTATTATGCGTGGAAGTACATTCTCCTTAAACTCCGTATACGTGCCAACCTTTTCCGCATCCTGTCCCATACCGATGTGACATTCATATATCAGAAGCGGAGTAGTAACGGGTTTTAAGGTCTTTTTCTTCCATACATACGGCGTCTCGGGTTCCCATACCTGTGCAGAGAATAGCTTTGTCTCATCATCCTGTACCACACGGCGCACCCAGGCAGGCACTCTTTCGCCCTGACCGCCTTCCCATTTGACAAGCATCTTGTACAAATCACCGTGCTTCAGAGCCGTCTTTGGCAACTTTAACTCCCAGTCCTGCCCGTTCTTCAACCTTTTCAGGGCATACTTAGGGCTCTCCTGCCAATTATTGAAATCACCGATAAGATATATTTCCGTTGCATTAGGCGCCCATTCACGGAACACCCAGCCTCCCTGTTTGGTGCGATGCAATCCATAATAGAGATAGCCTGACGCGAAGTCTGACAATGTCTTCTTGCCATTATTAGTAAGATGCCCTATCATCCACTCCGCATGACTGTGCCGTCCACGTATTGCTTCCTCGAAAGGTTCAAGCCATTTGTCATTCTTCACAAGCCCTATGTGCTGTGGTACATTGGCCTTTGCAGCCTTGCGCGTAGCACATGACTTCCTTGCACACCCGTTTTTCTTTGACGCAGCAGGCTTTCCGTCTGTGGTTTTCTTTGTTTCTGCCATGATTCCTTATTATTTTAGGTGGGTAACTTATTAGCAGTCTCAGCAGACCTTTACTTTAAATATAGCCTTCTTGAACTCAGGTACATTGGCAATACATGGCGCATGACCGTCCTGTGGGAAGAATATTGCCATCATTCCCGGCCGACAAGTGACATAACTGCTACCTGGCAGGTCCGGATATTTGGTGATATCCTTCTCCGCATTGTATGGAATATCATCCGGCATATCCTCAAGTGGAATGTAACCGAATGTCTCCTCCTCGTCAAGAGGTATCTGTATGTCTATCATTTCCTTGTGTGTCTCCATCACAGCCTCATCAGGTGTCTTGCCCTTAGCAGTTGTTATGTTCACGAACAAGTCTGTGCCCTTGATGAAATGCTTACCAGCCTCAAGCGCATTGAGATCGTTATTCTCAATAAACTCCACCACATCGGCGAACAAAGGGTTAACGCCTACATAGAGTTTCAAGTTTTCCACTGTGTCTACTATCATAGTTTTTGTATTTAAAAGGTAAATAAAATATTATCGGTTCATCACTATCACTCTCTCCTCATACCCATATCGTATGTACCGCGCGCTGTAATCTGCCCGTTACGGTCCTTCTCCACGAAGTCACCATCACGCTCATCATCCTTGTATGTGCCCTCAAAACGCACGCCATCGCGGTTTTCCTCTATGGCCTTACCCTGACGTTTGCCCGCCTTGTACATTCCCTTGAACTTGGAACCGTCCGAATAATGTATTATCATCTCACCGTCCGGCAGTCCGTTCTTGAACGTACCATCGTACACATCGCCATTCTTTTTCGACAGCTTACCGCGGCCATTCTGCCTGTCATCCTTCCACTGGCCGATGTAGGTGTCCCCATTACGCCATACAAATGTACCGGTTCCATCCTTATAGCCGTCAGTAAAATGGCCTGTATACTTATCACCGTTAGCATACTTGAATATACCTTCACCTGTACGCTCACCGTTAACATAATCGCCCTCGTACACATCTCCGTTACGGAATTTATATACTCCACGGCCATTCTGCACATCATCACGCCAGAGACCATTATACCTGTCGCCGGATGAATAGCGGAACTCGCCCTTACCAGAGCGCTTGTTCTCCACCCATTGTCCCTCATACGAGCTGCCATCACCCCAGTCAAAGTATCCGTGGCCCCATTTCATGTCGTTCTTCCATTCACCGTCATAGTAGGCACCAGTCTTGAACGTGTACTTTCCTTTGCCCTGGCGCTTGTCCTGCTGCCAGTTTCCGTCGTAAACGTCCCCTGTGTAATAATACATCACACCGTGTCCCTGCTGATAGTCACGGAACCACAGACCGTCGTAACGGTTATTATTCGAGAAATAGTATATGCCCTTACCGTGCTGCTGGTCCTGAAACCACTGTCCCTCGTAACGTTCTCCGTCTGTAAAAGAATACACGCCATATCCCTGACGCTTTCCCTTTACATACTCTCCCTCAAAGGTGTCACCGTTATGAAACCGTGTACTGCCCTTGCCATGCGGCTTGCCACCAAGCATCTCACCCTGATATGTGCCCTTATCATGTGTCTCGCATGAGCCGAGCGTTATCTTTTGGGCGGATGACATTATTGGTAACATTAACAATATGATTCGTAATATATGTATTCTCACCGTTTTCCTGTGTTGTATATTTTGTAATTTATGGTTCAAAATTACTAATTTATTTTGGAAAAACAACCATTATGCAACATTTTTTATCATTATTCCGAAAAATATTCATAGAAAAGCGCCATGAACAAATAATAATGACTATCTTTGCAGGCAATACAATACACAGTAAGTATACATACCAAACAGTATAACAAAGTACAAAATATATGAGATATGTAGCAATTATTCCTGCGCGCTACGCTTCAACGCGCTTTCCAGGCAAACCACTTGCCATGCTTGGCGGCATGACTGTCATCCAGAGAGTCTACAGTCAGGTGAGCAAACAGATGGACGCCACATGGGTGGCTACTGATGACCAGCGCATATTCGACCATGTACGCTCATGGAATGGCAATGTTGTCATGACATCAACAGAGCACAAGAGCGGCACAGACAGGATAGAAGAGGCCATGGAGAAGATAGAGTCCGCAGGAGAGACCTTTGATGTTATAGTGAATGTACAAGGTGATGAGCCGTTCATACAGCCAGAACAGATTGCGGCAGTATGCAAGTGCTTTGACGATGAGGCCACACAGATAGCGACACTTGGCATCAGATTCGTACCGGACAGCGACAAACTCTGCGGAACAGAGGCATGGCAGCGTATCAGCAACGCCAACTCTCCCAAGATTGTCGTTGACAATAACAACTTCGCCATGTACTTCAGCCGCTCCGTAATACCGTTCATCCGCGGCAAGGAACAACAGGAATGGTCTGGAGAATACCCGTTCATGAAGCATATTGGCATGTACGCATACCGCCGAAATGTACTAAAGGAAATCACCGCACTGCCCCAATCTTCATTAGAGAAGGCTGAAAGCCTGGAACAGCTGCGGTGGCTGCAGAACGGATACAAAATCAAGGTAGGCGAGACTTTCACCGAGACTATCGGCATAGACACTCCTGAAGATCTGGAGAAAGCACAACTATTGATAGACGAACCATGACAAATATGCACAGTTCCATAATACACAACCTCACCATACTGCTTGAAAGTGGAGCCTACGGGCATTCAGACTCCACCGAAAGCATTGTGGCCATGTCGCCGCACAAGTGGCGAAAACTTGTATCGGCGGCAGCAAACATGAACATAATGCGGTACATTGCGGCCGGCGCGGAGCATATAAAGGACAACGAGGCTGTGCCCCCTGCCCTATTCATGGAACTGGAAAAGTGCGGCGCAGACAAAGAAATGCCAGCCTTTGACCACACTACCGCACACCTGTTCAACCACTGGACACAAAAGAAACTGGATGAGGTAAGGGAGGAGGAGATGAACTCTCCCAACACTTCAGACGAGACTCTGACGCTGCTTGACTATATAATAAAGAATGCGGAATACATTATAACCCAAGATACAAGCATCGAGGGTATAGTATCAATGGGGTGTTACATAAGGAACAATAAGAAACACATAGACTACAACAAGCTAAATTCGTGGCTGTCAGGCATCGGTCTGGTTCAGACCGCATCCATGGAAGGGAATATGCTCATATCATGTATGCACTTCGCAGCCGAGGAACTGCCCTTTGTCATAAAGCCTTTCCATCGTGCGCAACGGCTGTTCATGAACAGCATCATCAAAGTTTTTGACAAGCACTCTTTCAGTACAAGGACACGCCTCAATGTGGCTATGCTTGAAACAGTAAGCCACAGGTTCATGAGCGCCATATCACTCGTCACTGATATAGAGGAATAAGGAGAGTAATTAACCTTATTCCCAATTCCAAATCATTACAGACGCCACACAAAACACACTCAATGAAAAACAAATTACAGATTACAATCTTATTGTTATGTAGCATATTCACCCCTGCATCCGCCGAAAATTCCGAACTCGTAGGGGCATGGAACGGTCCAAAAGACCTTATGATAAATATCTGTTCTATCGCAGACAACCAGCTGAGTGTATGCCATTGCGGCATATTCCGCACTTTCGGATGGACAGATGTCTCCCTGACTGTCCAAGGAGACTCATTGATAATGAATGCAAACGACCCTGACAGTCCTTTTGAAGGCCGTCTCCTTATAGAGACATCCGATAAACTGACAGGTACAATAACCATGGGCCGCCCCGGAGAGGACTGGTATTTCAACGGGAGAACAGAACTCATCAAACAGAAAGCCATAATGCCGGAGGGGCTTAACCATAATCTGGAAGGAGTAATACACCCATCAGATTATGGAGCATTGGCCCTTGACAGAAAGCAGACATGGGATATTCTCTCCACCATTTCACCCAGTTCGTATGGCTATACGGAAAAGGGAATGGTCGAGAAGCTGCTCAATGCGAAAGTTTATCCCATCACTCCCCGTGACCTGACAGCGTTCCGCCGAGTGCGCTCCATTCAGATAGCGGCCCGTGACGGCATATTCTCATATCCATATTTCAAGTGTCGCTTCACAAACACTAACGGAAAGGTCTTCTTTGAAAAGACAACCGGCAGCCAAAGGAAGTCCGGACACGTATACCAGAACACTCCCAAGTCCCTGATCTTTCTCGGAGGATGGAGCGTAAACGATGATCCTCAGACATCATACGACAGCACAAACTCTGTTGCAGGCACTGTTTACAAGATTGGTCCGGGCAGGGCCATCATGATATTTCCCACAGATGCCAACAGAGTTGAAATCTATGAGCTCGTCAAGTGATAACCAGAACGACAAGGCGCAATACACCATAACAGCGTAACCAACACAAAAGTAAATGCAGACATAACATCCTTAAAAAACTATTAAACGGCTGTCCCAAATCATAAACTCTCGTTAAAATGGTACTTTCAAATTATAAAAGAACCAAAAAGGATAGCCGGAATATTTCCATATAATCTTTTTTTCTTATAAATTTGCAACCGAAAACAGCGCTTTTAACAAAAAATCCTTTGTAAGGATTGAGGGCTGTAAACTTGAGACAATAACAAAAACATAAAAAGAAAGAACAAATGGGAAAAACTTCAAAGTATCTTCTTTCCGCATTGTGCGTCGTTTCACTTGCCTTTTCAGCAGGAACATTCCTTTCTGTGCAGGCTGCACAACCTGCACCAGTAGTGACGGGACAGCCCGTTGACCTGACATACGCCGCAGAAAAGGCTCTGCCTGCGGTAGTGCATATCCGCTTTCTGCAGAACGCCAAGGTGAAGACAGTGGACGTACAGAGCGATCCGTTCAGTGACTTCTTTGATCCGTTCGGAATCTTCGGCAATCCCGGCGGCCGTGGCGGCAAGCGCCAGCAACAGGTACAGACCCCGAAGAGAGAGGGAGCAGGCTCTGGTGTCATCATATCTTCTGACGGATATATCGTGACAAACAACCACGTTGTGGAGGGAGCAGACGAGCTTACCGTCACACTTAACGACAACCGCGAGTTCTCCGCCACCATAGTCGGAACGGACAAGACAACAGACCTGGCCCTGATAAAGATTTCCGCCAAGGACCTTCCATCCCTCCCCATCGGCGATTCAGACAAGCTGCGCGTCGGCGAGTGGGTGCTGGCGGTAGGAAATCCATTCAACCTGACCTCAACCGTAACAGCCGGCATCGTAAGTGCCAAGGCACGCTCACTCGGAGCCAATGGTGTGGAGTCATTCATACAGACTGACGCCGCCATCAATTCAGGCAACTCCGGCGGCGCCTTAGTCAACACCAAGGGTGAACTGGTAGGTATCAACGCCATGCTGTACAGCCAGACAGGCTCATACAGCGGCTATGGCTTTGCCATCCCAACCACAATAATGAACAAGGTGGTGGCAGACATAAAGACATACGGCCAGGTACAGCGCGCACTTCTTGGCATTGCCGGTGCAGACGCAAGGAAATGGATTGACGCACAGAAGGCACAGGACAAGGAAGTGGACCTCGGCGTGAACGACGGTGTATATGTAAGCAGCGTAGAGGCAGAGGGTGCCGGAGCTGATGCCGGACTGGAGGAAGGCGATGTTATCACCACTGTCGATGACAAGAAAGTGACAAAGATGGCCGAACTGCAGGAGGTGCTGGCGACAAAGCGCCCGGGCGACAAGGTGAAGATTACATTCATACACAAGAAGAAGTCCAAGACAGTAACAGTAACACTGAAGAACGCGCAGGGTAACACAGGCGTTGTGAAGCAGGCGGACTTTGATGTGTTAGGCGCAAACTTCCGTGAGGTGACCGACGGACTGAAGCAACAGCTTGGCATTTCATCCGGCATAGAGGTGATAAAGGTTAACAAGGGTGCCTTTGCAACAGCCGGAATACCTAAGGGCTTCGTGATACAGAAGGCCAATGACAGCATGATAAAGACCATAGAGGACCTGCAGAAGGCTGTCAAGGAGGCCTCCACATCCAAGGATCCCGTGCTCTATATACAGGGTGTGTACCCAACAGCCAAGAAGGGATACTTCGCTGTGCCACTGAACAATGAGTAATATCTGTAATAAAAAATCTTCTGTATAAAAATGAATGGCAGGGCTTGCATACCAAGCTCTGCCATTTTCTTATTCCGTTGTCCCTGTCCGGGACTGCAATTCCTATTGTTTTACGCATCCGCCACCTTACATCAGCTTGCGGTAACGTCCCTTCTTTATCTCCTCGTTGCCCATACGTCTCGCCTTGTTTATCTCGTAATCCGAGTATGAGCCTTCAAAATACACTACCTCACCGTCACCCTCAAAGGCGAGAATGTGCGTGCATATACGGTCAAGGAACCAGCGGTCGTGGCTTATCACCACGGCACATCCGGCAAAAGCCTCCAGGCCTTCCTCCAGAGCGCGCAGCGTGTTCACGTCAATATCATTGGTTGGCTCGTCAAGCAGCAGCACATTACCCTCCTGCTTCAGCGCAAGGGCCAGCTGCAGACGGTTGCGCTCACCGCCGGAAAGCACACTGCACAGCTTGCTTTGGTCCGTGCCGGAGAAGTTAAAGCGTGATATATACGCCCTTGCATTGACATCCCTGCCGCCCATACGTATCGTCTCGTTACCTTGAGATATAACCTCATAGACGGTCTTTTGAGGGTCTATATCCTTATGCTGCTGGTCAACATACGCCAACTTCACAGTCTCCCCGACCTCAAAAGTGCCGCTGTCTGTAGTCTCCAGACCCATGATAAGGCGGAAAAGAGTGGTCTTTCCTGCTCCGTTAGGGCCTATGACTCCCACGATACCGTTAGGTGGCAGCATGAAGTTCAGATCCTTGAAGAGGGTCTTCTCGCCGAAAGCCTTCGCCACGTGCTGCGCCTCTATCACCTTGTTTCCAAGACGTGGGCCGTTAGGTATGAATATCTCCAGCTTCTCCTCACGCTCCTTCTGCTCCTGATTCAGCATCTGCTCGTAAGAGTTAAGGCGCGCCTTGCCCTTGGCCTGCCTTGCCTTCGGCGCCATGCGTACCCATTCCAGCTCCCGTTGCAGCGTCTTCTGACGCTTGGACGCCGTCTTCTCCTCCTGGGCCATACGCTGTGTCTTCTGATCAAGCCATGATGAGTAGTTACCCTTCCATGGAATGCCCTCACCGCGGTCAAGTTCCAGTATCCACTCGCTTACATCATCAAGGAAATAACGGTCATGTGTCACTGCGATGACAGTGCCCTCGTACTGCTGCAGGTGCTGCTCCAGCCAGTCTATACTCTCCGCATCCAGATGGTTCGTAGGCTCGTCCAGCAGCAATACGTCCGGTTTCTGCAGCAGAAGGCGGCACAGTGCCACACGACGGCGCTCACCTCCAGACAGGTTCTTGACAGACCAGTCACCGGGAGGGCACCGCAATGCGCTCATGGCACGGTCCAGCTTCGAGTCCATATTCCACGCATCTGTGGCGTCGATGATGTCCTGCACCTCCGCCTGTCTCTGCATCAGCTTGTCCATCTTGTCGGGATCGCTATAGTATTCCTCCTGACCGAACTTGACATTTATGTCCTCATACTCATTCAGCGCGTCATAAACGTGCTGCACTCCCTCCATTACATTCTCCTTAACAGTCTTCTCCTCATTGAGTGGAGGGTCCTGTGGCAGATAGCCTACAGTATATCCCGGACTCCAGACCACATCACCCTGCGTGGGCTGTTCTATGCCCGCGATGATCTTCATGAGTGTGGACTTGCCGGCACCGTTAAGGCCTATAATGCCAATCTTAGCACCATAGAAGAATGATAGGTAGATATTCTTTAATATCTGCTTTTGGTTCTGTGGGATAATCTTTGACACTCCCACCATCGAGAAGATAATCTTCTTGTCGTCTACTGCTGCCATTGTTTAGTATTTATTATTATAATGTGTTGCTTTTTGTCTGCAAAGGTAATGAAAAATATTTTAACACGCAAACAACAGCTGTTTTTTACCGATGAAATCACAGTGACTGTCTGAGAGAGCAGTAATAATACTCATTTTTAAAACCTCCGTGAACGCCTCAGACATACGTCCTGACAAGAAAACTC
>JAUNOM010000047.1 GCA_030531085.1 Prevotellaceae bacterium | reverse complement strand
AAAATAGTATTTTTATTGTACTACGATATCCACACACTTTTTCCAGTGGTCCGTACAATCCCATACAACAGGCTGTAACCAGCAGAAGCGCCATGCCATAGAACACTTTCATGTATGCGGATATTCTTATCGGAGGCTTTATCCCTGCCTTATGGTCCGCAATACGCCGCATGATCTGGTCCGCGTCAGGCCTGTCCCAGGCATTCAGTGCAAGGCAGTCATATACTAACTGTTTCAGCTCCTGCGAGAATTCCTGTTTAATGTCAGGTATCCTTCCACCATTGGCATTCTGTGTCATTCCTCCATACTGGCCAAAAGGTACATCGCCTGTCATCATCTCATACAGGGATGCGCCGAATGCCCATATATCACGCGCATATACACTGGAGGCCTCCTTGCCAAAACTCTCTATTGACATATACCACGGCGTGCCACCTCCAACACTTCCCTTGACACTCCTTCTAAGAGTGCTGCGTATCTTGGTGCTGATACCGAAGTCTATTATAAGATACTGGCCGTCTGAATTGATAAGCACATTATCCGGCTTCATGTCCTGATGGACTATTCCACGTTTGTGCAGATATTGCAGGCCGGACGCCACCTGTTCCATGAAGTTCCATAACCCTTCCTCATCTATCTTGCAGATAAGTTTCTTGGCGGAACCGTTCTTGCAGATGTTCATAACCAGATATGGCAGCTCGTCCCTGTATATGCCAAAGCCTATGGCATGGATGATATTAGAGTGGTTGATGTCACACAGCCTTGCAAATTCACGCTTGAAGTCATTCTTGCCCTCCTCGTCCAGCTCACCGTTAGGAGTATAGACTTTCAGCGCCACATCTATCCCTGCCACTGTGTCATGGGCAAGCCAGACTTCGGAGAAGCCGCCACCGCCGATTTTCTCTATCAGCTGATAGTGATTGTCGAATAAGGTATGTGAGTCCTTTATCTCAGTTAGACTTATCATGTTTTGGGATTTGATTATTCATTCACCGGCAGAGACTTCTTGTTATGAACATTAAGGTACAATAACATCAGGAAGTAACCCTCCATATCATTTTTATATTGAATATGGACACAAAAAAAGCGTGAACCTCTCGTTGCCGTTCCACCTTCGAGGCTCTCGCATTGCCCTGTACCGTTGAACGAACAACGAACAGAGCCCACGCCGATATGACAGAATATACCAACAGGGCACACCACACGTCACAACAGCGCACAATGGGGACTGTCACGACCATAGCCGTCCACTTTAAGGTATATGTATAATCATATCCCGGGACATCTATCGCTGTCTTGTCTTGACGGTACATGAAACTTGCGAGATTTCGAAGGTCAAGCACAAGCGTTGATAAACGCCTTCTATATGTCTGTTTCCTGTTCACCCACCCATTACCCACCTTAGCCTTTAACACCACATCATAAGAGGTAAGACCGCAGCTCGGCGTGGACTGTCATTGCTCCGCCACATATTAAACAGCCATCTGCATGACTGTTATCACGGTGCGGATGCAATACAGGAAATCAGTTGCAAAATTAATAAAAAATCTCAAAATAAAAAGAAAAAGACTATAAAATGTTAGAATAGAGGGCAAAAAAATCAAATAATGTGCATTTCCAGGTCATAACGCATGGTCATAAGGCGGACATTAACGCTATTATTACAGAGATTTCCCGCTGTTCTTCCCTATAACATATAAAAAATAGTATATTTGCAATCACATAATTAACATAAAATCTATTCACGCTTATGGTATACGGAATTATTATTGGCATTCTGGCGGGATTTATTGCCAGCAGGCTGACTGGCGGAGACGGTAAGGGCTGCATCATCAACCTGCTGCTCGGCATGGTGGGCGGCGTAGTGGGCGGATGGCTCTTCGGCGTGCTCAACATCACTGCCGTCGGATGGACCGGTGAGCTCATCACCGCCACAGTTGGTGCCGTGCTCGTCATCTGGATCTGCAACAGGCTGTTCTGACGGAATGGGTCAAAATCAACTATCTGCCCTCCCTAAAAACAATAGCTATTTGATTGCCCTGTAAAAGCATAGAGATTACAGGGTAATCTCTATCTGATTGTACTGTAATCTCTATGCTTTTACCATGTAATTTGATAGCTATTACAACTATCTTGTTTTCAATATGTTACACAGTCTTTATCCATAATGTTGTTATCGTAAGGAGACTGTCCTCTTACGGATGGTTATCCGCCCACACTGTATGATGCTGTGGCCATGACGGCAGTCAGCGGTTTACGTCTGACTGTAAACCGCTGACTGTCTTTCTTTGCAAGAGGCATTATGGACTACTCACTTATATCACCGTCTATTACTGGTACTGTCATAGGCATACCTCCTTTTGTTGTGTAACTGTATGTGCCCACTCTTTGAGGATTCTTTACAGTTATAATTTGGTCACTATAATAATTCTCGCCTAAAATTACTACAGTATTGCCATTGTACCATTTATACTTCCTATTTGAGATTTCTTTTGCCAGCGCTGCAGCACCAAGAACTTGGAACACCTTGAATGAGGTTTCTGTTTTGTTCTCGTAGCTTACTGGGATTTCAAGATACTGAATTGGGTCATCATCGCTTAAGTCTTGTTTAGCTAACCCTATAACATATAAGGTAACTATTGTCACAACAATACCTGTAACGAGTCCTCCTAAGAATGATTTCATATTCATTTTTATCAAAATGTTAATATTACTATAAGATGGCTATTTAAATTTCATCAGAGCAGAAAACTCACTGCTGCTGACCTACTTCTTCGCACTGACGCATGATATGTCCACTGTGGCCTCTATCTCCGGCTGTGCCGCTGTGGCCTTCTTGCCCTTGCGTGCCTTTACGGCCGGGGTGGCGGGACGGCGTACCTTGAGGGTCATGGTGCCGGGCTTGCCCGTGCTCTGCACCGTCACCACAAGCTGGCCGTAGAACAGCGCCATGCGCGGCTGGGTGAAGGGCTCCAGTGATGTGGCGTCACCGTTGCACACACACTTGAATGTGCCCTCGCCATCCACCTCAAACTCCAGTGCGTCCTGCGCCATGGGGCATGGGTTGCCGTCCTTGTCGGCCATGGTCACTGTGACGTATGCCAGTCCGTTTGCGTCGGCAGGCATCTGCTTGTAGTCCGCCGAGAGCAGCAGCTGCGCGGGTTCTCCGGCCGTGCGCACCGTCTTCTCCATGGCCGCCTTGCCGTCCTTGCCGTATGCCACCACGCGTATCTCGCCCGGCTCGTACTTCACGTCCATCCAGCGCAGGCGGTAACGGTCCAGATCTGGTGTGTATGTGGCCTTGCCCACCTTGGCGGCGTCTGCCGGACCGGTGTGCTTCCTGATGCGTCCCTGGCTCTTGCCGTTGATGAACAGCTCTGCCTCGTCATAGTTTGTGTACACCTGTACGGGCACGTTCTTGCCCACCATGTCCTTGCCCCACGTCCAGTGTGGTGCTATGTGCAGCGTGGGCACATCCTTGTTCCATACGGAGCGGTATAGCCAGTAGCGGTCCTTGGGCAGTCCGGCGAGGTCGCAGATGCCGAAGTATGATGAGCGGCTGGGCCAGTACTCGTCGTATGGTGTGGGCTCGCCAAGGTAGTCTATGCCTGTCCACACGAACTGTCCGATGGTATACGGCAGGTCGTCCATGTCCTCGAAGTCGTTCTCGGGCAGGTTGCTCCATGAGCAGTATTCCGTGTCATAGCCTGAGCACTGTCCGTCAGCGTACTGCGCCATGGCCTTCACCTGGTATGGCAGCTTGTACACTCCGCGCGAGCTGACGCTTGACGCCGTCTCCGAACCCAGTATGAAGCCCTTTGTGGTCTGCTTCAGCGCCTTGTCATACTTCTGCGTGCGGTAGTTCAGTCCCACCACGTCCATCACCTCGGCCACACCGCTCTTCAGCGCGTTGTCCACACGGTCCAGTCCCTGCGTGACGGGGCGTGTAGGGTCCAGCCTGTGGCACAGGTCCTGCAGCTTGCGCGACCATTCCACGCCCTTCCTGCTGTCCGCCTGCTCCGGTATCTCGTTGCCAATGCTCCACATCACGATGCTCGGATGGTTGCGGTGGTTGAGTATCAGGTTAGTGATGTCCTTCTCGGCCCATTCGTTGAAGAAGCGCGCGTAGCCGTTCTTGCACTTGGGGTACATCCACATATCGAAGCTCTCGGCCATCACCATCATGCCCAGAGAGTCGCAGATGTCCATCTGCATGGTCGATGGCATATTGTGCGCCGTGCGTATGGCGTCGCATCCCATGTCCTTCATCAGCTTTATCTGGCGTATGAGGGCCGACTTGTTGACCGCCGCGCCGAGAGGGCCGAGGTCATGGTGCAGGCACACACCCTGTATCTTGCGCGTCTTTCCGTTCAGTTCGAAGCCCTTTTCCCGTGACACGCTCACCGTCCTCACGCCGAGGTTGGTGGTCTGCTCGTCTATAATCTTGTGGTTCTTGAATATCCTTGTGCGCACCTTATATAAATAAGGTGACTCCGGCGACCACAGCTTCGGCTTGCTCAGCGTCAGTGTGGTGTTGATGATGCCGTCTGCCGGCACGTCGACATGGCTGCCTGTCTCAAACCATCCCTTGTCGTTGATGATTTCGATGACGCAGGCCACATCGCCCTGCACGCCCTTTATCACGGTGGCATAGTCTATCACGGCCTGCTCCTCGGTCTTTCCGTGGTTGTCCACACCCTTGGTCAGCCTGGTGGTGCGTATGCTTGTGGCCCATGGGTCAATGCTCGTGGCCTGTGTCAGCACCAGCTTGACGGGGCGGTAGAGTCCGGCGCCGGGGTACCAGCGTGAGCTTTCCTCCATATTCTGCAGATCCACCTCCACAGAGTTCTCTCCCGGCTTCACCAGAGCGGACACATCCAGCCTGAAGGCGTTGTAACCGTACGCCCATCCTCCGGCATCGCGCCCGTTCACACGCACCTTCGGCTCGGACATGGCGCCGTCAAACACCAGCATGGCATTGGAATATCCCTGCGGCACGGTGACCGTAGTCCTGTAATAGCCCTTGCCTATCCATGGCAGGGAGCCGGAACGTCCCGACTTCTCCGTGGCCTGCTTCTCGCCGTTCTGCTCAATGCGCACCACCTGCAGGTCCCACTTCTTGTCAAAAGGGCCGGAGATGGCCCAGTCGTGAGGCACGCTGACCGTCTGCCACGCCGCCCCGTCGTGCGAGAACTGCCACGTGTTCATGTCCACCTCCCTGCGCTGTCCCTGTGCGGTGGCCGCGGCGAGGGCGAGGACTGTAACCAAAAGTTTCTTCAGCATCATAAGATTCTTCAAACGTATGTTATAAGTTAATTATTATTTAGTTAGTTGTATTCCGGTTTAGTCATGTATCAGCGTCTGCACTGCAATACACCTACAAAGGTAATGTATTTCCATTAAATAATGTACCCATTACATTAAGTAAAAGAGCAAAACGTCATTATTTCTCATTTTTTTCAAGAAATATTTGGTGGAATGAAAAAAAAGCACTACCTTTGCACCGCATTTGAAAAACAATG
This sequence comes from Prevotellaceae bacterium, assembly GCA_030531085.1. Lineage (GTDB taxonomy): Bacteria > Bacteroidota > Bacteroidia > Bacteroidales > Bacteroidaceae > Prevotella. Next base: position 1,195 of record JAUNOM010000047.1, on the reverse strand, counting down.
CGGTGTCGGCGGGATAGCTCAGTTGGTTAGAGCGTCGGATTCATAATCCGGAGGTCCGGGGATCGTAGCCCCGTCCCGCTACGATAAAGTAAGCAAGGAGTTACGTTTTTTCGTGACTCCTTTTTTCATGCCCTTGCGTGAACAGGCCGTTCATGTATTGACAGTAAAAAGAAAAGCTGTCCTAATAAAACAATATGTCTTTCCGTTTTCCCCCTACTTCCGTTGTTTTCTTTCCTTTTTCTACATCAAACCACAACGTGCTGTGGCAGGTGAATGAGAACGGCGCGTTGTTTTCTTTCCTTTTTCTACATCAAACCACAACTATTTTCGAGAGTAAAATATTTTCCTGTTGTTGTTTTCTTTCCTTTTTCTACATCAAACCACAACTTGGGTGCTGTAAGACGTATCGCAAGCCTTGTTGTTTTCTTTCCTTTTTCTACATCAAACCACAACGTATGTTTCATCTTAGAGATATACGCGTTGGTTGTTTTCTTTCCTTTTTCTACATCAAACCACAACTTGCCCAGTATGGTGTTTCTTTTGATGTAGGTTGTTTTCTTTCCTTTTTCTACATCAAACCACAACTCAATGTGCTGAAGTACGTCGTATGGACTTGTTGTTTTCTTTCCTTTTTCTACATCAAACCACAACAGAGCCAGCATTAATGTTAATAGAACGAGAGTTGTTTTCTTTCCTTTTTCTACATCAAACCACAACCGCTTCTTCCCTAAGTGTACAGGATTTCGGTTGTTTTCTTTCCTTTTTCTACATCAAACCACAACTCGAAAATCAAGCATAAAGAACAAAACGAGTTGTTTTCTTTCCTTTTTCTACATCAAACCACAACTTCGTGTCCTCTTGGGCTGCTTCTGCTTTCGTTGTTTTCTTTCCTTTTTCTACATCAAACCACAACAAGTTGCTCGTATGTCTTTAATGCGCTGTCGTTGTTTTCTTTCCTTTTTCTACATCAAACCACAACTAGTTCTTGTTCTGCTTCATCTGCACAGTGTTGTTTTCTTTCCTTTTTCTACATCAAACCACAACGAGCTTCAGTGAGAAGTCATCAGGAACGATGTTGTTTTCTTTCCTTTTTCTACATCAAACCACAACTACTCTATGACGGAAAGCCAGTTCAGTACGGTTGTTTTCTTTCCTTTTTCTACATCAAACCACAACATATATCATGTATTATACT
>JAUNOM010000030.1 GCA_030531085.1 Prevotellaceae bacterium | reverse complement strand
ATATAAATGATGCCATTTCCCTCTCGCTGCACACCGTCTATAACCATCTGCAGGCGTTTTTCAAACTCTCCCCTCATCTGTGCACCAGCCACAAGCGCTCCAAGGTCAAGGGCAAAGATTTTGGAATCACGTAACTCATCAGGCACATTGCCATTCACAATCCTCGCTGCCAGACCATACACAAGCGCAGTCTTGCCAACTCCGGACTCACCAATATGCAGCGGATTATTCTTATCCTTACGGCAAAGAATATGTATAGTCCGCTCCAACTCCTCCTCACGCCCTATAAGTGGATTACGGGATGCTATATTGTCGTTAAGGCATGTAACCAATTGCAACCAGCTTGTATCCATCATGCTAAAGGTATCATAATTGCTGTCATCACCTTCATTGTCTTCGTCATCCGAGTTCCAGCCGTTATCACTATTATCTTCATCAGCTACATTAGCGTTTGAGGCAAGATCTTCATCTGTCCCAAAACCTACACTACGAAAGGCCGCAGAGAATATAGCCAAGATACGTACAGCATCCACACCAAAACTTCTCCTTAGAAGATATGCTGCATACGACTCGTCCAATCCAAGCATGGCACATAATATATGCACTACACTTATATTCTTATGTCCAGAGCGCCTCGCAATATTTTGCGCTACATTCAGCATCTGCTGCATCTGCTGCGAGAGTTCCACTTCATACGGCCCTTCATCCATTGTCTCATAATTGGCAATGTACTCATCCAAGGCAACAGAGAGTTCCTCTTTCCTGACGAGTGCCATCCTTGCAGCCTCGTCAAACTCCGGTTGCAAGATTATGGCGTGCAGCACATGCTCCGGTGTGAAGAATTCATGCCGGAACTTTTTGGCTACCTCCATAGCCTCATCCAGAATATCTGTCATATTCGCTGTAAAGTGTATCTGTTCCATATTGCCTATGCCTCCTCTACTGTCAGTTTTAAAGGGTAGTTCTTCTCTCGGGCCATGCGTGTAGCCTTATTAGCCTTACTCACAGCTATATCAAAAGAATATGTGCCAGCAATGGCCTTTCCTTCCTTGTGTACCTTCATCATAATAGCCTCTGCATCGGCCTGTGATTTGCGGAAAACTATCTTCAACACACTCACGACAAACTCCATGGTGGTAAAATCATCATTATGGAATACGACATGGTACTGTTTGGGCTCTTGAAAACCTACCTTTACATTATTACGTATATCTGATTGTGTTCTGGACATATCTGTTTTTATTGCTAAATTTAGAATTAGGGTAATATACAATTACCATGCCATACTTTCTATTACATTAGTACATTGAAGTTTAAAAATACAAAAACAGGAAAAGGATAACAACTTTGTAATACCTTTTTCTTGTTTTTTCACCGAAACTATTATAACTTTGCACAAAATTTAGAAAAAGGAATAAGAATGACTAATGCAAACAATTACAAAGGACTGACGGACAAGGAAGTTGTAGAAAGCCGTATTAAGCACGGAAGTAATATTCTTACCCCAAAACAGAAAGAGCCTTTATGGCTGCTATATTTAAAGAAATACAAAGATCCTTTAATAATTATCCTATTGATTGCAGGTATGCTGTCAATAGGTATATCATGCTATGAGTATTATTGGTTAAACGCAGGTGGAGCAATATTCTTTGAACCTGTCGGCATATTCGTTGCCATACTGTTGGCTACAGGATTGTCATTTGTCTTTGAAACATTGGCCGACAAGGAATTCTCTATACTGAATCATGTGAATGACGAGGAACCTGTACAGGTTATAAGAAACGGGCACACTGTTGGAATTCCACAAAAAGATGTAGTGGTCGGAGATATTCTTCTTATAGAAACAGGAGAGGAGGTGCCCGCAGATGCTGAATTGCTGGAGGCTGTTACGTTAAAAGTGGATGAGTCCACACTGACTGGTGAGCCTATATGCGATAAAAGCGCGGATGAAGCAGATTATGACAAGGAGGCAACATTTCCTACAAACCATGTAATGCGTGGCACAAAGGTGATGGAAGGTCATGGCGTATGCCGGGTATATGCTGTGGGCGACAAAACAGAGAACGGAAAGGTCTTTGTAGCTGCACAGATAGACAACAGTGTCAAGACACCGCTAAACGAGCAATTAGACAAATTAGGCAGGCTGATTTCAAACATCAGTTATACTATTGCGGGAGCCATTATCATAGCCAAATTGCTGGTTTTCTTTAACTGGGAAGCAATAGCCTGGACTCTGCTAATACCTGTAGGAATATTCTTTTACCTTATAATCTTCAAGTTTAGGAACTGGAAGCCTGTCACTTGCATAGCAACTATAGCTGTATTCTTTACCGTATTTATCGGTTTTGTTCTTGGTATTCACGAAATTATAGAACCGGATCAAGACGTATCCACACTGATGGCGTATGCCTTACAGACAATAATGATAGCCGTGACGCTCATTGTTGTGGCTGTACCAGAAGGTCTGCCTATGGCTGTAACCCTGTCATTGGCGTATTCCATGCGCCGTATGTTGAAATCGAACAACTTGGTAAGAAAGATGCACGCGTGCGAAACCATGGGCGCTACAACTGTTATATGCACAGACAAGACCGGCACATTGACAAAGAATCAGATGCAGGTATACAAGGCTCATTTCTATGACCTTCAATCAGAAAGGCTTGGAAATGATTATATGTCTGACATTATAGCTGAAGGCATAGCTGTTAACTCTACTGCCCACTTGGACTTCACAGACACAAATAAAATGTCCGTACTCGGCAATCCTACAGAAGGCGCATTACTATTATGGCTATATAATAATGGTATTAACTATGTGAGCATAAAAAATAATGTAAAGTACATAGACGAGATTCCTTTCAGTACGGAAAGGAAATATATGGCAACACTGATAGAGAAATTATCAGGGGAAAAAGTACTTTACGTAAAAGGTGCACCGGAGATTGTGTATTCACTATGTAATAGCACCTGCAACAACATAGCCAAAGAGGCTATAGACAGTGAACTTACAGAATATCAGAATCAGGCTATGCGTACATTAGGCTTCGCATATAGAATCATTGAAGATAACGAGGCACAGGCTTGTGAAGACTTAATATCAACAAACAGTCTCACTTTCCTTGGCATTGTAGCTATAAGTGACCCTGTACGTGAGGATGTTCCTGCTGCGGTAAAGGAGTGTATGGATGCTGGTATCAGCATCAAGATAGTGACAGGCGACACCTCTGGTACAGCGAAAGAGATAGGACGTCAAATTGGATTATGGACAGAGAACGATACCGAAAGGAACATTATTACAGGGCCAGAGTTTGCCGCTCTTACTGACGAAGAACTTACAGAACGTATAATGGATCTCAAAATCATTTCACGTGCTCGCCCTATGGACAAAAAACGCCTGGTGGAAACACTACAGAAACTAAATCAAGTAGTAGCAGTTACAGGTGATGGAACAAACGATGCTCCTGCCCTGAATACGGCACACGTAGGATTATCAATGGGAGATGGCACTGCTGTAGCTAAGGAGGCATCTGATATAACAATTGTCAATAATTCATTTACCAGTATCAGCCGCGCAGTAATGTGGGGAAGGTCACTATACAGGAACATCCAACGTTTCCTTTTATTCCAGCTTACTGTAAATGTGGCTGCATGTCTCATTGTTCTCATCGGTGCATTCATGGGTACTAAATCACCACTCACAGTAACACAGATGTTATGGGTAAACCTCATTATGGACACATTTGGGGCTATTGCCTTGGCATCCCTCCCTCCAAACGAGATGGTAATGAACGACAAACCAAGAAAGCGTACAGACTTCATTCTGGATCGTTCCATGATAAAGAACATCATAGGTGTCGGCGTTTTCTTTTTTACTATACTCGTTCTATTCCTTTATATATTCATGCACACAGACATCAGCCAGCTCACGGAACTGATACACGAGCCTATCGGTCCAAAACATGAAATAACTCCATACGAACAGACTTTGCTTTTCTCCATTTTCGTATGGACACACCTATGGTATATGTTCAACACAAGAGGATATATGTCAGGTGGTAGCGGACTGAACTTGAAAGGTTGCAATGGCTTCATATACATACTGTGCATAATCACAGCAGGACAGATTATCATTGTGGAGATCATGCCTGACTTCTTTAACTGTACACCAATGCACTGGAAAGACTGGCTTATTATTGTCTGCACATCATCACTTGTAATGTGGATAAGGGAAGCAAGACAGATAACACTAAAAAGACTGAAGGTTTAAAAACTATTAAGGCAGAAACGCATATCTTCAGCGTTTCTGCCTTTCTAACCAACTCATAAACTTCTTTGGTTTATCATTCATTATCAGTTCTTCGGGAAAATCACTCTCCGCTAACAAAGGCCACAAATTATCATAGTTGGCTATATCAAAATGTATATGAGCATCACTGCCTAATATCACTGGGACTTCATATTTCTTACATAACCGGAGAATCTCAAGGTTATTAGGCAACGCCTTTGCTATTTTTCCACGACATGGTTTTAATGAAGAGTTATTTATCTCAAGCAATGTGCCCGTCTCTTTCGCTGCCAGCACAACTGGTTCAAACATAATGTCAGCAGTACCATCACCTGGATGACTGATAATATTCACCCACGGATTTCTTATGGCATTAATCATTCCTGTTGTATTCTCCGCCACTGTGCCACCTTGCCAACACACAGAATGAATGCCAGCTATACGCAAATCAAGTAAATGAAAATACCCTTCATCGTCATCCAGTCGTCCTGTTGTGTCAAGTATATTCAGTTCTGCTCCAAGCAACAGACGCATATTCCCCCACTGCCGCGGTACTACGTGCAAATTACGGAAATATATAAAGGAGCACGTACCCGGTACATTAGGTGCGTGTTCAGTGATTCCATACACTGTCAACCCTTTTCTCTGCGCTTCTGTCACCATCTCTGTAAGTGTACTAAAGGCGTGTCCGGAAACAACTGTATGGGTATGTATGTCAAGTTGAATGTTCATGTTCACAGCTAAAAACAAAAAACTTCCCAAGCCAAAGGGCTTAGGGAAGTTTTTATATTATCTTATAATAAGGTATTACTTATTCAGAGCAAGCGCTACATTTACAGCACAAGCAACAGTACAGCCCACCATCGGGTTGTTACCAATACCCAGGAAGCCCATCATCTCAACATGAGCAGGAACAGAAGAAGAACCTGCGAACTGAGCATCAGAGTGCATACGTCCAAGTGTATCAGTCATACCATAAGAGGCTGGACCTGCGGCCATATTGTCTGGATGAAGTGTACGACCAGTACCACCACCAGAAGCAACAGAGAAGTATGGCTTACCAGCAAGGATACGCTCCTTCTTGTATGTACCTGCAGTAGGATGCTGGAAACGTGTTGGGTTTGTAGAGTTACCAGTAATAGAGACATCTACATTCTCCTTCCACATGATGGCTACACCCTCACGAACATCATCAGCGCCATAGCAGTTCACCTTTGCACGAGGACCATCTGAATATGCCTTAGTATTAACAACCTTCAACTCGCCTGTGAAATAGTCAAACTTTGTCTGTACATAAGTAAAGCCATTGATACGTGAGATAATCATGGCTGCATCTTTTCCAAGACCATTCAGAATAACACGGAGAGGCTTCTGACGTACTTTATTTGCCATCTCTGCAATCTTGATGGCACCCTCAGCAGCTGCGAAAGACTCATGACCTGCAAGGAAGGCAAAGCACTCTGTCTCCTCACGAAGCAGACGTGCAGCAAGATTACCATGGCCTATACCAACCTTACGGTCATCAGCCACAGAACCTGGAATACAGAATGACTGAAGACCAATGCCGATTGCCTCTGCGGCATCAGCAGCAGTCTTACATCCCTTCTTGATTGCAATAGCAGAACCTACAACGTATGCCCACTTTGCATTCTCAAAACAAATCATCTGGGTCTCTTCACAAGTCTTATAAGGATCAAGACCTGCTTTCTCACATATCTCGTTAGCCTCTTCAATAGAGGAAATACCGTACTCATTCAATGCAGCAAGCACCTGCTTGATGCGACGGTCCTGTGACTCAAATTTTACTTCACGAATCATATTCTTTCCTCCTAATTAGTTTTTACGTGGATCAATAAACTTAACAGCACCCTGCTCTGGCTTTGTACGGCCATAAGTGCCTGTAACCTGCTTGAGAGCCTCATTTGCATCAACACCTTTCTTGACAGCGTCCATGAACTTACCCATGTGTACGAATTCGTAACCACATACCTGATCATCCTCATCAAGATACTGCTTGGTGATATAACCTTCTGTAAGTTGGAGATAACGTGTTCCCTTAGCCTTTGTACCATAAAGGGTACCACACTGTGAAACCAATCCCTTGCCAAGATCCTCAAGACCTGCACCTATAGCAAGACCTCCCTCTGAGAAAGCTGACTGTGTACGTCCATAAACAATCTGCAGGAAAAGCTCACGCATAGCAGTGTTGATAGCGTCACAAACAAGGTCTGTATTAAGAGCCTCAAGAATGGTCTTTCCAGGAAGTATCTCTGAAGCCATAGCTGCAGAGTGTGTCATACCAGAACAACCAATAGTCTCAACAAGAGCCTCTTCTATAATACCGTCCTTTACATTTAATGACAGTTTGCAGCAACCCTGCTGTGGAGCACACCAGCCAATACCATGAGTCATGCCAGAGATGTCCTTTATCTCCTTTGCCTGAATCCACTTACCCTCTTCTGGGATTGGAGCAGGTCCATGGTTTGGACCCTTGGCAACGACACACATGTCGTTGATTTCCTTTGTGTAAATCATATTACGTGTTTTTTGTTAAAAAATAAAGTATACAATTATTATGTTCCTAATTTAGATGTGTTATTATGTAATTAAGAATATCTCAATTATTTATCACTCATTTTCGAAGGCAAAATTACAAAAAAAGTTTGACATTTACAGCGTTTGGATATTCTTTTTTCGTAAAAAAACTATATTTCTATCATTTTATTATATTTTCTCGGCAATTATTATTACTTTTGCAAAGTAGAAATTACAACCATGATAGAAGTTAAGATACAAGACCAAGAACTGGCACAGGCAGCCACAAAAGGCGTTGATACCTTTTTGCAATTAGTGATAGACCATACACGTGAGGCTATCGGAGGAGAATTGACTTCCGAAAATATGGCACAAATGTCATCAAAACAAATCACACTAATAGGCTATGCCACACTGCGTGAAGAAGTAATGGATGGAGGTTTCGTCCAACTTATACACAATGGATATGGACCTTTCTTCTTCCGCAATCCTTTCGATGCCGCAATGAGAGACTGGGGACTCGTAGAACTATGTCGTCTTATGCGCAGAGTAAAGAAGCAATACATCCGTAATCATGACACAATAGAAAAAGAAATGTCTGATGAAGAGTTCATGGCCATTTATGAAGATATGCAGATATTCGATGATTTCGATGATGATTTTATAACGAATGAAGAGCAATGGACAGAAATGATTGCACATTTTGTAGACGAACATCTTGAAGAATTTATATCAATAATATAAATCACATCCATAAGTTTTTTACAACATGAACAAAGAACAGGAACTATTAAGGAAAAAAAGTCCTGTGCAGATAAAGAACAAGAAAGCTGCTTTTGACTATTTTTTCGTAGACACATACACAGCAGGTATTGTACTGACCGGTACAGAAATCAAATCAATACGTTTAGGCAAGGCATCGCTTGTTGATGCTTTCTGTTACATACACAATGGAGAGATATGGGTTAAAGGCATGAACGTGTCACCATATTTCTATGGTTCGTACAATAACCATGAGGCAAAACGAGACAGGAAGTTATTGTTAAACAAACATGAGATACACCGTTTAACAGAAGACACAAAAGCTGTCGGATTCACAATTGTTCCAACACTTGTCTTTTTAGATGCCAAAGGGCGTGCAAAAATAGACATAGCATTATGTCGAGGGAAAAAAGAATATGACAAACGCGAGACCCTTAAAGAGAAACAAGACCGCAGAGAAATGGACAGAGCGATGAAACATTTCTAACAAAAATTATCTGAATTATAAAAACAATTCCGCTCCAATCCTCTTTAATACTAACAGGATTGGAGCGGAAATATTTTCAAAACAAATAGAAATATTGCACCATTGATTAATTATGACGAGCACATTCTGCAGCCGCCTGAACCACATTAATCACATAATCACCAAGTTTCTCACACTCACTGATAAAGTCTGTATAATAGACACCTAACTGATAGGAGTACTTGCCCTCATTAATATCCTGCACATTTAAACTTTTCAAGTGTGAACGATAATTATTAATCTCTGTCTCTATATTACGTGATTTTATGTAATTAACATCTGCAATTTCTGGATGTGCCACCATCGTTACCATCTCTTCCAAAGCGGAATTAACAAGAACCATCATAGTGTGCATTCTTTCCTGCTGTTCTGTAGTAAACCCTTCTTTACAGTTCTTACGTTGACGGTTTATAGTACGACCAAGATTGTAACAAGAATCACCTATTGATTCCAACTCATCAATCTGCCTCATCATGCGTTGTATACGACCCTTGGAGTCATCAGACAGACGTCCCTCACTCACCTTGTGTAAGTAATTAGCAATCTCTACCTCCATAGAGTCTGTTATACTTTCATATTTCTCCACTCTGGAGAACTGCTTGTTAAACTCCTCGTCTTTCTCAATGTGTAACAAATCTACAACAATACCAAACATTCTATGACAGCGTTCTGCAAAATTATTGATTTCCTTTTTAGCTTCCAAGATAGAAAGTTCTGCTGTAGAAAACAATCCTGCTGTAATGAACTGAAGACGGTACTCCTCTTCCTGATTATCCTTCATCGGCAATACCTTACATACAAACTGTTCTATCTGACGAACAAAACCAATGAGCAGTAATGTATTCAGAATATTAAATGCGGTATGGAAAGCAGACAACTTAAACAAATCATTAGCATGAATTTGCATAACGTTTGTAACAAACCAACTTACCGCGTCACAAGCTGGATAAAATATGAGAAGCACAACGACAACTCCAAAGACATTAAAGAACATATGTGCTAATGCAGCACGGCGCGCTTGTGTATTAGCAGTCAAGGAGGCCATAAACGCTGTAATTGTTGTACCTATGTTTTGTCCCATGGCAAGAGCTGCAGCCTGCTCAAAACCGAAACCAGGAATATGCATATCAAACAGCATCAATGTTATCGCCATGGTAGCCGCACTGGCCTGTACTATCATTGTAACAATCGCACCTACTATGACAAAAAGGATTATTGTCAAGAAACTATCACAAGGAACGTGTGACAGCAACATAGCCACATAATAACCTATATTTATTGCTGTAGCAGCCTGTTGCAGAAAGCTAAGACCCATGAAGAGGAAAGAGAAGCCGAACACAAACTCTCCGACACTCTTACGATTTGACTTGTCCGAGAAGATCAACGGCAATCCCACAGCAAGCAAAGGAATGGCAAAGGCTGCTATATCTATCTTAAAACCTACCGCTGAAATTATCCATGCCGTTACCGTAGTACCAATATTAGCACCCATAATAACTCCGATAGACTGACCAAGTGTCATTAATCCTGCATTTACAAAAGAAACAACCATTACTGTTGTTGCAGACGAGGACTGTATCAAAGCGGTTATTAAAATACCTGTTAGAACTCCCATGACACGGTTCTTCGTCATAGCAGAAAGAATGTTTCTGAGTCTGGCCCCTGCAAATTTCTCCAATCCTTCAGACATTGTCTTCATGCCAAAAAGAAAAAGTCCCAAAGAACCAAATAAGGAGAAGCAATTTATAATAAAATCCATAAAATATATTAAGTTTAATTATGATTTGCAAAGTTATCATAAATTTGTAATATAAATGTAATAAAAACATTACAATTATGTTACATTTAAAATGTATAATCTATAATGGGACTCTATTTAATATACTTCGTCCAAGAGTCACTTCGTCTGCATATTGCAGTTCATCACCAACACTAATACCTCTTGCTATAACACTTAACTTAAGGTCTGGCATCGTCTCCAGTCTTCGGGATATATAAAAGTTTGTCGTATCTCCCTCCATTGTCGAAGGCAAAGCAAATATAATCTCTTTTATAGCTGTGACATTCTCTTTTCCTAAAACTACATCATTATTATTGCAAACAACACGTTGCACTAATGAGTCTATCTCTATATCAGCAGGCCCGACCCCATCCATTGGGGAAATGACACCACCAAGCACATGATACAGTCCACGATACTGCTGTGTTCGCTCTATAGCTATAACATCCTGTACATTCTCTACCACACAAATCATAGACGCATCCCTTGACTTGTCTGCACATACAGGACAAATCTCTGTGTCTGATATATTGTGACACATTTTACAATACTTAACCTCACTCTTCAATGTCGAAAGAGCTTCGATAAAAGCCCGCACATCTTCCGCGTCCTGCCTAAGCAAATGGAGCACAAGCCTAAGAGCCGTTTTGTGTCCAATGCCAGGCAGGCGCGAAAACTGTGACACTGCATTATCAAGAAGTGTTGACTGCATTATTTTTTTCTCAACTATTGTTTATTGCATCTTATGCAATCCTTCCCAACGCACATTCCATTTTCCATTCTGTGGGAAGCCTGGATTCTTTATGCTCGGACATCCTTCCCAGCCTGCGCACATCATGGCAACACTCTCAAGAATAGCTCCATTGCCAGGAAGATATATCTTTAGACGTTCATTTTGGAAATTGTGACCATTATTAAGATATGTATTCTTCTGTACAGGTAGGACAAGAGCCTGAACGGCCTCTTCCTGTAATCCCAGGCGCGCGGCAGACATTGCAAGCACTCCAAAATCCCAACCCCACATATCTCCAAAGTCAAAATTCTTCATAACCCATTTGTATGTCTCCCGCATCTTATCATCAGTATACAATGGTTTGAGTCCGTCTTTACCGTACATGGACTGCTGCACTTTAAACTGTGGCAACATACCACAGGCTGCAAGCACAGCCGGATGATCGGTTGTTGTTAGTGTACGATACTTCTCGTCTTCAGTCACGCGTGCTATACCCGCAAGATATATACCGTCACGTTCTGGCAGTGGCGCTATATTCTTTATAATATCGTCCCACTTAGCAACGCGCTCAAGGCCACGACGCTCTCGCCACTGCTGTGCCACCAAAAGTCCATAACGCCAATACGCCAGTTCAAACGGCTGATTATATGCATACTGCCAGCTCATTGTCTCCTGTAAAGCAGTAGCACCTATCAGATTATATCGGCCAGTTACAGAATCCCAAGTACAATAGTCGGCCATAAACTGCGCTGTCTCGTCAACATACTTTCCATATTTATCAAGAACAGCGGCCACCTCTTTTATATTTGAAGAAGTCTGTGAACACATTTGCTGTGCATGACGATACATCTCTTCTGCAAAATAGATATAATGCGGCTGCTGCCAAAGAAGGAAAGAACCAACATTCGATGGGGATTCTCCTGCCCATGGATCCGTCATCTTCATCCACCTTATACCGTTAAATCCTTGTCGTGATGCTATCTCGCGTGCCTTATCATATACAATAGGTGAATTATACCAGTCAAGTGCTCTGGCTAACACTTCCTCATGTCCAAACAGTGAGAAGTCTATCGTATGCCACCATGTCATCTCCAAATGCGGACGTCCAAACCATGTATTCAATGTAAGGCCAGACTCTTGAGGTGGTGTATTACCCTGACAGTTCACTGCTGTTAGATACTGTGAGAGAACGACTCTTCTCTCCACCTCCTTTGCGCGCTCATCAGTACACTGTGAGAAATCAACTATAGCCCCACTGTTCCAATAATTCTTCCAATATGCATCAGCGGCTGCAAGTGTTTTCGAGAAAGATCCAGCTGTAGGCTCATTAACATTCTGTGTATACTCAATAGTAAAGGCAATGGTTGGCTCTACACCTTTTTCCACCTTTCCTTTAGGAGCGATATATACAAGAGCAAATTTATTCTGCGACTTTCTGACAAGGTCTGCATTTCCTTCCCATGTAATACGTGCATAATAAACTGTTGCATCTACAGTTCTTTTTAATAATACAGAACAATCCTCCTGACTTACAACCTCTGTCGTATGCTTGTCATCCGCATTCCAGTTTGAGGCATCATCTACATGACCGCCACTTGGGTATGGGAAAGAGAATGTGACACAGGCATTACCCTTCAAGAATAAAGGCGTAACAACCTTGGCAGCAAAAGCTGAAGCATTAGGATGCGCTACAGACTGTACATCTACATTCTGTCCTAAAGCCTTAAAATGCGAGGATATAACTCCTGCCCACATATCAAGGCTCTGATTTATATCTGTTAGTTCCGTTATCGCTACCTGTTTTCCTTTTTTATTTACTATCTCTATGCCAGCAGCACCAAGGTTCATACGATGAGGGTTTATGCGATAATACTCGGAAGCTCCATATCCTCTCGTTGCCTTATCCCTATGCTGCACTGCATACAACTCTTTATGCCCGTGCCCAAGATCCTTTTCGCCTAAAGTCTCCTCTGCCTTATACCCATTCTTATTAGGATAAGAGTGCCATGCCCAGTCACTTTGTGCGCAGAGGCTTATACCTTTTTTATAATAATCAGGATAGGACTGCAGACCTGTAACATCTACCGTTGTGGCAAAATGTCCATTTCCCACAGACAGAGAACCAAGGCTGTCCACTGCCGTCACTTTAGGATTATTGCGTGTTACAACCTCCCGACGATCAATTTGCTGTGCCATAACCATAGTAGCTAAAGCCAAAGCAATAGATAAGAATACCTTTTTCATTTAGTTAGTAATTAGTGTTGTAATATTATTGTTAATTATGATGCTGTTTTCAATGCTTATTCACTATTGTTGTGTGTGACTTCATAATGCTATCCTTCACCAAAGAGTCAACTCTAAGTGAGTCCACCTGTTCCTCCACCTCACTCTTTTCCTGTTGTACAGCCGGAGGAGTTGTATGCAAATGAAGCAGTTTCACATTACGTAAGGCAACCATACGCATTGTACTTGAGTTCACATTTGATGAGTTTTGTACCATATTCTGTACAAGCACAATGTATCCTTTTATCTTTTTAACATGAAGTCTCCGCACGTCATTATTAACTGTTGTAACACTATGTCCATCAAAATTCGTATGCGTTGCCATTGTTGCCACACTGTCATTATCGTAATATACAGCAAGGAAAGATGTCACATCACGCATACCATCTTGGAAGATGAACTGCGCATCATACTGTAATGTTATTCTGTCTCCATCCTCAAAGGTAGAATCCGGAAGCACTTCAAATGTATACAGGTTATAAGGCGGCTGATGCATAAGTATAAATGCGGGCTCAGCATTCCATATATTCGCTGTGTCAGCATCCCCACCTTGCATATCATCCAACTTACCTCCAAGCGCTATTACATTTTGTTCTATCCGTTTTGACAAAGAATTGTATACCTCATACAACTCTCTTGAGTTACGGCAATAATAGTTATATGAAGAATCCCATTGCGCCTTGTCCACATTATGCTTTCTCAGAATTGAGGCGCGCAATGCCATCAAATCCGCACCGTTCTCTATTCCCGCCTCACGTGTCTCATATATGCTCTGCGCTATATGCATTTCATACAGAATATCCTCCATCTCATCTTTAGAGAGGATACCTGACGGTGTTGAGGGAGCACATGCCGCCAGAAGAAGTAACAGTGTAATAATCCAGCTAAACCTTCTCATGGTGAGCATTATACTTTGAAAGTTCCTTCCTACAGAATATCAACATGGTCACAACTCCAACCGATATACACGCATCCGCAAAATTGAAAATCGGTGAGAAGAATATAAACGGCTGTCCTCCCCAGACAGGAAACCACTCCGGATAAGTAGTAACAATAATAGGAAAATAAAACATATCCACCACTCTACCTTGAAGGAATGATGAGTATCCATCACCCCAAACCACTGTTATGGCAGGCATAGATAATGTAGAATCGGTAAACACCATACCATAAAACATACAGTCTATAAGATTGCCAGCAGCACCCGCCGCTATTAAGGTCAGAAGCACCACCCACAATGTTCGTGCTCCCAGCCTTATCTGCTTTCTAATAAACCAGATTAATGCGCAACTGGCTATAAAGCGGAAAAGACTAAGCGCATACTTAGGCATAAAAGCCATACCGTATGCCATGCCATTATTCTCTATAAAGGTAATATAGAACCAATCCGTTATATGGATGCTCTCTTGCAGGCACATGTTTGTCTTTACCCACAACTTTATGCTCTGGTCTATAACCAGCAGCATAACATATAAAATGGATATGTATACGTTCCTATTCAAATTCATTTAATGATCCTTCTTCATTTTTGACTCTACAGAGAGTGTAGCATGAGGCACAGCCCTTAGGCGTTCCTTAGGTATCAACTCTCCAGTCATACGGTCAATACCGTACGTCTTATTTGCTATTCTTATAAGAGCAGCCTCCAGTCCTTGAATAAACTTCTGCTGTCTCTGCGCAAGCATAATAAGTTCTGCCTTGTTCTGCGTAGTCGCTCCCTCCTCCAGTATCTTATATGTCGGCGAAGTGTCGGCGACATCATTTCCCTCGTCATTACGAAGTGCACGCATCATGTCATTGTAGTCACGTCTTGAACGCGCAAGTTTCTCCTCGATAATAGCCTGGAATTCCGCAAGGTCCTCATCACTATAGCGTTTTTTAATTTCAGCCATAATAGTTTTAGTTATTAAATTTAGGTTATTATTATTTTGGAGGTGATCCCATGGCCTATACTGTACACCAGAACCACCTCCTGTCAATATACTGATCAAATCTTTGTGATCTTGACTTTGGCCTTAAATTCACCGAACTCGGTCTCTACACCACCATCTGTCACATCACCAAACTCCATCTCATTGGCCAATACCTGTGATGCTATATGCTCACCAAATACTTTCACGGCCTGCTCAAGGACATCATTCTGCTCCAATGTCACTCTGATACGGTCTGTAATCTCAAAGCCCTTATCCTTGCGCATAGCCTGTATACGCTTAATTACAAGCCTTGCCACTCCCTCGTTCTTCAGTTCAGGAGTTATCTCTATATCAAGGGCTACAGTAATACGACCATCCTGTGCGATTGTCCATCCTGGAATATCCTCTGATATTATCTCCACATCAGCGGCTTCTATCACAGTCGGTATTCCATCAACATCAAGTGTCACATTACCCAGCTGCTCCAGTGTGGCAATCTGCTGCTGTGTCATCGCCATAACAGCTGCGTTGACACTCTTCATCATCTTGCCATACTTCTTACCCATTGTACGGAAGTTGCACTTCACTTTCTTAACAAGCTGCATACCCTGTCCGTCCTCGATAAACTGGAGTTCCTTCACATTCGTCTCTGCAAGAATTACTCCTGCCATACGTCTGATCCGCTCGCACATACTGCTGTCTCCTGCAGGAATTGATATAGTCTGCAAAGCCTGTATCACAGGTATCTTCACCTTCTTACGCAATGACAATACCATTGATGTCACCTGCATTGCCAGCTGCATAGCCTGTTCCAACTCCACATCTATATACTCCTCACAGACTTCAGGGAAGAGAGCCAGATGAACACTGACAGCTGTGTCACGTGAAGTCACATCATTCAGGTCCTTAAACAACTGGTCCGCATAGAATGGAGATATAGGAGCTATCAGCCTGCTCAACGTATCAAGGCATATATACAGTGTCTGATATGCAGACTGCTTGTCCTGAGTCATTCCTCCACCCCAGAAACGTTTCTTGTTAAGACGAATATACCAGTTAGAGAGTTTATCTATAACGAACGTCTGTATCAGTCGTCCTGCCGGTGTAGGCTCGTATGCTGCAAGTGTCGCATCCACATCCTTTACCAACGTGTTCAGCTCTGACAGCAGCCAACGGTCAAAGTCCGGCCGCTCTGCAAAAGGCACATCAGGCTGCGAATAGTCAAAGCCATCCACATTAGCATAAAGTGTAAAGAAACTATAAGCCTGATACAACTTTATGAAGAATGAAGAGGTAACCTCCTTGATGCCGTCCGGATCAAAAGAAAGATTATCCCATGGAGCCGAGTTTGTCATCATATACCAGCGCACAGCATCCGTACCATACTTTGCAATACAGTCAAACGGATTTATCACATTGCCTATGCGCTTGGACATCTTTATTCCGTTCTTGTCAAGTACAAGTCCATTGGATATGACATTCTTAAACGCAACAGAATCGAACACCATTGTGGCTATGGCGTGCAAAGTAAAGAACCATCCACGTGTCTGGTCCACACCCTCTGCTATAAAGTCCGCCGGATAGGCCGTACGCGCATCTATCACCTCCTTGTTCTCAAAAGGATAGTGCACCTGTGCGTATGGCATTGCACCGGAATCAAACCATACATCAATCAGGTCCAGTTCACGTGTCAGGACCGCACCACTCTCGCCTACAAGCTTTATGTCATCCACATACGGACGGTGAATATCAATACGGTCATAGTTTTCCTGTGACATATCGCCAGGAACAAAGCCCTTATCCTTCAACGGATTACTATCCATCACACCGGCAGCCACAGCTTTCTCTATCTCGTTGTACAGCTCCTCAAGGCTGCCTATGCATATTTCCTCGCGCGTATCCCTGTTACGCCATATCGGCAATGGTGTGCCCCAGTAACGGGAACGTGACAAGTTCCAGTCGTTCAAGTTCTCCAGCCACTTGCCGAAACGGCCTGTACCTGTTGACTCCGGTTTCCAGTTAATGGTCCTGTTCAGCTCCGCCATACGCTCCTTACAAGCTGTAGAGCGAATAAACCATGAATCAAGGGGGTAATAAAGCACTGGTTTGTCCGTGCGCCAGCAATGAGGATAGTTATGCGTATGCTTCTCTATCTTAAATGCTGTACCATCCTCCTTCATCTCAAGACAAAGGATTACATTCAAGTCCATATCCTTATTCGCCGCCTTCTCGTCATACTTGCCGTCGACATTGTATTTTGGAGCGTAAGCATTCTTTACATAATCCCCACTATGTTTCCAATAACTATCGTTGACACAAGCATTTATAAATTCAGGGTTCATGTCTTCCTTAACGAAGTATTTGCCCTGAAAGTCCACCATAGGTCTTGTATCACCAGCCTTATCTATCACGAACAATGAAGGTATGCCGGCATCCTTTGCCACCTTGGCGTCATCCGCACCGAAAGTAGGTGCTATATGCACTATACCTGTACCATCTTCTATGGTTACATAATCGCCTGGAATAACGCGGAATGCCTCACTCTCTTTCACTACAACCTCGTCATTCTCCAAAGCACATGGCTTTACCCATGGCATAAGTTGATGATAATGCAGGCCTACAAGGTCCACACCTGTTCCACGCCAAACGGTCTCTAACTCCTGCACTCCACCGTCTGCGTCTGTAGCGGTCTGGAAATATGCGGCGAGTCTTGCCTCTGCCAACACATATACAGCCTTCTCTCCCGTATAAGGGTTTGCTCCCCTCACAGCGACATAATCAATCTTTGGTCCCACGCACAGTGCAGTGTTTGATGGCAATGTCCATGGAGTTGTTGTCCAAGCCAGCATATATGCCTTCTCTTCCTGATGTAAGCCAAAGAGTTCTGCAGCGTCATTCAACAAGAACTGTGCAGTCACTGTGGTGTCCTTCACATCACGATAGCATCCCGGCTGATTAAGTTCATGCGAGGAAAGTCCTGTACCTGCTGCAGGAGAATATGGCTGAATGGTATATCCTTTATAAAGCAGTCCCTTGCCATAAAGTTGCTTCAGCAGATACCAGAGGGTCTCTATATACTTGTTATCGTATGTTATATAAGGATGTTCGAGGTCCACCCAGTATCCCATCTTGTCCGTAAGCTGTGTCCATTCATCTGTGTACATCATCACATTCTTACGGCAAGCATCATTATAATCATCCACAGAGATTTTCTTTCCTATATCCTCTTTGGTGATACCAAGCGACTTCTCCACAGACAACTCTACGGGCAGTCCATGAGTATCCCATCCTGCCTTACGGTGAACCTGAAATCCTTTCATGGTTTTGTAGCGCAGAATAGTATCCTTTATCGTTCGTCCCATAACGTGGTGAATGCCCGGATGTCCGTTAGCAGAAGGTGGTCCCTCAAAAAACACGAATTGCGGCTGTCCTTCACGCACGTCAATGCTTTTATGGAAGACATCATTAGCTTTCCAGTCCGCCAGCACACTCTCGTTGGTCTCAACGAGATTAAGCCCTTTACGTTCGACAAATTTCTTACTCATTTCAGCTTTATATCGTTTATTTTTTTATTTTTGGCTACAAAATTACAATAATTTTATGATACATACAAATAATTCTTACAGAATTTATATTTACTGTAAAGAAAGCATAATGTAATATATGGGATTTAACAACAAATGCGAATTGCAACAAATCGCAGACAAAGTCCTCCCACAGGGCAGGAAACAAGAAAACTCATTCTAACGTGTTAAATCGATGTCGGTGGAGCAACAGTCCACCAAGGACGTGGCCTCGTCAGAAAGGCCGTAACAGGGCAAAAATTGAATTCCGATTTTTGCAAACAGTTATCTGAAAGCAATTACGCTGCAATCTCTATGCTTTTACATTCCAATTTGATACTTATTGCATCGTAATCTCTATCAAATTGGAATGTAAAAGCTATCTGTTTGTGGTGGTATATGGCCCTTTTAGGTGTCTGAAGGGCTCTTTTTTGTATCAAAACACCCTGGACTAAGGAAACTTTAACATTTGGAGCCACAGGATTTTAACATTTTCTAAACACGCAATCCATAGAACACCACATCTAATAACTACGGATTTATGGTTTGAGAAAACGTCACAAATCAGTGTTTAAGGTAAATGAATCTTGCAAGACCGTATATATACCTTCTGCATCCGGGCTTGTATTCAAGCAGCCTGTCAAACCATCCGATACGCTTGTCGGTAATCTTCACAACCATGCCGACATAGAACATGGCGAAAAGAGTGCCCAATCCCACGATATGCCACTGCCATGCTCCGAAGAAGACATAACAGGCCACCACGCCCAATACTACAAGCATAGTGTCAACAGCTATCTTCACCTTTGGAAAAGGAATGCCTGTGACTTTAGATATCGCAACGGGGAAGCCCTCGCCTGGCATAGTGACGCTTCCACAACGCACCTCAAACGCTATGCTGACGCCAAGAATGGTGCAGCCGGCCAACTGGGCAAGAGCCTTCTGCCACATCAGTTCTGGAGACAACCATGTTGTAAGCTGCATATTTACATCTATCAGCATACCGAAAATGAAGCCTATAACAATCTGAAACAACTGCATGAACTCGAACTGACGCCTCAACACGGCTATCTGTCCAAACACAAGAATGAAGTTCATGATGTAGGTATACTGCCCTATAGTCAATGCGGGAATGCCATCGGTCACCGTTCCTGCCCTCTCAAACACGTAGGGCAAGACACTGATGACACTTGAACCTACACATGAACGCACACACACCGCTACTCCTAATGTCATGAAGTAAAGAGAAAGAAGCAGCATAATATGCTGCCAACAAAAAGAAACTACTTTATCCTTTATACTCATCTTATATATTATTATAATGTATCCCCAAAAGCCACAACACGGCCACCCTACTCTATCTTCATGGACTTGGCAGGCTGAATGGTTGAGACGAGAGTGCTTGGGAGTACAAGTGCCGCTATGGTGACAAGCAATGTCACAACATTAAGCAGCAGCAACAGCGGTATATTTATCTCAACCGGCGCCTCTGAAACATAGTACGTGGCCGGGTCGAGCTTTACAATGCCTGTGTATTGCTGCAAAAGGCAGAAACCCACTCCAAGCACATTGCCCCACAACATACCTTTAAGAACGATGAAGAGAGCCAGCCAGCGGAAGGTACGGCGCACTACGGCGTTACGCGCTCCCAATGCCTTCAGGATGCCGATCATGGAGCTGCGCTCAAGAATAATGATGAGTAGACCGCTGATCATCGTAACTCCGGAAACGCAAATCATCAGCACAATGATAATCCACACGTTCAAGTCAAGCAGGTCAAGCCATGAGAAAATCTGCGGCGAGAGTTCCTGAATGGTGGCGGAGGACAGCGGATGCTCCGAAGTGTCCACGGTCTTGTTCACCTTTGCCACAATATCATCCGCCACAGCGGGTATGCTGTCAAACTGGGACACTAAAAGTTCCACGCCGGCAACTTCAAACAATCTCTCATCCGGAATGCACTGCCATCCGTTAAGGCGTGAGACAGTGTAGAGATCTGTAAAGCAGAAGGACTCGTCATACCTGGTTAGATTAGTCTGATAGATGCCCGTTACAGTGAATGAACGCGCACGTACATCATCGTCAGTACCAAGGAAATACGCAAAAACCTTATCGCCAGGAGTGATATGCAGCTTGTCTGCCATTGTCTTGGATATGAGCAGCTGACGTGTACTTCTCTCCATACTCAGGCGCGGCATTGTGCCTGCCACTATATTCTTGGCAAGAAACGTGGTGTCATAATCCTCACCTATTCCCTTGAACATAACACCAAGGAAGTCAGAATCAGTCTTCAGCACACCTTGTTTCTGCGCATAGCGCTGCACATGGCGCACGCCACGGATGCCACGGAGCACGCCTACCAGCGAGTCCTCGGCATTTATCGGGTGTGAAAGGTCCGGTGTCTGAAGGGTCATGTAATTTGACACCACTATATGACTGCCAAAACCGACAATCTTGTCACGTATGGTATGCTTAAAGCCCAGCACTACGCAGATGGACACTATCATCGTTGCCATACCGATGGCTATTCCAAGCATGGCTATACGCACAGCGGGACGACTTACCTTCTGCTGACCATCACCGCCAGTATATAAATGACGAGCTATAAAAAAAGGTAATGACAAATTACTTATTCTGATAAGGTGTTTACTAATTCTATACCTATTATATTATATATTGTTATCCACTCTGCCCGGATATTCCTCAAGAGCCTTGCGGAGCACGACCAGAGCGCGTTCGAGATCCTCCTTTTTAAGGACATAAGCTATGCGCACCTGATTGTGTCCGGCGCCCGGTGTGGTGTAGAAACCGGCTCCCGGCGCCATCATGACAGTATCTCCCTCGTATGAAAACTTCTCCAGACACCAGCGGCAGAACTTCTCCGCATCGTCGACAGGCAACTGCGCCAATGTATAGAACGCTCCCATCGGAATAGGAGAATATACGCCCGGAATGCGGTTCAGGCCATCAACAAGAACCTTGCGGCGCTCTACATACTCATCGTATACATTACGGAAATACTCCTCTGGAGCGTCCAATGAAGCCTCGGCGACAATCTGTCCTATCAGAGGAGGCGACAGACGGGCCTGACAGAACTTCATCACCGCCTGACGTATCTCGGGGTTCTTTGTGATAAGGCAGCCTATACGTATGCCGCACTCGGAATAACGCTTGGAGACACTGTCTATAAGCACGGTGTTATTCTCAATTCCCTCAAGATGGAATACGGATATATACGGTGAGCCTGTATAAATATACTCCCTATACACCTCGTCAGAGAACAGATACAGATCATACTTCTTTACAAGGTCACGTATCTGGTTCATTTCCCTATGCGTATACAGGTATCCCGTAGGATTGTTAGGATTGCATATCATGATAGCCCTTGTACGGGAGTTTATCAGCTCTTCAAACTTCTCAACCTTAGGCAGGGAGAAGCCCTCGTCTATTGTTGTGGCTATCGTCCGTATCTTTGCTCCGGCCGAAACGGCAAAGGCCATGTAGTTCGCGTATGCAGGCTCGGGAACAATAATCTCGTCTCCGGGATTAAGACACGCCATGAAAGCAAACAGGATAGCCTCGCTGCCACCACTGGTTACAATTATGTCGTCTGGAGTGACAGCAATATTATATTTGGCATAATACTGCACAAGTTTCTCGCGATACGACTGCATACCCTGTGATGGAGAATACTCCAGAATCTGACGGTCTATGTTCTTCAAGGCATCAAGGCCTATCTGGGGAGTTGGCAAGTCCGGCTGGCCGATATTTAGATGATAAACTTTTGTACCACGTTGTTTGGCAGCAGCGGCAAGTGGAACAAGTTTGCGGATTGGAGACTCCGGCATTTCCACACCACGTTTTGATATTTCTGGCATAATATTGCTTTTTGTATCTTCTATATTGCGTAAATAATTGGCGCAAAATTACAAAAAATAATCGACATAAAAGAACAATTATAAGATTTTGTTAGCAAATCTTTTCAAATAGGATTAAAAGCCAAGATTTATTGGCATATTAAAAAGGAAATGATTAACTTTGCACTAAATTCATTACATACCATTAACAAAAAAGAAAAGAAATGAGATCAAGAACAGCAGAATGGTTTGAGACAAAGATACGCTATGAGAAAACCATGGAGGACGGACTTCAGAAGAAGGTGACAGAGGCATACGTTGTTGACGCGCTGTCATTCACAGAAGCGGAGGAAACAATAATAAAGGAGATGTCGTCTTACATTTCGGGCGAGTTCAACGTCACAGACATCAAGAAGGCCGCATACAAGGAGGTGTTCTTCAGCGACAATCCGCAGGATGACAGATGGTATAAGGCAAAATTACAATTCATAATCATAGACGAGAAGAGCGGCAAGGAGAAACTGACCGCCGTAAACTATCTTGTACAAAGCAACACACTGCAGAACGCCATCAATAACGTGGAGACCGTAATGAACACGGGAATGCAGGACTGGAAACTCGCGTCCGTGGCAGAGACGACACTCATGGATGTCTTTGAGCATGACGGCTCCAAGCACGTGAACAAGCCTGTTGAGGACGACAGGCCCGAGTATGAGGACGCAATGGCGGAGGAGATGAGGATTGCAGCCGAAGAACAGGAAGCGACAACGCAGGAACAATAGGAGACGCACTTTGCATAATCCGTTCCGGATAAGACCAACGATTATAAACACTATGATCAAGAACAATTTAAATGAGGTGCGTGCTACTTTAAACAGTGGCGTGTGCCTCGTTGCCGTTAGCAAATACCATCCCGTCGATGCTGTGCAGCAAGCATACGACGAAGGCCAGAGAATATTCGGAGAAAGCCGCGAGCAGGAGCTGCGAATAAAGCACGAGGCCCTGCCCAAAGACATCCAATGGCACTTCATCGGACATCTGCAGACGAACAAGGTGAAGTATATCGCACCTTATATAACCATGATCGAGACCGTGGACTCCATGAAGCTGATGTGCGAGATAGAGCGGCAGGCGCAAAAGAACGAAAGGGTGATCGACATTCTCATAGAGCTGCACATAGCGCAGGAGGAGACCAAGAGCGGAATGTCCATCGACGACTGCCTCCAGATGCTCGACGGCGGAGAATGGAGGGATATGCGCCATATACGCATCAGGGGCATAATGATGATGGCAAGCAATACCGACAATGTGGATACTATAAAGCATGAATTTGCACAGGCGCAGGAGTACTTCAAGCTTCTGAAGGAGAAATACTTTGAGAATGATGACCTGTTCAACGTCAAATCATACGGAATGAGCGGCGACTACCTTATCGCGCAGCAATACGGCTCCACTCACGTAAGGGTTGGAAGCAGAATTTTCGGTAACAAAGAGATTTAACAGCCGGTGAAGCACTTCATACGCATCACTATATGGACCTTACTGACGGTCTACATATCACTGTTTGTACTATTGAGGCTATCAGTAGTACAGACAGTGATTGCCGATAATGTCAGCAAGGCACTTGGGGAGGAACTGGACACGAAAGTGACCGTGGGATGCGTAGACATAAGGCTGCCCAACCGCATCATCGTTGACGATGTCGTGATATACGACCAGCAGCACAGGCGTATGCTGCGAGTGGGCAGGCTCTCCGCAACAATCATACTGCTTGACCTGTTTGACAAGAAGATTACAATCTCCGCCGCCCAGCTTTTCGGAACGCAGGCCAGCCTATACCGCAAGAATAGCCAGAAGCCTCTTAACTGCCAGTTCGTCATTGACGCCCTATCGAAGAAGGACACAACTAAAACCACCCCACTTGACCTAAGCATAGCCTCTCTAATCATACGCAACGGCAGTCTGTCATACCACCAGTATGACGAACCGGTTGCCAAGGAACGGTTCTCGCCATACCATATCAATATCTCGAAAATCTCCGGACATATCATCATAAACAGAATCACGGACTCTTCCGCAAGGATAAGCCTTAAACGAATTTCAATGACCGAGGCGTCAGGCCTGAAGCTGAACAACCTCACCGCGGACATCACCGCGGACAAGACAGGGATACGCCTGGAGGACATGGCGATAAAGATGCCGCGCACACACATCGTGATACCGGAGGCGAACGTGTCGTACAGCCTTACGCCTGACGGGGATATACAGAAAGGCTCGCTGAAATTCAAGACACAGCTTACCGCGAGGAAGTTCTCCCTAAAGGATTTGGCCGCCCTGATGCCGTCTGACATCGTAAACGCCATACCCAGCATCACATTCTCGGCCAGCGCAGAGGGCACTGACACCAATGCCACGGGCACCCTCAACGCACATTCTGTCAAAGACGACGATATTGCACTGCAGGTGTCGGCCACCGTCCGCGATGTTCTTGCCCAGCCAAAATACAACATACTCATAAGCAAGTGCTACCTGTCCGGACGCAGCACAAAGGCCATCGCGTCACTGCTCGGCATGCCCGAGACGGTCCGCAACATCGGAGGCGTAGACGTCAAGGGTCGCATCAGCAAGGAAGAGCGTGAGCATTACGTCATGAACGCCGACATCTCACCACTGGAGATAGGCCGGGTCACCGTCAACGGGGTATATAAGAATGGTAACATCACCGCCAACGTCAACACTAAGAGCGCAAATATAGGCCGGATAGTCCGCAACTTCGGCAACGTGGCGTGCGACATAGACATTGACGCGCGCACCGACGAGTCAATGAACATCATGGCCGGGAGGGCCAAGGGTACGGTCAGAGAGATAACATACAACAACTACACGTACCGCAACCTGAACATGGATGTGGCGTATGCCAACAAGACCGTAAGCGGACAGTTTGACATACATGACCCAAATGTCAGCCTTGATATATGCGGCAAGGCTGACATGGGCAGAATAAAGCGGCTGAATGCGGACATATCCCTAAAAGACTTCTGCCCCAAGGCGCTGAACCTCACAAACAGGTTCGGCGATGACCGCTTTGCCCTAAAACTGACAACGGACATTAGCGGAACTGACATAAATGACATATATGGCACACTGACAGCGGAGAATGTCAGTGTCACAAGCAATGACACGGCCAAGGCTGACGCCTTCGTGGACTACCTTTCCATAAACGCGGAGCGCCAGGAGAACAATATCACCGACCTCTCGCTGTCCAGCGACTTTGCCAACATACGGGTATCAGGGCTTTTCTCCATCAAGACAATAGCCGGCAGCCTGACAAACCTCATAGCGAAACACCTGCCAGCCATTCCGGGAATGGCATACACCAAGCCCAACAGCAACAACTTCAGGATTGACGCAACGATATACAACATCGACTTCATCAAACGACTTATAAACATCCCCATCAATATAGGCAAGCCACTGACATTAAACGGCTTTGTGAACTCGGCCGACAACAGTTCTGACATAAAGCTCGCGGCGCCGAAGCTAAACGCAGGGGGAATGAGCCTTGAGAACACCTCCCTACGTTTCTGGGCAATGGAGAATGGCGTACAGACCACCATTAGCACTCTGCTGAACGGCAAGAAGGGCGACATGGCCCTGAACCTTAACTGCCACGGACAGGACAACAACCTGTACAGCACGCTGACATGGGACAATATGCGCGACAAGATTTTCCGGGGACAGCTGAACACCACAACATTCTTCAGCGTCGGCGCGACAGGCCTGCATGACATAAATGTCAGCATCCCCCACTCCACCTTCGAGGTCGGCGATACATTATGGAACATCCGCTCACGGGGCATAAACTACGAGACGGAGAGGCTGTTCATAGACCATCTTGCCATAGAGAACGACAACCAGCACCTGTACATAAACGGTGTAGCGTCAAAGTCGCCATCTGACACCATAACCGCCGAGCTGAAGGACATAAACATCGGCTATATCCTCAATCTCATCAACTTCCATTCCGTAAGTTTCGACGGACAGGCCTCGGGCAAGGCCATGGCGCACGGGGTGATGAGGGAACCGGCGGCCAACGCGCAGCTTAGCATCAGGGACTTCTGCTTTGAGAACGGAAACCTCGGCACCATGCAGCTAAACGCGGACTACAACCACGGGGAGGGCCAGATAAACGTAGACGGCGTGGTGACACCGACTGACAGGGACTCATCTCGCCTTATCGTGAACGGCAACATCTCCCCCAGACGCAACACAATCGACTTGGGATTTGACATAAAGGACACGCCACTGAGGTTCATGCCGAGCTTCTGCGGCTCATTCATGCACGACATCGACCTGTACGGAAGCGGAGCGCTAAGACTGCACGGGCCGCTCAACGCCATAAACCTTGAGGGAAAGGTGGTTACGGAAGGCAGCATGACCCTGACATCAACCAACTGCAGATACTCCATTGCACGGGACACGATAACCTTCGTACCGGACGACATTCTGTTCAAGGACGTGCACCTACAGGACAAATACGGCAACACAGCCACCGTATCGGGCGGCATTCACCACCGCCATCTCGGCCGTATCTCATACGACCTGAAGACAGAAGCGAGACGTTTCCTGGTATACGATTTCCAGACTATGGGCGAGGAGGACACATATTGCGGCCACGCCATCATTGACGGCACCATCGGCATACACGGCAGAGGCAACGAGGTGAACATCTCCGCAGAATGCACACCGCTGGAGGAGACTTTCTTCACTTACAACGCATCGTCTCCGGAGACCATCAAGTCGCAGGACTTCATAACATGGGGAAGCGCCAGAGAGGACATTGTGAAAATGGACAGGAACGACGCGGACAGCATGGCGGCAACAGACAACATTCCGCTGAACTCCGGCAACAACAGGGCCAACATACGCCTGAACTTCATTCTCAACGTCACCCCGGCCGCAAGGCTGCACCTTATCATGGACGAGGAGACGGGAGACTATGTAAACCTGTTCGGTTCCGGCAGCCTGCGTGTGCAGTTCTACAACAAAGGCGGGCTTGACATCTTCGGCAACTACATCGTGGACCACGGAACGTACAAGATGACAATCCAGAGCCTGATGCGCCGCGACCTGGCATTCCAGAAAGGCGGACTGATCGCGTTCGGTGGCAATCCATACAACGCCACCCTGAACCTGCAGGCGGCATACCTGCTCAACAGCGTGTCCCTGGCAGACCTCAACATAGGCAGCTCGTTCAAATCCAACAATGTGCCGGTCAACTGTCTCATGAATATCACAGGAACTCCGGGAACTCCAAAGGTAAACTTCGGCTTGAACCTGCCGTCCCTCAGCTCCGCAGCTAGACAGATGGTGTACTCTGTCATAAACTCCAAGGAGGAGATGAACCAGCAGGTGCTCTACCTTCTGGCGATAGGGCGTTTCTACTCTCAGGCCAACGACACGGAGAACACGCAGCGCACCAAGCAGTCCACACTCGCCGTGCAGAGTTTCCTGAGCGGCACCCTGTCACAGCAGCTGAACAACATCCTTGGAGAGGTGACTGGCAACAGCAACTGGTCCATCGGAGCCAACATCACGCCGGGGGCGGACGGCTTCAACAACGCCGTGTACGAGGGGCTGCTTAGCGGCAGAATGTTCAACAACCGCCTGCTGTTCAACGGACAGTTCGGGTATCGCGACAACATTAACACGAACACGCAGAACTTTATCGGTGACTTCACTATACAATACCTGCTGACTCCTAACGGCAACCTGTCACTGAAGATGTACAACCAGAGCAACGACCGTTATTTCACGCGCAGCTCACTGAACACACAGGGCATCGGCGTGGTTATTCAAAAGGAATTCGGAAAATAACCCCACACCTTACACCTTATTTATATATATAGGGCCTCCATTCATTGTGAAACGCCTCCAAATGGATGCCGCAGAAAAGACCTGTCCCCTGCCCTTTCCCACCCCTGAAATGGCGGTCGTAAAATTGCTGCCGACGGCCTCTCAAAAATAGACGTTAGATTTTTTTCTGTGGACCGTAGATTTTTTTCTACGGACGAT
>JAUNOM010000007.1 GCA_030531085.1 Prevotellaceae bacterium | reverse complement strand
CTAATTAAAATCCCATTGTCGCCAGCAGCCATCCATAGTTCGCCGTTGTGACGTCTGACTATGGATGTTACACGAGTAGAGAACCCCTCTTTGGGTAGTGCATCGTAGCCTGGTACGAGGTTGCCTTTACGCATTTGGCCTGTCACAGTATCGAACCAAGCCACTCCCTCCATTCCGAGACCAATGTAGAATTGACGTCCATTGTCGGTATAAAGACTCCGTATGACTCCTGATGCCAAGCGATGGAATAGGCTCTTATTTTCTTGAATACGCAGAATGCCATTTTCCCTTGTAGCAATCCACAAAGCTCCATCGGGCCCGTATTGTGCACAAGTGGTGTCGCCAGCGCTGATGTGTATGTGCCCGTCTGACATCTTGGTCAGATCATATATAACCTTTTGATGATGAAAATTCACCATCTCTGTATTATTTACAATATTTTCGCGCGTCTTTAAAAGGTAGTCGTCAAGATGATCTATTCGTTCTATTCCGCAGCCTTGTGTGCCTATCCATAGTCGTTCATTGTTGTCTATACATAGTGTGAATGCCGAGTTCATCCAGTTCAATTTTTTATAAGCGCGTATCTTCTTTGTCTTTGGGGAGAAACGCCACAGTCCTTGATTCCACGTACCGATGAGAATATCGCCACCATAGGTCTCTACAAAATCCTTTACACCCCACCCGATTTCTGCCGTTGGGAAATAGGGCTTGTGTATTATCGGTATTGAAATGTTCAAACGTATCATTTTTCTTGTCATAGACGGAAAAACCATCATCAGTACCTACATATACTGTCCCATCATTAGCGGTGAACAGCTTATAGATTATTTTCTGACTTTGTTTTGGAAAACGATATAGTCGGTGGAGTCCGGTACCCATTTGCAATCTTATCAATCCATCGTTGGTTCCCACCCATAAGTTACCATCATCATCAGAAGTAATGCTACGTACATCACATCCCAATTGTGGAAATCTGCGTTCCTCGTTCCCAAATAGTTCGTGCGTAGCATAACCGTCATACAATCGAATACCAGATGATGTCCCCAGCCATAACAACCCTTGCCGATCAAAGTGCATACAATATAACTCTTCAGACGGGGAAACATTTATTCTTGTCACTGTTTTCCCATTGTTGCTTGTGCTATATGGCACCTCTGCATACAGACTTGCCGGTAGATATATAGCTACTATTATTGTTCTCAGTATTTTTATTATTTGTGTCATTATGTTTTGGGAAGTAGAGTATAAATATTGTTACAAAATTACAAAAAAATAGTTAGAAACGAGGCTGATAGTGGTAGATATTTGTACAAAATGGATAAGAATCGTTCTGTTTTATGGATTCTGCACCTCTTGTAAATAATTCTGTACTTCGATAAGTGGGATTGTCTGCAATTTTGTAAGGAAATAAATCAAAACATATAATTATGATGAAAAGAATGTTTTATACATGGATGTCTGTGTTGCTTATGGCACAGATGGCAGTAGCTCAGAATTTTAATGGCGGAGATTTGGAAAGAACGTTGGAGGTGATGGCGGACTCTCTTACTCGCAACCTTCAACCTTGGGATGTTTCCAAATGTCGCGTATATCAGGTAGAGGATTTTGGTGCAAAAGCTGATGGCATCACTGTGAATACAATTTATATACAACGTGCAATAGACGCCTGCTCAAAGGATGGTGGCGGTTATGTGGTGCTTTCTTCTGGCGACTATGTAACTGGAACAATAGAGCTTCGGCGGAATGTTATGCTGAAAGTGGAGCGTGGGGCAAGGCTGCTTGGTAGTACAGACTTGAAGGATTATCCAGAAAAGGTGGAACGATTGCAGAGTGTGATGCGCAATATGCATCGTTATAGGTTGTCACTAATCTATGCTGAAGGTACAGAGAATATTGGTATTTGCGGCGAGGGAGAGATATATTTTCGTGGAGAACGGGAGCATTTTCCAGGACCG
This sequence comes from Prevotellaceae bacterium, assembly GCA_030531085.1. Lineage (GTDB taxonomy): Bacteria > Bacteroidota > Bacteroidia > Bacteroidales > Bacteroidaceae > Prevotella. The sequence goes on along the minus strand of JAUNOM010000007.1, from coordinate 87,918 downwards.
GAGACTATAGGAGGTATAGAGGGACGTCCATTTGGCATTCGTCTTATCCAGTGCAGTAATATTGTTATTAAAGATATTACGCTACGCAATTCTGCTGCATGGATGCAAAACTATCTTGCCTGTAGTAATGTAATCATTGATGGTATAAAGGTGATAAACACCAATTCTAATTATAATTGTGATGGATTGGATCCTGACGGTTGTAAAAATGTTATTATCCGCAACTGCCATATAGAGTCACATGACGATGCCTTGTGCCTGAATACGGATACATGGACGAGTATAACGAGTGGGTAAGCGAAGGTGAGGTCACTGTGACAGACAACCGTCTCACGATGCCTGCCACCTCGTGTGTGCGTCTGCTTCTGGAAGGGGCGCCGGTGGGACATCTTGTCAATCCTTCGTTCGATAACGACTATACGGGGTGGACTGTCAGTTACGAGGGTACAGCAAATCCGAAAATCAGCACTGTTGTCAAGCCGCAAGACTCATCATCGCCGCTTATTGCCGGAGGGCAGCCTCATCTGCAGGTATGGGGGATTGACGCCACGGGGTATATAGCTCAGAGCATTGAGAGCCTGCCTGATGGTAAGTATGACATTGGTGTCACAGTATGCAGCGCAGGCGATGTAAGCATTACCCTGTTTGCAGGTGACGGCGAGACACCTATCACGTCTGATGGACGTTATACCGTTAGCCCAACAGTTGTAGACGGCCGCTTGCGGCTGGGACTCAGCTTTTCCGGAAAGGCTGGTGCCATTATTGATGTGGATGACTTCGCGCTGTCGAAGTCTGATGTTACGGAAGTGCACCTGGTAAAACATGAGAGGCGTGAAACTCCAGTCCGTGACGGTGCCTGTTTTGATATAGTCATTGACATGGGGCGTGAGCGCGCCGTCTATGGCTTCTTGGCAACACCGCGCATGGACGGCTCCGCAAATGGACTTATACGAAAGTATGAGTTCCATACAAGCATTGATGGCAGTACTTGGACCAAGGTCAGCGGTGGCGACTGGCTGCCCTATTGTACGTAGGTATTATTCCCGAAGCGCAGGTGTCGGTATGTGAAGCTGGTCAGCGTGGAGGGCGCGTATGCGTCACTCGCGGAACTGGATGTTGTCATAGACAAGGAGTCCGAGACGGGAATATACAGCGCTCTTGACAGGGACACTGATGATAAGACACCCTCACGCCGTAGTTTCTTTACACCAGGCGGATGCGAGGTGTCGAAACCGGGGCAGGGCATCTACATAGAGAAGGTGCTGTACACTGATGGAACAAGCAGGAGCGTGAATAGATACGGAATGTGAGGATGAGGCACTGTCTGGCCGTATCTCCGCAAAGGTAAATTTGACAAAACGTCACAAAAATGGCTATTTTTGTGACGTTTTGCTTTTTCGGGAATGTCGGCTCAAGTATGCGTTTTAGAGTGAGAAAGGCTGTTTTATGACATTCTGAATGTGTGAGAAGATGCTGTATCCTGTAGTTTTGTGCTTATTTTATGATGATAGGGTGCGGGAAATGTTTCCATTTATGCCTGTTTGTGGCTAAAAGATGTGTCAGAAAACGATGAGAAACGTCTCTTTTGTTGATTTTTCCAGCGTAAAAGAATGGGGTAAAGGCGGCCTTTCCGTTCCCTGTGTGCGGTGTTTTCTTCAAAATCTGTGTTATTTGGGAGAAAATCTATCGTGGATTTTTTCCTGCGGACGTTAGATTTTTTTCTGCGGACGTTAGATTTTTTCGTGGGGATGGTCTTTAGAGATTTTTCTATCGTGGAAAATTGTCTGGGGATGTTCCGTGGGAGATTGTGCTTTGTGCATGGCTGCGGAGAATGCGCTGTACAGGACCGTCGGGAAATAATTTTGAAATACGCGAATGTCAGAGGGTTGGAAAAATCAAAGTGTCACAAAAAGGGGCGTTTTTGTGACACTTTGATTTTCGGTTGTTGTGCTTTAGTGCGTGTTTCCTGCGGTTTATTTACCCTTCTTTAGCATACAGGTAGATGTCTTCAATGCTCTCCCACTGGCGCATACGCACGGGTTTGCCGTTTCTGGTGGCCGGTTTCCATTTAGGCATGATTTTGAAAATACGGTATAGTTCCGCTTCGACCGCCTTGTTCCCTTTTCTTGACTTGATTTTAAGATTGCTTATGGAGCCGTCTTTCTCTACAACGAACTTCACGTCTGTGCTTCTGTCAAAATCGTCGTCAGGGTTTTTCCTCTTAAACTTTCTGCCCTTGAGGCGGCTGTTTTCTGTGATGAATTTCATCATTCCCCAGTTTCCGTTCGGGAACTTGCATTCATTGATTCCTTCTGTAATGTTGTTGTATATGTAATCAGAAGGGGCAAAGGATTTGACAGAGGTTACTGCTATCCTGATGTTGTCGTAATTCTTTACTGTGCGGCCGGGGAACAGCGCTTTCACGCTGTCAAAGTATGCGTTTGTGAACTTGCCCTTGAATATCATCTTGTCTATTTTCACGTTGCCTATCCATTTCGGCAGGATTACTTTGTCTTGAAATTCAAAGTTCAGCGCGGGCAGATAATCCACTTTCTGCAATACGTCAGGTATTTCCCTTACAATCAGATCTTCCTCTCCAGCTCTTGATATCAGCATCTCGAGCTTATCTTTCTCATTCTCTCTTTCCCTTACCAGCCATCCCATCTTTGGACGTATGGCCCCGTCTTTTGGGTTAACGTCCACGCCAACGAAGCCTGCCCACATCTCCATGGGCACGCTCTTGATGACATTGCCTTGTCTGTCCTGCATCTGATAGACAAAATCGGCAGTGACCATCTGCGGAATGATCTTATCGTAACTGTAAATGACCTCTTTGGGAGTGCGTCCTGACTCAGAGAAGGGCATGAGCGTGAGGAACCATCCGTCCAACATGGTGGGCTCCTCCATGGAACAGCCTCCGCCGTCGAATTCATCTACTCGCTGTTTCTTTACTATGCTCTTCCAGAATGCCTGGTTGATGCTTCCCTTTGAGGCGTTGACAAACTCATTGAGTATTGGAATGAGATCCGCCGTCCACCAGCCCATCCCGTATTGTTCCAGTGCCCTGGTGCGGTTCAGTATGCTCTCCCAGTCGGCAGAGGTCCCCTCCAGTGTTATGTAGGGTATGCCGCAGTAAATATATAACACAAGGAAGTCAAAATAGGACTTGACGGCGCTCATCAGTGTCATCTCGGATACCGTCCGCTCCACTATGCCCGTGGTGCTGAAGTCGGCCACCATTGTCTTGGCGAAGTCTCCCTTCGTGTTGGCGGCAATCTGTGCATGAAAGTCTTTTACAATCTCGTCCCAGCGTACCTTGTGTGAATATACATCGCACGGTGACAGCACGGTGAGGAGCTGCTTGCCCGTGTGCGATACGAGCTTGTCGCGCATGGCCTCCGGATTCTCATTGATGTAATGGCTTACTCCCTGGCTTATCAGCAGCCATATCATGTCCGGCGACAGCACTATAGGGCGGTGGTCCGCGTAGGCTGTGACTAATGCTTTGAAGAACACCGCTGTCCCCATTGGACTAAATTTGTCTTTGCGGAAACTGGAGGCTAAGGTGGGTGACTTCTTGTTGGATGTCTTGCTGCTGTAGACAATATACTTCTCCATATCCGCTCCGCTTCCGCTCAATATCTCCTTTTGCGGTGCCGGTAGCTCTCCATCTACTGTAAATGTAATGGAGTTGTCGCTCTGGCTGATGATGGCCTCTGGATTTGTAATGATACTGTCGCGCTGATTGATGATATTGTCGCGTTGGCTGATGGAGCTGTCGCTCTGGTTTACAGCGGCCTTTGGCTTTCCGCAGGCTGCCATGCACATTGAGAATGATGTTAGGATTAAGATTAAGGTTTTAGTCATTGTAAGGTTGGGATAAGTGATTAATATAAAAAGCAAAGTCACGGGCCGGTTTGGCTTATAACCACCGGCCTGTGACTTTGTCTATGTGATTATTCCACAGAGAACTCCTTTATGCGCTGCTCTTCAGACAGTTTGCATATCAGCAGTCTGCCGTCACGCTGCGCTATGATGTATCCGTCAAGTCCCTGCACCACGACCTGCTTGTTTCCCTCCACGTTTATTATGCAGTTGGAGGTCTCAAATGTCTTGATGTTCTGGCTTATCAGTCCGTTTCCATTAGCGTCCTTCTTTGTCAGCGTCTGTAGTGAGCCCCATGTGCCGAGGTCGCTCCATCCGAAGTCGGCGGGGAACACGAATATCTCCTCCGCCTTCTCCATTATGGCGTAGTCCACGGATATGTTCTCGCATTCTGCGTAATGCTCGTCTATCATGGCCTGTTCCTTGTCTGTGCCATAAACATCCATCATGGACTCGAAGATGCGGCTCAGCACCGGCTGGTACATACGGAAGGCGTTGACGATGGTGTTCACGTTCCATACAAAGATGCCTGCGTTCCAGAAGTAGTTGTTATGCTTCACATACTCCTGCGCAGTCTCCAGATTTGGCTTCTCGCGGAATGATTCCACCTGGTATATCTCCTTGTTGCGCATACTCTGCTCCGCGAGGTTGGCCTGTATGTAGCCATATCCCGTCTCGGGACGTGTAGGCTTCATTCCGAGTGTGACGATGGCGTCTGTTTCTCCTGCAAACTGCAGCGCGCCGTTTATCACACGCTGAAACTCCGGCACGTTCATCACCACGTGGTCGCTTGGTGTCACCACGATGTTGGCCTTGGCGTCCTTGGCCTTGATGCGGTAGCTTACGTAGGCTATACATGGAGCGGTGTTGCGGCGGCACGGTTCGCTGAGGATGTTGCATGATGGAATTTCCGGCAGCTGTTCTTGTACCTTCTCCACGTAGTCGGCGCTTGTCACCACCCATACATTGTCAGGGTCGCACACACCCTTGAAACGGTCGAATGTCAACTGCATCAGTGAGCGCCCCACACCTAATACGTCAATAAACTGTTTGGGATTGTCCACTGTGCTCATAGGCCAGAAACGGCTTCCCACTCCGCCTGCCATTATTACCAGATGATTCATAAATCTTTTATTGTTGTTTTTTATATATATGAAAATGAAAAAGGTTGCAGACAGCATGATGACAGACCCTTACAGTCTGTTATGTCCATCTACAACCTTTTTGTTTGTATCTATTTATCCCAGATATTTAATCAGAATCTTCGCATTGCCACTGTCACGCAGCTTGGTGATAGACTTCTCCCTTATCTGCCTTACACGTTCGCGTGTCAGACCGAGTTCATCGCCAATCTCCTCCAGTCCCTTCTCGTGACATCCTATGCCGAAGCACTCCCTGATTATCGTTATCTCTCTTTCCTTCAGTACTCTGCTCAAGACGGCGTTCAGCTCCTGTGCCATGGATTCGTGGTCCACGCTGCGGTCTGTGCGTGAGTCATCACCGCTTGCCATAACGTCAAGCATACAGTTCTCCTCACCGTCCTGGAATGGGGCGTCGATGGATACGTGATGCCCGTCAGCCATGAGGCTTTGTCCAATCTTCTCCTCATCCAGATTGGTGGCCTCCGACAACTCGCCGACGCTTGGATGTCTCTGGTTCTCCTGCTCAAAGCGGTTTATCTCATGGTTGATTTTGTTCAGTGAGCCAACCTGGTTCAGAGGCAGGCGTACTATTCGGCTTTGTTCAGCAATGGCCTGAAGAATGCTTTGCCTAATCCACCATACGGCATACGAGATAAACTTGAAGCCACGTGTCTCGTCAAACTTCTGTGCAGCCTTAATCAGTCCGATGTTGCCCTCGTCAATAAGGTCAGTCAGTGAGAGTCCCTGATGCTGGTACTGCTTAGCTACTGACACCACAAATCTGAGGTTTGCCGTGACCAGTTTGTCCTTAGCGCGCTCGCCTGCAGGTCCGCCTTTCTTTATGGCCTGTGCAAGTTCAATCTCCTCATCAATGGTAATAAGTGGGGCACGGCCTATCTCCACAAGATATTTGTCAAGTGCCTCACTGCTACGGTTTGTGATACTTTTCTGAATCTTAAGCTGTCTCATTCTCTTAATTTACTTTATGCTAACAATCTTATTTTCCTTTCACTCCTAAGTTATATAACGAATTTTATGCCAAATTATTATAATGTGACATAAATTCGATGTGAATTTGTATCTATTTCTCCATATATAATAATGTATAGTCCTTTAGTTCTTGTTCCAATGCCTAAGTCCCCTCTCGTCTTTGCTATCCGCACTGTGCATCGAGGGCCTCTATAATGCTTTGTCTAATCCAACATACAGCATACGATATGAACTTGAAGCCTCTTGTATCGTCATACAGCTGCGCCGCCTTGACCAATCCTTCGTTCCCCCTGTCGATAAGGGTAGCCAACGACAGCTCATGGTACTGGTACTGCTTAGCTACTGACACCACAAATCTGAGGTTTGCCGTGATGAGCCTGGCCTTGGCGCATTTGCCTGCCGCCCCTCCCTGTTGGATAGCACGTGCAAGCGAAATCTCCTCCTCAAGCGAAATCAGTGGAGTGCGGCTGATCTTCTCGAGATAATAGTCAAGTGACTTCTCTTTTGGGCCTGCAATGCCTTCCAGAACCTTCAGCTGCCCCTTGCTTCTTGGCTCCGCGACGGCCTGTAGAATGCTTTGCCTAATCCACCATTCGGCAAAGGGGATGAACTTGCAGCCCGTAGTCACGTCAAACTCCAGTGCCGCCTTAATCAGTCCGTCGGTGCCGGCATCAATAAGTCCTGTCAGCAACAGTCTCTGGTGATGATACCGCTTGGCAATCCGCACAATCAGTCTTAGGTTAGCCTTGACGAGTTTCTCTTTGGCGCGTTCACCTTCCTTTCCACCTTTTTGAATTGTCTGTACAAGTTCCTCTGTGGTACTTTTCAGTCTCATTCGCTTAAATTATTTATGTTAACAAAATTATTTCCATGTCTGTGGGGCGAAATATATTACGAATTTTATGCCAAATTGTTTAAATATGACATAATGTCTGTAAAATTTTGCGTATTCTCCTATATATAGATGAATATCGTATGATTTATTAATTTATGTCAATGCCAACGTTGTGGCGCGAATGTCACATCATTGGCACTGACAACTGACATAATGTGTCATACTTGATTGCGCGTGTAACCGGCGCATTAGAATGGAAATATCAACGGCAGCACGAATGTCATTACTATGCCAATGATAAGCTGCAAGGGCAGGCCTACCTTGATATAGTCGCTGAACTTGTAGCCTCCTGCGTGCATAACCAGTGCGTTGGGTGGTGTGGAGAATGGTGAGGCGAAGCACATACTTGCCCCTAAGGTGACGGCGAACAGGAACGGGTAGGGGCTTGCGCCTATCTCCACTGCGGATGTCATGGCTATCGGTGCCATCAGGACGGCCGTTGCCGTGTTGCTGATGAACATTGTCAGCAGCGATGTCGTAAAGTATATCCCACAGAGCAGCAGTGTGGGACCCATGGCTCCGAGCACCTCCACCAGCGAGTGTGATATCAGTGCCGATGTGCCAGTCTTCTCTAAGGCGACAGACATGGGCATCATGGCCGCTATCAGCACTATGCTCTCCCAGTTTATGGTCTTGTATGCCGCCTCCACATTGCGGAAACAGCCCGTTAGGACCATAAGCAGTCCCGCTGTCATTATAGCGGTTACGGGGGCTATGGGTATGAAGTCAAACACCATGGCGAGGATCATTGCAACCATTATCACCGCCGCTGTCGGGGCCTTATAGTCCAGTGTCACCTGCATGGCCTGCTGTTCCGGCTGTCCAAGCACAACCCAGTCGGTCTCCTCATTGTCAAGTTTGGATATGTTGCTCCACTTGCCCTGTACCAGCAGCACGTCTCCCTGGCACAGCTTCACATTGGCAAGGTTGTCGAGGATGTAATTCTTGCTGCGCTTTATGCCCAGTACGTTTATGCTGTATCTCTCGCGGAAGCCGGAGTTGATAAGCTTTGAGCCTATAAGCCTTGATTCCGGCATCAGTACTATCTCTGAAATGCCCAGGTCGTAGAAGCCGATATTGTTGCGGTCCAGCTTCTGTATGCGCGCCTTCCTTGCAAACTCCGCCATCTTCTTCATGTCTCCCATGAGGTATATGATATCTCCCTCGCCGAGTATGGTTCCCGGTGTGGCGAGGCTTTGTGTGACATTGCGTATTATTCCGCTACGCGAGCTGCTCTCGTTTCTTATCTCGAGGATGGACAGGCCGTAGGTGTTCCTAAGGTTCAGCTCCGCCACTGTCTTTCCCTTTATGTCTGATCCCGAGGTGATGAGGTACCTCTTCACACCATTGTTGAGGTTGTATTCCTCCACAAGCTCATCGAGTGTCTTCCCCCGTCCGCCGTTCTGGTCTGCCGCCTCCTTTTTCTTGAACAGGAACATTTTGCTCAATGGCAGCATAATAAGTATGCCTATGACGATACATATCATGCCTACTGGCGTGAAGGAGAAGAAGCCCAAAGGCCTGTAACCGTTCTCTATCAGGGATTCCTGTATGACGAGGTTTGGAGGAGTGCCTATCAGGGTGAGCATTCCGCCCATACTGCTTGCAAAGGCAAGTGGCATGAGCAGGCGTGACGGCCTGACTCCGGACTGTGCTGCCATGCTGACTACGATGGGCATCATCAGTGCCACGGTGCCCGTATTGCTGACAAATGCGCCGATAAAGGCTGTGACGAATATCACAAGCAGGAATAATGCCGTGTCATTACCGCCTGCCAGCTTTATTATTCTCTGGCTCATCACCTTGGCGAGTCCCGTCTGTAGTATTGCTCCACCGATTACAAACAGTCCCACCATCATTATCACCACGGTGGAGGAGAAACCTGATAACGCCTCTTCAGGTGTCAGTATGCCGAACAGCACCAATGATGTGAGGGCGCATAGGGCCACTATGTCGGAGCGTAGTCTTCCGGCTACGAACATTATAACGGTTAAGAGTAGTATTATTATAGTAGTTACCATATATTATTGTGTATTAAGTGTTGGTGGGCGCCTTGCTATAGCCTTCATAATAATATGACTGCTCTATTCCTTTGAATATCACTTCCCTGTCATCTATGTTCGCTGTTAAGGCCGGTTTTAACAGGAAACGTAGTTCCAAATCATTGATTGGACTGCGTTCCATGGCTTGCAGATAAAGGTCTTTATCCACCATACGCCAGTCAATAACCTTTCCTAACCTTTTCTTTAGTATCATGTCCAGCCATATTCTTGTAGAGCGTCCGTTGCCTTCCATAAAAGGATGGGCTATATTCATCTCCACATATTTGGCGATAATCTCCTCAAAAGTGTTTTCAGGCATCTTCTCTATCACAGGAAGAATAGCGTCCAAGAACAGCGAGTTTGCAAAACGGAAACCACCTTTGGCAATGTTTAGAGTACGAACCTGTCCTGCAAAGCTATACAGTCCATCAAACAGATACTTGTGTATCTGGCATAACCCTTTGGCTGTACCGACTTCTATAGTGCTGATGTCACCAGTTTCAAACAAGGCCTTGGCTTTCTCCATGCTCTGTTCATCAATCTTGTACTGTTGTATTTGTTCCTTCATAGGTTGGAATTTTAGTGGTGGCTTGACTGTATTATTTGGTTCCTATCTTTTTGATGGAAGGCATTGCAGTTCTGTCACAATTTGTGAGAGATTTGCAATTTGTTTGTTATATCCTGTATTCATGCTAATTTTCAAAATTGTTTTTTGCAAATTACGCTGTGACTCGAAAATATCTAAAATATCAAATCGTAAGAAAAATGCCAGATTTTGTGACGTTTTGATATTTTGGGATATGTCGTCAGACTTTTCATTTTAGAGAGATGGAATACTGAAAAGATACGTTTTCTGGGGGACAGAATGCGTCATTCAGGAGTGCAAACAGCTCTTTGGGCGGCAAACAGATAGCTTTTGCACTGTAATTAGTATCATATTGCCTTGTAAAAAGATAGAGATTACTGTGTAAAAGCTATCAGATTACGATGTAAAAGCATAGATATTGCGCCATATTGAATGCCGTTTTGGACAGGCTCTCAGCGTATAGTCTTGACTGAATGTGTGTTAGGGAAATGCGCGGAGAATCGTCTGTACGAAGCCGGGAGATAGTTTCGTGAATCCGATGGCCGTATTTTAAGGGTGTGAAAAATCAAAGTGTCAGAAAAAGTGCCGTTTTTTTGACACTTTGATTTTTGGTAATTCCCATTGGGCGGCTATAAAGGTGGTATTGCTAATCCTTTCTATACCGCTTCATTTCGTCTCCATTGCTGTCATATTCCTTCCTTTTTCCTGTCGGTGGTTCACTCAGCTGTATTTTCACTATGGCTGTGCGCTGCAGGCTGCGTGCCACGCTTTCGTCAAAAGCATCTATATGCTGTGGTAGGAAACGCTCGCATATAGCTCGCAGTGCAGTGATTTTCTCCTTGTCATCGGTCACTTCTGTAGCCTTGCCAAATGCTATGGCCGATTTGTATTGCAGCGTGAAACTGCCGTCCTTGGGCCCTACTGTAGGCTGGCAGTATGACACTGCGGACAGGCAAACCTCTGGATGCGCCGCTATGGCGTCCAGTTTGTCGCCCTTCAATGCGCAATGGAAGTACCATGTGTTATCGTCCGTTGAGGCCAGTGAGAGCGGCACGCCGTATGCCGTGCCGTCTGGGCGGATGAAACTTACTGTTATGTATGGCGCATTGTGCATCACCTCCAGTGCCCATGCGCTGTCCATCTCTCTGCTTTTCTTTCTCATTTCTTGGTTATGCTATGGTTATGCTCTGCTTGCTCACTGATAATGACACTAAACCCTTAAGACTCTGTTTTCAAATTGATGGTTCTAAATTCATGGCCTGATTGTGGAACCACTTTCTGTAACAAGTCTTCCATGCTCAATCGTACTGTGGCTGTGTTCACGCAGGGATGACATCCTATGGTCTTGCATTGAAGCAATTCCTTGTCTATTACAAGTAGCACTCTTTGGGCAGCGTCGTTAATCAGACCCATCGGAGATACTGCACCGGGATGTATGCCGAGAATGTCTGACATATTCCGTTCATCTGCAAACGACAGACGTGCACACCCCAGCTCTGCGGACAGGCATCTCGTCTTGAACACTTTGCTGCCAGGCATCATCAGCAGATAGAATTGTGTCTTCTGTCTGTTGCATAGGAATAGGTTTTTAGGGATTGCCGTTCCAAGTTTATTCTCCACCTCCGCACATTCCTCCATGGTGAATACAGGACTGTGATACAGCGTGGTGTAGTTGACACCGAGTTTGTCGAGGAATGTATATGTGTTTCTCTCGAAGATGCTCATATCCGCCTTGTATGGCGGATGTCCCTTATACTCTGTTGCCTTCATGTTTTATTTCAGCAGCTTGCCGTCCGCAAAGGCATTGCCCACACGTTTGCCCAGTGTTATGTATCCATGATGCACGGGGTCATACGTTATGAGCTGCATTTTCTCCACATCAGGCTTGCCGTCTTCGGCCAGACAGTTCTCGTCAACGAGTATGTTCACTATCTCCGCAACTATATAATAGCCGCTTTCCGATTCGTCTATCTTCTGCTTGATGCGGCATTCAAGAGTCATGGGGAAGTCTGTGAACACTGGGGCGTCAACGTTTTTGGCCTTCTCTACGGTCCATCCCGTCTTCTCTATCTTGTTTGGCTCATTGTTGGCGGAGACTATTCCCACGTAATCAGAGGCTGTCAGCGTCTTCTCTGTGGCAAATGCCACTGTGAAGTCGTTGCAGCGGTCGAGGTTCTTTGTGGTGGCGTGGCTGCCCATTGATATCATTATCTCCTTCATGTCCCACTGTCCGGCCCATGCGGCATTCATTGCGTTGGGTGTTCCGTTCTCATCGTATGTGCCGATAATCAGTACTGGCTGCGGTAACAGCCATGGCTTGCTTCCAAAGTCCTTCATGTCATTTTATAGTTTTATTTTCTTCTTTGTAATATCACTCTCATTAGACATTCTGTCAAGGGCGGTGACAACGTATGTGTACTTAGTCTTACCGTCGGTGTAGGGTAGGGGGAACCATGTGTTGTATGTCGTCCCCACTATATTTGCAGGGTTGTCAATGTCCACCTTCTCGCTTTTCGCAAAGCGGTATACCACATATTTGTGTGCCTCATCGCTCCACTTCTTTGCCTTTGGCGCCTTCCAGAACAGTATGTAACCGTCACTTGTCCATATAGGCTTCAGCTTTTGTGGCTTGCCCGGTGCCTTATCGTCTATGAATGGCATCAGTGGCTGAAGGGCAGGTGTGCGCCAATAGTGGTTGCGTAGCTGTGTTCCGTAACCTCCAATATTGTCTACAGCCGCCTTGGCATACCATAATACGGTGCCGTTGACGTTGGACATCTGCTGGTGCAGGTCGTATTTCGCTGTCATTTGGTTCTGCTGCGGATTGTCAGGGTCGGCGTATTTCGCCGTCCTCTCTATGTCCTCACCTATATACAGCGGTCTGCCGCTGGCGTGTTTGTCCCACCATTTTATCAGAGTCGCATAGTCCGCGGCTCTGTTGCCTATCTCCCAGTATATCTGAGGCACACAGTAGTCTATCCATCCTTTGTCAATCCACAGCAGGATGTCGGCGTAAAGGTCATCATAGTTTTGCAGGCCGTTGGTGGCAGAGCCCCTTGCCGGGTCGCTCTTCTTGTTGCGGTATATGCCGAAAGGGGACACACCGAACTTCACCCATGGCTTGATGCTGCTGATGGTGTCATGCAGTTGTTCTATGAACAGGTTGACATTGTTTCTTCTCCAGTCGCCTATGCTCGCGAACCCCTTTCCTGTCGCGTTGTAATCATCAGTGTCCGGGATGGTGACACCGGCTGCCGGGTATGGATAGAAATAGTCATCAATGTGGAAACCGTCAATGTCATAGCGCCGTACAATGTCTGCTGCCACACGGCATATCCACTCTCTGCTGGCTTCCTTGGCCGGATTCAGGATGTACAGTCCGTCGTATGGGAATACAAGGTCGGGCCGCCTGATGCCTATGTGGGTTGTGGCGAGTTCATTTGTGACTTTTGTCTTTGCGCGGAAAGGGTTTATCCATGCGTGCAGTTCCATGCCGCGTTTATGGCATTCGGTTATCATCCATTGCAGAGGATCCCAGTATGGTGATGGTGGAGTGCCCTGTGTGCCGGTCAGAAAGCGGCTCCACGGCTCCAGATCGCTTTGGTACAGTGCGTCACATTCTGGTCTTACCTGGAATATTATGGCATTGACACCGTCTTTCTGCAGTTCGTCAAGCTGGTATGTCAGGGTCTGTTGCATCCGCTCTGTACCCATGCCCAAGAACTGGCCGTTGACACATTGTATCCATGCTCCACGGAATTCGCGCTTTGCAGGGGTATAGTTGGAAAAGGCAAGTCCTTCACTCACGCATCCGAATAGGAGGCATGAGAGAAGGACTGTGATTGCTGTTGCTCTATAGTTCATCAAAGTTTATCTCTTTTGTGCCACTGTTCTGACTTGGTTCAGTGGCGTTGTTGTGGTCTGTTGGCGGTGTCTCCCCACCGATGGGGTTTCCGTTCTCGTCTACCGGAGTCATCGTATCCAGATTGATAGAGTCTGCATCAAGCGTGTCTCTCTTTTCTCCACCGGTATAGACACACTCATACATGGAACGGTCTATGTCTGCATCGTCCGGTTTCTTGAACTTTCCGTGATAGTGTTGGAATGCGGGGTCGCCGAAGACGGACTCAAGGAAGTAGCCGCATATAGGCAATGCTGTTCTGGAACCTTGTCCAAGCGCTCCGGTACGGAAGTGAATGCAGCGGTATTCACCGCCTACCCATGCGCCGACAACAAGGTTTGGCGATACTCCCATGAACCAGGCGTCGGAGTGATTGTTTGATGTTCCCGTCTTGCCTCCAAATTCTGTGTCGCTGTATTTGCCGATATATCCCCACAGGCTCATGGAGGTGCCGCCGCGCTCGCGCAGTCCGCCAAGCAGCATCTGCTGCATGAGGTATGCTGACCTCACACTGATGGCCTGCTCATCCTCTGTTGGTGCCACGTATATCTCCTTTCCATTGCGGTCTACAATCTTCGTCACCATGATGGCTTCCTTGTGCGCCTTGCCTCCGTTGGCTACGGTGCAGTACGCATTTGCCAGTTCAAGGAGGTTGACATCGCTTGAGCCTAATGCCAGTGCAGGGGCGTCATCAAGTGGGCTACTGATACCCATATTGTGGGCAGTCTCTATGATATTCTTTATTCCCATCTCCTGACCGAGACGCACAGCCACAGAGTTTATGCTCTGCGCAAAGGCAATCTTCAGCGGCATGGAGTCGCCAGTGAAGTAGCCGTTGGCGTTGGTTGGGGCCCAAGTGACCTCTTCCTTCTTCTTGGAATCCCATACTTTCATGGAGAAGTACTCGTCCCTGCGCTTGTCGCATGGTGTCAGTCCCTGCTCCATGGCTTCGGTATATACGAACAGTTTGAATGTGGAGCCGGGCTGTCGCTGCGCTGTTACCTTGTCATATTTCCAGTGGTTGAAGTCAATGTCGCCGACCCATGCCTTGACATGGCCTGTCTGCGGCTCCATTGCCACGAATGAGCAGTGCATGAAGCTGACCATATAGCGTATGGAGTCCATGGTTGACATCTCCTTCTCCACCTCTCCCTTCTCATAGTCGAATACCTTCACCGTATGAGGCTTGTTGAGATAGTATTCCACAGAGTCAGGATTGTCCGGAAAGCGTGCGGTGAGATGTTTGTACACCGGCTGCTGTTTAGCGATGTCTTCTATGAAGTTGGCGATGACCTGATGCTTCTCGTCTTGCCATGGCTGCTGTCCGCGCCAGTGGGAGTTGAAGTTGCGCTGCACCTGCTGCATCTGTTTCTTTGCTGCCTGTTCCGCATACTTCTGCATTCTGGTGTCGAGAGTGGTGTATATCTTCAGACCGTCGTTGTAGAGGTCTATGTTCTCAAGAGCCTCGTTGTCTGCACATAGCTTCTTAATGTATTTCGCTACGGCCTCGCGGAAGTATTTTGCCTGGCCGTCGTAGTTGTCCTCCACGTTAAATTCGGATACATCGATGCCGATGTTCTTTAAGGAGTCGAATTGCGCTGTTGTAAGATCGCCGTGCAGACGCATATTGTCCAGTACTACATTGCGGCGCTTCAGTGAGTTTTCCGGATGTGATATGGGGTTGTAGAAGGTCGTGGCCTTTAGCATTCCTACAAGAACCGCAGCCTGTTCTGCTGTAAGTTCTTTTGGAGTGGTGTTGAAGTATGTCTTGGATGCGGTCTTTATTCCAAAGGCGTTGTTGCCGAAATCCACGGTATTGGCATACTGTGCCAGTATTTCGTTCTTGGCTTCGCGGCGTCCTTTGGTATAGGAGAAGTACAGTTCAAGCTTTAATGCCGTTATCCATTCCTTCGTTTTCATCACGAGAATCTTCACTCCAGGAATTTTACCTATTAGACCTGTGCTGTATTGTGTGCGCACTCTGAACATATTCTTTGCCAGCTGCTGCGTTATCGTTGAGGCTCCGCGTCCTCCGCGTCCTGTTGCCGCGTCCTTGACAGCTCCTAATAGTCCTAACGGGTCTATGCCCCAGTGGGAGTAGAAACGCTCATCCTCCGTGTCTATGAGTGCGCGCCAGAATACAGGGTTTACTTCATCAAACTTTACCGGGGTGCGGTTCTCGTTGAAGTATTTTCCCAATAGCACTCCATCTGCTGAATATAGCTCGGAGGCCTGGCTGGTTTTGTGCTCGCTTATTTCTGCCCATCCTGGTGATTTGCCAAAAAGCCAGAACAGGTTGATGTCCACTGCTCCAAGATAGAGAAGGAACATGACGATGAGTGATATGAGGCCGTTGACGGTCTTTATGTACCAGGGTTTGCCTTTGAAGCATCCCTTGTACCATTGCCATAGGGATTTGCATTTGTCGGCGGACCAGATTGTCAGCTGCTTGATTTTGTTCATAGTCTATTCTTTTTGTGTTTAGAGATAAGGTCGTTTATGTTAAGGAGAAGTTGCCTATATGTTGGTCTATATGCTGTATTATCTTCTCTGTGTCATCTGGATTGAACCAGATTATATCCGGGTCTTTCTTGTACCACGTCAGTTGCTTGCGGGCATACTGTCTTGTATTGCTTTGAATCTGTCTTACAGCCTCCTCGAGAGGTATCTCACCGTCAAAGTATTTGAACAGCTCCTTATAGCCCACTGTGTTTAGCGCATTCTCGTTTCTGCGATGTAGCATTCCTCTCGCTTCCTCTTCCAACCCGTTCTGCATCATGTGTAAAACACGCCTGTTAATCCTGTCATACAGCTCCTCCCTGTCGCGTGTTATGCCAATCTTTATGATGTGAAACGGACGCGGTTTCTTTGCTCCTGTCCGGAATGACGTGTATGTCTTGCCGGATACATGACAGATTTCCAGTGCGTGTACTACGCGACGCGGATTGTTTCTGTCTACGGTCTTCCAATGCTCTGGGTCAAGTCTTTTCAGTTCTTCAAGAAGTGGGGGCAGTCCTTCTTCTTGAAGGCGTTGCTTCATCCATGCCCTTGTCTTTTCATCTACTGTAGGAATGTCATCTATGCCATTGCATACAGCGTCTATGTACATCATGGAACCACCGGTTAGGATGGCTGCAATTCCATTGTTTGGAGTTATATCAGGCGAGTGGAGCAAGTTCACTACATCCTGTTCGTACATGGATGCGGAGTAGTAGTCACCGATATGGTGTGTGGCAACAAAATGATGCCGCACCCTCCGCTGCTGTTCAGCGGTGGGTGCGGCAGTCCCTATTGGTAGTTCTGCGAATATCTGTCTTGAATCTGCGTTGATAATGTCAACGGAGTAATGTTCTGCAAGATATAGACATAACTCAGTTTTGCCTACACCCGTAGGCCCTGTGATAACAATGAGCGTGTTCAATGTGTGTCATCTTATAATACCACGTTGGGCACTTTCGATGAAGTCTATGACATATTTTATCTCCGGAGTAATCTCCATGGTCTCTTTCACTTCGTCAATGCCCTCCTTTAGTATTCCTTTGGAGTATATAGTGTTGTATGCTTCACGTATGGCAAGGATGCTTTCATTGCTGAATCCTCTTCTTCTCAGGCCGATAAGGTTCAGTCCAGCGAAACGTATTGGCTCCTTTCCTGCTATCACGTACGGTGGAATGTCCTGTGAAGTCCTGCTGCCGCCCTGTACCATAACGTAACCGCCAATGTGCACAAACTGGTGAACAAGTACTCCACCGGATATTATGGCGCAGTCATCAACCACCACTTCACCTGCAAACTTGGTGGAATTGCCTATGATGCAGTTGTTGCCTACAACGCAGTCGTGTGCCACGTGCATATTCTCCATAAGGAGGTTGTTTGATCCGACGATGGTAGTTCCCTTTGATGCTGTTCCGCGACTGATGGTAACGTTCTCGCGTATTGAGTTGTTGTCACCAATCTGGCAGGTCGTTTCCTCGCCTCTGAATTTCAAATCCTGTGGCTTAGTGCTTATGCTTGCTCCTGGGAAAATCTCGTTACCAGACCCCATGCGTGTGCCTTTGTTCAACGTTACGCTGTTCTGCATAACGTTATTGTTGCCTATTACCACGTCAGCGTCAATATAGCAGAAAGGGCCTATCACGTTACCGTCACCCATCTTTGCATCAGGATGGACGTATGCTAAAGGGCTTATACTGTTTGCCATTTGTTCTTTGTTGTTGTTTTTGTTATATTGTATCCCCCGTATGTTATGAACGGAGGTTGTCATCTCACTTGTTTTTCACCATCTGTCCGGTGAAAGTGGCCTCTGCCACAAGCTGATCCCCTACGAAGATGTATCCCTGCATGGTTGATATTCCATGACGTACTGGCGCTATCAGTTCCACCTTGAAGATCAAGGTGTCTCCCGGTACAACCTTCTTACGGTACTTTACATTGTCTATTTTAAGGAAATAGCTTGTCCAGCGTTCCGGATCTTCCAGTGTGTTCAGTACAAGCAGCGCGCCACATTGTGACATTGCCTCTATCATCAGCACGCCCGGCATGACTGGTTCCTGTGGGAAATGGCCCTGAAAGAATGGCTCGTTGGATGTTACATTCTTTATTCCGACAATTGTAGTGCCGCTAATACTAATGACTTTATCCACCAACTGCATGGGATAGCGGTGTGGAAGCACCTCACGGATGCGGTTAACATCAAGTACAGGTGTCATGTTTGGATCATAGATAGGTGCCTGTATCTCATGCTTCCGTATCTCATGACGCATCATTCTTGCAAACTTATTGTTGATAGTATGCCCCGGGCGGGTCGCGATGATGCGTCCTTTAAGCGGCTTTCCTATCAGAGCCATGTCTCCAATGATGTCAAGAAGCTTGTGGCGTGTGCACTCATTCTCCCATGTAAGCGGCTTGTGCTGGATGTATCCCAGCTTCGTTGCGTCCATGCGCGGTACCTGAAGATAGTCACACAGCTTGTCTATGTCTTCCTGTTTCTGCTCGTACTCATATATTACGATAGCGTTGTCGAGGTCTCCTCCCTTGATAAGTCCGGCATTAAGTAAAGGCACCAGATCGCGAACGAATACAAATGTGCGTGCTGAAGCTATCTCTGTCGGGAACTTTTCCACATTATCTATTGTGGCAAACTGTGAGTTTATGAATTTAGACTCGAAAGAACACATTGCAGTGATAGAGAAATCGTCATCTGGCAGGATGGTTATGACAGAGCCCGTATTCTCGTCTCTAACCTCAATCTTCTTGCGTATTATATAGAAATCCTTCGGTGCGTTCTGTTCCTGTATGCCTATTTCCCTTATCTTTTCAACATACTTGATGGCGCTACCGTCAAGTATAGGAATCTCAGGGCCGTTTACCTGTATCAGACAGTTGTCTATTCCAAGGGCGTATAAAGCTGCAAGCGCGTGCTCAACGGTGCTAACTTTTACGTCACCCTTGCCCAGAACAGTGCCGCGCTGCGTGTCAACCACGTGCTCAGCCACTGCATCTATTATCGGCATGCCTTCAAGATCTATGCGCTGTATCTTGTAACCGGTATTCTCTGCCGCAGGATTGAATGTCACAGTAAGGCTTAATCCTGTGTGCAGACCTTTGCCACAAAGGGAAAAACTTCCCTTTAATGTGTTCTGTTTCGTCATAAATTTAACTGATTAGGACTTAGAAGTCAGTTCCTTTATTTGTTGTTCAAGTTCTTTTATAGTCTTACTCATCTCATTCATCTGACGGTACATATCCGGCAGACGCTTCACTATAGCCTGCGAACGGAAATAGTTTGTCATGGACATGGGAGGTGTTCCTATCAATTCCTGATTGTCCTTCAGGCTGCCCGGCACTCCTGACTGCGCTCCAAGACTAACCTTATTGCCTATGGTGATGTGGCCCGCAATGCCTACCTGACCGCCGAACATACACCATTCTCCAACCTTTGCGCTGCCGGCAATGCCAACTTGGGCTGACATCACAGTGTTAGCGCCGATATCTGTATTGTGTGCTATCTGTACAAGGTTGTCCAGTTTCACACCTTTTCTTATATATGTGCTCCCCATGGTGGCTCTGTCCACACAGGTGTTGGCGCCTATCTCCACATTATCCTCAATCACCACGTTGCCAATCTGCGGTATCTTGTCATAGCCGTTGGCTGATGGCGCGAAGCCAAAGCCGTCTGCTCCAACCACACTTCCTGCGTGCAGTATGCAGTTGTTGCCCACCTTACAATGGTGATAAACCACAGCATTGCTGTAAATCTCTGTGTTGTCGCCAATGGTTGCACACTCACCGACAGTGACATGGGGATGCAATACGCAGCCATCACCTATCACTGCGTTCGGACCTATTGCCACAAACGGTCCAATATAGCAGTCCTTGCCCACTGTCGCAGTCGGTGCAATGAATGCAAGAGGGTCTATACCTTTCTTCTTTGGTTTCATTGACGCATACATCTGTAGCAGTTTCGCCACAGCCTCGTATGCACTCTTCACTCTTATCAGTGTGGCGCTTACCGGTTTCTCCAATATCAGATCCTCATCAACAAGCACCACGCTTGACTTCGTGTCATAAATATAGCTGATATACTTCTTATTTGAAAGGAAAGATATTGCCCCCTGTTTCCCTTCCTCTATCTTTGCAAAAGTGGTGATAGTGGCATTGGCATCGCCTTCTATACGACCATTTATCAGTTCTGCTATCTGTTGGGCTGTAAATTCCATGCGTGTCTTTCTGTGGTTTTATAGTTTCTTGAGTTCTTCCTCCATCTGCATTTGCAGTTCCTTGGCTTTCTCCGCAGCCACATTGGCAAAGTTCTCCGTGCTGTCCGCAAAGATTATGCCACGGCTTGAGTTCACCAGCAGTCCGCAGTCTTTTGTTATACCATACTGGCACACGTCCTTTAGTGAGCCACCTTGTGCGCCCACGCCGGGAACGAGCAGAAAATGCTCCGGTGCCACTCTGCGTATGTCCTTGAATAGCTCTCCACGTGTGGCTCCAACCACGTACATCATGTTTTCAGGCGTACCCCATTCCTGGCTCTTCTTTATGACCTTCTCAAAGAGTCTGCATCCATTTATGTCCATTGTCTGCTGGAAGTCGTAGGAACCCTTGTTACTTGTCAGCGCAAGCAGTATCACCCACGGCTTCTTCTCACTCTCATAATTGATGAACGGCACGACACTGTCCTCTCCCATATATGGTGCAACGGTCAGCGCGTCCACCTTATACTCGCCGAAGAATGTCTGTGCGTACATCTTGGAGGTGTTGCCTATGTCACCGCGCTTGGCATCCGCGATGATGAACTGTTCCGGATAGTTCTCCTGTATATATTTTACGGTCTTCTCAAAAGACACAAGTCCCTTGACACCGTAGGCCTCATAAAACGCAAGGTTAGGCTTATATGCGACACAGTATGGTGCTGTGGCGTCGATAATCTGCTTGTTAAAAGCGAATATAGGGTCCTCTTCGTTGAGTATATGTGCCGGAACCTTGTTCAGGTCCACGTCCAGTCCTACACACAGGAAACTCTTCTTTTTGAATATCTGTCCTACAAGTTCTTCTCGTGTCATGGTTTTATTGCTCTGCTTGTTAATTCTTTATTTCGGCATCTCCGTCTTGGGAATGTCCTTGTACTGCCTTGTGGTGCGCTGGCTTTCTGTCAGTCTGTTTATGAATTCAGTGGCATTGACAGTGCGCTCGTCCTCTTCCTCCTCTTTTTTCTTTATAGTTGTCTGTATAGCCATTATAGTTCAGCCTCCTTCATCCTCTCTGCGTTCTCGGCAACGGTCAGTGCGTCAATCATAGCCTGTATGTCTCCGCCGAGGAAACCGGACAGGTCATGCGTGGTATATCCTATGCGGTGGTCCGTCACACGTCCCTGTGGGAAGTTGTATGTACGTATCTTTGCAGACCTGTCACCAGTAGATACCAGCGTCTTTCGCCTGTTGGCTATGTCATCGAGATACTTCTGGTGCTCCTTATCATATATATATGTACGCAGGCGCGACAGTGCCCGCTCCTTGTTCTTAGGCTGGTCACGCGTCTCCGTGCATTCAATCAGAATCTCTTCCGTCTCGCCTGTATTGGGATTCTTCCACATATAGCGCGCGCGCACACCAGACTCCACCTTGTTCACATTCTGACCTCCGGCGCCGCTCGAACGGAACGTGTCCCATTTTATCTCACCCTCGTTTATCTGCACATCAAAAGGCTCCGCCTCAGGCAGCACAGCCACGGTCGCGGCCGATGTCTGCATACGTCCGTTGCTCTCTGTTACGGGCACGCGCTGTACGCGGTGCACCCCTGACTCGTATTTCAGAATGCCGTAAACGCCGTCTCCGCTTACAGCAAAATCTATCTCCTTGAAGCCTCCAACGGCTCCCTCGCTTGCGTCTGTCACGCTAAGGCTCCAGCCTTTAGACTCGCAAAACCGCTTGTACATGGCAAAGAGGTCACCGGCAAACAGGCAGGCTTCGTCTCCTCCTGTGCCTGCGCGTATCTCCATTTGCACGTTCTTCGCGTCTTCCGGATCCTTTGGCACCAGGGCAATCTTTATCTCCTCTTCCAGTCCGGGCATATCCTCCTCGCTCTCGGCAAGTTGCTCGCGCGCCATTTCTTTCATCTCCGGGTCACTCTCGTTCGCCAATATATCCTTCGCCTCGGCTATGGACTCTATGCAGTCCATATACCTTTTGCGCAGCTTCATGATGTCTCCGAGGTCCTTATATTCTCTTGTCAGCTTGACGAACCTCTGCTGGTCGGATATTACCGAAGGGTCAGTGATGAGCGTAGTTACCTCTTCATAGCGCGCTTCCAGTCCGTCAAGTTTCTGTAAAATGTTGTTCTTGTCCATTTAAATAAGGGTGCTTGGGCTTTTGGGTGAATGTTATGGGCGTTGAATTTGCTTCCGGACTGTTGGACAGTCCGTTCCTGTGCGGATGTTAGTCCGTTTAATATTCAAATACTCCAAACTCGCTCTTGATGGTGAGAGACTTGCTGCCCTCCTCTATATGTCCTATTATCTGTGCGTCGATATTGAAGCTCTTGCTGATGGATATGATCCTGTCTGCCTGTTCAGGCGATACGTATATCTCCATACGGTGTCCCATATTGAAGACCTTATACATCTCTTTCCAGTCTGTTCCGCTCTGCTCATGTATTATACGGAACAGCGGAGGTACAGGGAACATATTGTCCTTTACCACGTGACAGTTGTCGCCTACGAAGTGCAATACCTTTGTCTGCGCTCCACCGGTGCAGTGCACCATGCCATGGATTTCCTTGCGCATCTCGTCAAGTATCTTCTTTATGACAGGAGCGTAAGTGCGGGTTGGCGACAGCACCAGCTTTCCAGCGTTCACAGGAGAACCGTCCACAGCGTCCTCAAAGCGGTAACCTCCAGAGTAAACCAGCTCCTCCGGTACCGCATGGTCATAGCTTTCCGGGTATTTCTCCGCGTAATATTTCGCGAACACGTCATGACGTGCTGAAGTCAGACCGTTGCTGCCCATGCCGCCATTGTATTCCTTCTCGTATGTAGCCTGTCCGTAGCTTGCCAGACCGACGATGACATCCCCCGGCCGTATGTTGGCATTGTCTATGACATCGCTGCGCTTCATGCGGCAGGTCACGGTGGAATCAACGATAATGGTGCGCGTCAAGTCACCCACATCAGCCGTCTCACCGCCTGTGGCGTATATGCCTATGCCCATATCGCGCATTTCCGCCAGCAGCTCGTCGGTGCCATTGATGATGGCAGAAATTACATCGCCGGGTACAAGCATCTTGTTCCTGCCGATAGTGCTTGAAACGAGAATGTTGTCAACAGCTCCAACGCACAGCAGATCGTCTGTGTTCATGATGAGCGCATCCTGCGCAATGCCTTTCCAGACAGACAAATCACCGGTCTCTTTCCAGTACATATACGCCAGACTTGACTTCGTTCCCGCGCCGTCGGCGTGCATGATGTTGCAGTATTCGGGATCGTTGCCAAGGATATCCGGTATTATTTTGCAGAAAGCTTGAGGAAATATGCCTTTGTCTATATTTTTAATGGCGTTGTGCACATCCTCTTTCGCTGCGCTGACTCCGCGCAACATATATCTGTTGTCCATATTGTCGTTTATAATTTAAGTATATTTGTTGCAAAATTAATAAAAATATTTCAAACAGCAAAGAAAGTTGTAGGAAATAGCGTTTAATAAGGTTAAAAACGTTAATATATGCGTCTCCATCCTACTCTTATGACATAGTGGGCGATACCTTTCAAAGCGACTGCGGAGTTTGTGCTCTAATCCTTTAATTCTATAGATATTGCAGTATGTGTGTCACCATGCAGAATGTAGTGGGTATGGAGGCAGTGCCAGACTTGCAAATGTTAAAAGTTTACGAGCGCTCTTGAAACGTTTTTAGAGTATGTTAACAGGTGCTCTAAAAGACGCTTTTTATGAGGGAGTGCGATTGAGGCGCTTTTACAGATTGTAAGTAAATAGTCCGTTTTACTTACAGTCTGCATTTTCAGAAGAGTCGTTCTGAGGTCGCGTTTTAGAGAGACACATACCGCTTTCATGTCCTTTCCGCGGCGTTTCTGTGTGTTGTGGAGCCTGATTAGATAGAGATTGCAGTGCTATTTGATACATATTACGTTGTAATCTCTATCTGTTTGTGTCGTAATCTCTATCTGATTACAGACCCAAAGCGCCCCTTTTAGCCCCTTTTTAATATGCACTGAAAGTGGTAAAAATGATAAATATCAGAGCATTAGTATGTTACGTGTTTTCTCGTGGCTGCGCTGTACGCGCCGGAATGATTTGAATTTCAGATTACGCGAATCTGAGAGGGGGTGTAAAAAGCGGATTGTAAGTAAAACAGGCTTTTTACTTACAGATTGTAAGTTGTACCAAATTGCGCAGGAACACATTTTCCTGTACTTTTATCATGTTGAAATAGCCAGTTTGTATAGGTCGTATTGGGTGGGATATTAATAAATAATGTAAAAAAAATTTGCTATTCCAACATATTTTGTTAACTTTGTCCCAAATTTGCAAATATCATTATGAATAGCATATCAGACACTATTGATACGGCGGTTGATGCCTTGTCGTCTCCAGAGAGTCTTGAAGGGCTCTTTCATCATGTTCATGACAATGTGCCGCTGCCTTCTAATGCCTCGCTCATTGAGATTGTGGAATTGGCAAGAGGAATACTCTTTCCGGGATATTTTGGACAGACAAAGGTTACTCAGGATACGATAAAATACCATATAGGAGTATCCCTTGAGCGCTTTTGCCGATTGTTGAAGAAGCAGGTTATGGCCGGTCTGTGCTTCGGTCTTGATAAGGATGACCCGCTTTGCATAGAGGATGTGCGCGGCAAGGCCCTCGGCATAACGGAGGAACTGGTGCGCCGCCTGCCGGAGATACGCAGAATACTGGCTACGGACGTAGAGGCAGCATACAATGGAGACCCTGCCGCTACGTGCTTTGGCGAGATAATAAGCTGCTATCCCGTTATCCGTACCCTTACGAATTACCGTCTGGCGCATGAGCTGCATTTGCTTGGAGTGCCGATAATACCGCGTATGATTAGCGAGCTGGCACATTCGGAGACCGGAATTGATATTCATCCGGCGGCGCAGATAGGACATCATTTTACGATAGATCATGGTACCGGCGTGGTTATAGGCGCTACGTGTATCATTGGCAACAATGTCAAGCTGTACCAAGGTGTTACTCTCGGGGCGCTGTCGTTCCCGCTTGATGAGAACGGCAATCCTATTAAGGGTATTCCACGCCATCCTATTCTTGGCAACGATGTGATAGTGTACAGTAATGCAACCATCTTGGGACGCATCACCATAGGTGACCGTTCGGTGATAGGCGCCAACAGGTGGGTTACCGACAATATAGCGCCAGACACTAAGATTTATAAGAATGTGAAGATGCATAAAGGGTTTGAGAACGGCTACGGCATCTGACTTTATTAAAAACAGAATAATAATACGACATAACAACTCATGGAATTTGAAATGATTGCCAAGACCTTTATGGGTCTTGAGAATATACTGGCACAGGAACTGTCAGAACTCGGTGCCAACAATGTGGAGAAGGGCCGCCGTATGGTTGCCTTTACGGGAGACAAGGAGATGATGTACCGTGCCAACTTCTCATTGAGGACGGCGATTCGCATATTGAAGCCTATAAAGCATTTCCGCGCCAAGTCGGCAGATCAGGTGTATGATGAGATAAAGAAAATTGATTGGAGCGAGTATATAGGTGAGGGAAAGACTTTTACTGTTGACTCTGTCGTGTATAGTGATGAGTTCAGCAACTCGCGCTTTGTGACATATAAGGTGAAGGACGCTATAGTGGACCAGTTCCGCGAGCGTATTGGCAAGCGGCCGAACATATCTGTGGTGGATCCGGACGTGCGTCTGAACATACATATCGCAGAGGATAGGGCCACAGTGTCATTGGATTCAAGCGGTGAGTCACTGCATCGCCGCGGTTACAGGCAGGAGACTGTCGAGGCGCCTTTGAACGAAGTGCTGGCTGCAGGAATGATAATGATGACAGGATGGAAGGGTGAGACGGACTTCATAGACCCGATGTGTGGCAGTGGTACGCTGCCTATAGAGGCGGCACTGATAGCGAGGAACATAGCGCCTGGTGTGTTCCGCAAGCAGTATGCCTTTGAGAAATGGGAGGATTTTGATGCGGACTTATTTGACCGGATATATAATGATGACAGCCGTGAGCGTGACTTTGAGCACCATGTGTATGGATATGACGTGGATTTCAAGGCCGTCAATATGTCACTGGTGAATGTGAAGGCAGCGGGACTGGCGGCTGATATCACCATAGAACAACAGGATTTCAAGGACTTTAAGGGTCATGATGGTAAGGCGATAATAGTTACCAACCCTCCGTATGGAGAGCGTATCTCCACGCCAAACCTGCTCGAGACGTACAGAATGATTGGAGAGAGGCTGAAACACGCCTTTAAGGAAGGAGATGCATGGATCCTTTCATATAAGGAGGAGTGCTTCCAGCAGATTGGCTTGAAGCCAAGTCTGAAGGTGCCGCTATACAATGGCTCTCTGGAGTGTGAGTTCAGGAAGTACAGTATCTTTGATGGAAAGCTGAAGGTGTTTCGCGAAGAGGGCGGAGTAGTGAAGACCGAGGCGGAGAAACGCCAGATGGCGGAGAAGCGAAAGTCATGGCAGAAGCGTGATTATGAGAAGCAACAGGAGGAGAGAATAGATAATGAGGAGGCGGATATACTGTCTTTCAAGTTCAGATCTCTTGAGAAGCAGAGAAATGAGAGAAAGGCACGTGAGCGCAAGCCTGCCGGACGTGACCGCAGAACATTTGATGATGCTGGAGAAAGACAGTTCAAGAGGAAGGAGTCAAAGCCCTTTGCCAAGAAGCAGTCACGCGAGGACAGGCAGAAAGACAGAAAGAAGTTCTTTGGAAAGCGTGAGAAATAGTATCTGCATATTGCTGATGAGTGTGTTTACTGCAATGTCAACGATGGCGCAGCACAAGACTTTTACACTGGAAGACCTGAACTCTGGTGGTGAGCGTTATCATGAGATGACGCCAGAGAGGCGTTATTTCGCATGGTGGGGCGATGAGCTGCTGCAGTTGGAGGTGGATGGCGTGTACCGTGTGGATAAGGCAAAAGGAGGGAGACGCCAGCTGTTCTCACTTGACGAGATGCTTGACATGGACGGAGTGGGAGAGGAGTTCGTTGGCGTGAACCTGCTAAAGGCCTCCTTTCCATACAAAAAACAACCACTGGCACTGCTTGAGTCTCCGAAAGGGCATATCCTGTACGACTTCCAGAAGCACCGTATAGCGTGGCAGCAGAACAGGGAAGGCTCTCTTGAGTGGAATGCCCAGGGAAGGGTTGATGCTTTTTCCAGAGATTGTAATCTATGGGTTAGACTTGCGGATGGAGCCGAAAGGCAGATAACGGAAGACGGTTCGAGGGATATTGTATATGGCCGCTCTGTGCATCGCAATGAATTTGGAATAAATAAAGGAACTTTCTTCTCTCCGGATGGTGGCAGACTGGCATTTTACAGAATGGATCAGTCGATGGTAGCGGACTATCCTCAGGTGAATACCTTTGAGCGTATGGCCGTATGCGAGCCTGATAAGTATCCGATGGCAGGCATGACCAGCCATGAGGTCACTGTTGGGGTGTATGACATAAAGGCGGACAGTACGGTGTGGCTTGACTTCGGCAATCCGAAAGACAGGTATTTTACCAATGTGACATGGAGTCCTGATGGCAGGAGAATTTATCTTTATGAGGTAAACAGGGCGCAGAATAGGGCCACGCTTGATGAATATGATGCCTTGAGTGGACATAAGCTGCGCTGTATAGATACGGAAGAGGACGCGAAATATGTTGAGCCACAGCATCCCGTGACGTTCGTTCCATGGGATGAGGGCCGCTTCTTGGCATGGAGTCAGAAGAATGGGTACTGGCATCTGTATCTGTATAATGCCGTGACAGGCCGTTGTCTGGACCAGTTGACAGATGGAGAGTGGGTGGTGCTTGATCTGGTAGGTTTCTGTAAAAGGACCAATAGCGTTATAATCCTTGCTAACAGGAAGACGCATCTGCAGCATAACCTGTACGCGGTGAATCTTGATACTAAAGTTGTCACACCGCTTGATAATGGTTGCGGAGTGCATGAGGCTGTACTGTCAGAAAGCGGTGAGTATGCTGTGGATAAATGGTCGGAGCCGGACAGGCCACGGGCTTACGCCCTGACAGACATTGCAGGGACAGTGAAAAGTGGCGGATACAAGTCAAGAGAGCTGTTTGAAAGTGGTAACCCATGGCAGGATTATGCTGTTCCGCATTATACAACGGGCACCATAAAGGCGGCGGATGACACCACGACACTGCATTGGCGCATGGTGCTTCCACCAGATTTCTCGCCGGAGAAGAAGTATCCCACGGTGGTTTATGTTTATGGTGGACCTCATGCGCACCTCGTTGAGGCTTCATGGCATTGGGGCTCGCGCAGTTGGGAGACGTATATGGCGCAGAATGGCTTTATCGTCTTCGCCCTTGATAACCGCGGATCGGAGAATAGAGGCAAGGCCTTTGAACAGGTAACGTTCCGTAAACTCGGACAGGAGGAGATGCGTGACCAGATGTGTGGAGTGGAGTATCTGCGCTCTTTGCCATACGTGGATGCGGAAAGGCTCGGCCTGCATGGATGGAGTTATGGCGGCTTTATGACCATAAGCCTGATGACGAACTATCCGGATGTGTTTAAAGTGGCCGTGGCAGGAGGCCCGGTGATAGACTGGAAGTGGTATGAGGTGATGTATGGTGAGCGCTATATGGATACACCGGAGGAGAACGAGGCGGGATATGCCATGACTTCCTTAATGTCAAAAGCGTCGGCACTGAAGGGCAGACTACAGATAATAATAGGTATGAATGACCCTGTTGTGGTGCCGCAGCACGCCTTGCAGTTCCTGAATGCCTGCAATGAGGCTGGCACACAGCCTGACTTTTATGTGTACCCTGGTGAGGAGCATAATATGATGGGACATCTGTCAGTGCATCTGCACGAAAGGATAACGCGCTATTTCAATGACTGGCTGAAGTGAGGGGCGTGTGTCTGAATATGATATGAATGATAATAACATAATAATAAACAATAATCCAACAATGAAGATTTTACTTTTAGGCTCTGGCGGACGTGAACACGCCTTGGCATGGAAGATTACACAGAGTGAGAAGTGTGATAGACTGTTTATTGCACCAGGCAATGCTGGTACTGACGGCGTAGGCGGTAAGGGAGAGAATGTTGCTATCAAGGCGGATGACTTTGAGGCTATCAAGGCTTTTATCGTTGACAATGGTGTGGATATGGTTGTGGTTGGCCCCGAGGATCCTCTGGTTAAGGGTATATATGACAACCTTCTTGCTGATCCGCGTACATCCAATGTTCCTGTAATAGGGCCGTCCAAGGCCGGTGCGGTGCTTGAGGGCTCAAAGGATTTTGCGAAGGCTTTCATGAAGAGGCATAATATACCGACTGCCGCATACGAGACATTTGACGGTGAGCATCTTGAGGAAGGACAGAAGTTCCTTGAGACATTAAAGGCTCCTTATGTGCTGAAGGCTGACGGACTGTGCGCAGGAAAGGGCGTATTGATACTGGATACATTAGAGGAGGCAAAGAAAGAACTTGGGGATATGCTGGGCGGTATGTTCGGCAATGCCTCATCACGCGTGGTGATAGAGGAGTTTCTTAGTGGTATAGAGTGCTCCGTCTTTGTGCTTACTGACGGTAAGAACTATAAGATTCTGCCGGAAGCAAAGGACTACAAGCGCATAGGAGAGAGCGATACAGGCCTTAACACAGGTGGCATGGGCAGCGTTACGCCTGTTCCTTTTGCTACAGAGGAGTGGATGAAGAAGGTGGAGGACCGCATTATACGCCCTACTGTTGAGGGACTGGCAGAAGAGGGTATCTGTTATAAAGGCTTTATCTTCTTCGGACTTATAAAAGTGAACGGTGAGCCTATGGTGATAGAGTACAACTGCCGTATGGGTGATCCGGAGACAGAGAGCGTGATGCTGCGTCTGAAGTCAGACATTGTAGACCTGTTTGAGGGCGTTGCACAAGGTAACCTTGACACACGTGACATAGAGTTTGACCCACGCAGTGCGGTATGTGTCATGATGGTAAGCGGCGGTTATCCGCAGGCGTACAAGAAGGGCTTCCCTATCTCTGGCATTGAGAATGTGGAGGGCTCCATTGTGTTCCATTGCGGAACAAAGATGAGTGACGGTCAGGTTGTGACGGACGGTGGCAGGGTTATCTGTGTCAGCTCATACGGCAAGGATAAGGAAGAGGCGCTGCAGAAGTCATTCAAGGAAGCGGAGAAGATACAGTTTGAGGGCAAGTATAACCGTAGGGACATAGGAAAGGACCTGTGATAATAGTGAAGAACATACTATTATTTAATAAGGTGTCTTTGCTGTTCCTGATTGGGGCGATGGCTTATGGGGTGATGACAGCAGGCTATATGTCTGCCTGTTTCACTCTCATAATGTCATTATCAGTGGTTGCATTGGTAAGCGCATTCCAGAATAAGGCCGGCATGAGTCATACATACACGTCCGGATTGTTTATAGGGCTTGTCTCGATGGTGTGGCCATTGGCTCTGGTGTTTCTCCCACTTCATCTGCTGTTGCTGCTGAAGCCGTTAAGCGCCCTGTCGTGGAAGAATGTTATGGCGATGCTCCTTGGAGTGCTTACACCTGCATGGATGTACCTGCCGTATTTCCTTTATGTGCATACAGCATCCATGGACTGGTTACAGACTGCAGAGAGATATGCGGAAAACTGTTATGCAGTGTCATTTTTTGACTACAGTAATGTGAAGAGTCTGGACGTCATACTGTATGGAGTGCTGATACTCTCATTCTTCGGACTGATATTGTACAGAACACCATACAGCTATAAGGGAAAGGTGTTTGTGCGTACGCAGCGTGCGGTCTATATGGTTCTCACATGGCTCTTGGCTATAGGATTGCCGTTCGTGCCACAGTATGCTGTCTATCTGTTGCCATTTATGGCATCGTGTATAGGACCAGTAGTAGCCCAAAAGGCTATGGGTGATGGCAGGTAGCGGCGTATGTATGATGATGCGGATATATTTTCAGAAAGACAATGATTGACATACTTGTACAGTTTGGTGCCTTGGGAATGTTCATAGCGGCATTTCTTGCAGGCAGTTTCTTCCCTTTCTCAAGTGAGGCCGTAATGCTTGCGCTTATGGCCTTGGGTGTTAATCCGTGGGAACTTATTATATATGGTACTGCAGGCAATGTGCTTGGCTCGCTGTTCAACTACGGTGTTGGCAGGCTTGGAAAGGAAGAGTGGTTTGAGAAGTATCTGCACGTGAAGCCGCAGCAGATGGACAGGGCACGAAGGTTCATGAGAGGAAGGGGAGCCTATATGGGTTTCTTTGCCTTCATCCCTATCCTTGGCTCTGCCATAACAATCCTCCTTGGACTGATGCGGGCAAACTTTATCATAACATTTGTCAGTATCACTGTAGGTAAGGTTATAAGATATATAGTGCTAATCTATGGCGCGTATCTGGTCAACTGGCTTGTCGGGCTGATAACATAAATATGGGTTCCACGAAAAGACAAAAATAAAACCTTAAATAATAACTTAAACGTAATGAAACAATTCAAACTTGTGGACAATATCCTTGGATGGGTGACATTCTTTGTTGCCGCATTCGTGTATTGTTCCACCATTGAGCCTACGGCATCCTTCTGGGATTGTCCGGAGTTTATAACAACAGGCTATCTGCTTGAGGTCGGACATCCGCCAGGCGCGCCTTTCTTCATGCTTACGGCCAATCTGTTCTCGCAGTTTGCAAGCGATCCGACGCAGGTAGCCAAGATGGTTAACATCATGTCTGCCCTACTCTCGGCTGGTTGTATACTCTTCCTCTTCTGGTCGATAACACACCTTGTACGCAGGCTTCTTATTGATGACTGGAAAGAGCTTACACCGGTGAAGATGATAGCCATTGAGGCCTCTGGCCTTGTGGGCGCGCTCATATATACCTTCAGTGACACTTTCTGGTTCTCTGCCGTTGAGGGTGAGGTATACGCATACTCCTCCTGCTTCACCGCCGTTGTGTTCTGGATGATACTGAAGTGGGAAGACCATGCCGATGAGCCGCATTCAGACCGCTGGCTCATTCTCATAACATACATGACGGGTCTGTCCATTGGCGTGCATCTGCTCAATCTGCTTTGCATCCCTGCCATCGTGTTGGTGTATTATTATCGCAAGTTCCCCGATGCCGACCTTAAAGGCTCGCTTATAGCCCTTGTCATCAGTGCACTGTTGATAACAGCGGTGCTTTATGGCATGGTGCCGGGCATCATAACTGTAGGCGGAGCGTTTGAATTGTTCTTCGTGAACGTCCTCAGTATGCCTTTCAATACGGGCACTATCATTTATATCGTCCTGCTTGTCGCCATTGTTCTGTGGGCTATTTACGAGACATACGCGGACAAGAGCGTGAAGCGTGGCAACGTGTCATTCCTGATGGCGATAGCAATGCTTGGCATTCCATTCTATGGCTATGGCATTTCCGCCCTTATCATCGGCGTTATAGTTCTGGCTGTACTTTATGCCTGCCTTATTTATAAGCGTAAGGGGAAGGTTATTGTCACCAACCGCATGAAGAACACCACGCTGTGCTGTATGCTGATGTTGATGATAGGCTATTCCACATACGCGCTTACGGTTATACGCTCATCTGCCAATCCGCCTATGGACCAGAACTCTCCAGAGGACATTTTCACCCTCGGCAATTATCTGAGCCGCGACCAGTACGGTGACAGACCGCTGTTCTATGGTCCGCAGTACACCTCACAGGTAGCGCGTGACGTGGAAGGTAATATGTGCCTGCCGCGCATGAAGAAGGGCAGACCGGTATATCAGCGTGTGGAGAAGAGGACACAGGAGGAGCCGGACCGTTATTTCGTTGTCCGCACCAAGGACACATACGAGTATGCGCAGAATGTGATATTCCCAAGAATGCACAGCTCAGACCATGCAGGAGCTTACGAGTCATGGATGGGCGGTGTTGAGGGTAATGTCAAGCAGTATGATCTCTGCGGTAATATTGTTGATGTGAAGACACCGACAATGCTGGAGAACATACGCTTCTTCCTCTCTTATCAGTGCAACTTTATGTACTGGCGATATTTCCTTTGGAACTTTGCCGGACGTCAGAACGACATTCAGGGCAACGGAGAGCTGGAGCATGGCAATTGGATTACAGGCATACCTTTCATCGATAACATGATGCTGGGCGACCAAAGTCGTCTCCCGGACGAGCTGAAGAACAACAAGGGACATAATGTGTTCTACTGTCTGCCGCTCCTGCTTGGCCTTATCGGCCTCTTCTGGCAGGCTTATCGCGGCAAGAAAGGCGTCCAGCAGTTCTGGGTAGTCTTCTTCCTGTTCTTCATGACAGGTCTCGCCATTGTTCTCTATCTTAACCAGACACCGATGCAGCCGCGTGAGCGTGACTATGCCTATGCAGGCTCTTTCTACGCTTTCGCTATATGGTGTGGCATGGGTATTGCCGCTATCATTGACCTGATAGCGCGCAAGACCAAGAAGGAAAACATGGCGGTTGCCGCTGTCGTTTCAGTCGCCGCTCTCCTTGTACCGTTGCAGATGGCGTCACAGACATGGGACGACCATGACCGTTCAGGCAGATATACCTGCCGTGACTTCGGCCAGAACTACCTGATGTCGCTACAGGATGAGGGTTATCCTATAATCTTCACCAATGGAGACAATGACACCTTCCCATTGTGGTACAATCAGGATGTGGAGCAGGTGCGTACAGACGCAAGGGTGTGCAACCTTTCTTATCTGCAGACAGACTGGTATATAGACCAGATGGTGCGTCCGGCATGGAAGTCACCTTCACTGCCTATCACATGGCCTCGTCTGGACTACTGCTCTGGAACAAATGAGTTTGTGGAGGTTGTACCGGAGTTTAAGTCGCAGATACTGGAGGCGTTCAAGAAGGATTCCGTGAAGGCGGCAAAACTGTATGGAGCTGATCCGTTTGAGATAAAGAATGTGCTGACCCGCTGGGTACGCGACATGAAAGACGATGCGGACTATCACGTCATACCGACAGATACCCTGTACTTGAACATTGACAAGGAGGCTGTGTTGAAGAGCGGCATGATGCTGCCTAAGGATTCCACGGGCAATGTCAACATCCCTGACCGTATGGCGATAAGCCTGGCAGGCAAGCGCGCCCTGTACAAGGGGGATCTCATGCTGCTCGAGATGCTTGCAAACAGTAACTGGACACGTCCTCTGTACGTGGCGTACACTGTAGGCCCGGAGCATTACATGAATCTGGGTGAGAACTTCATTCAGGAGGGACTGGTTAACCGTATAACACCGTTTAATACGACAGAGGCCAATAACTTCGATACCGAGAAGGTGTACAAGAACATGATGAC
Source organism: Prevotellaceae bacterium (assembly GCA_030531085.1). GTDB lineage: Bacteria > Bacteroidota > Bacteroidia > Bacteroidales > Bacteroidaceae > Prevotella. The sequence goes on along the minus strand of JAUNOM010000007.1, from coordinate 53,408 downwards.
ACGCTACAAGTACGGAGGCCTGGAGAGGAAGGGACTCTATCTTGACGAGACCGTCATGCGTATGTGCTACACGCACCGCCGCCTGTTCGGTATGCTCATCTCACGTCTGCTCATGGAGGGAAAGAATGACAAGGCGCAGAAGGTTATAGAGTATGCTGAGAAGGTTATCCCTACATATAATGTCCCTATGAAGTACCCCAATGGAGGACTGTACTTTGCAGAGGCGTACTATATCCTTGGCAAGGACGCGAAGGCGGAGCAGATTGTGAACAGTATGTGGAAAGATGCGGTGCAGTACATGAACTGGTATCTGTCCCTGAACCAGAACCGTTTCCTCTCCGCAAAGCATGAATGCCTGTTGAATATATACACTTTGCAGTCGCTTGTGGAGCTTTCCAAAACTCATGGCAGCGCCAAGACCCCCAACAGGGTTAAGGAGTTCAATGCCATAATGGACCACTACCTACAGCGTGGCGGCAGTCTCCAGTAGAGGAATATGAACCGATAGGATTTGTTGCAGGTTATATACGGCTTGCGCGGACGGTTGTCTGCCGGCTGTTATGACTTGCAACATTTCTGTAAATATACAAATACTATGTTTATAGAACAGCCGTCAAAATGGCTTCGCTGGATATATCCCAAAGCACTCTGGCGCATGGACCCTACAGAGCACGCCGTCTACCTGACCTTTGATGACGGGCCTATTCCGGAGGCAACCCCCTTCATTCTTGACACATTGAAGGAGTACGGGGTGAAGGCAACGTTCTTCATGGTTGGCGAGAACGTGAAGCGCCATCCCGAACTCTACGACCGCATTGTGGCGGAGGGGCATCAGGTGGGCAACCACACGTACAATCATCTGGGCAGCCTGAGGCATACCATACATTATTATTGTCAGAACACGGAGAAGGCCAATAAACTTATACACTCGCACCTCTTCCGTCCGCCGCACGGATGGATGTGGCTGGGAGCGTACCGTATGCTGCGCCGCCGTTACACCATTGTGATGTGGGACCTTGTCACGCGCGACTATTCTCATATGCTCAATGCCTTTGATGTCCTGCGCAATGTGGTGCTCTACGCCCGTAACGGTTCCATCATCACGTTTCATGACTCGCTGAAAAGCATAGACAAGCTGAGGTATGCGCTTCCCGCGACATTGAGGTACCTAAAGGAACAGGGCTATGAGTTCAAGACCTTCGATTAATGCGGAGACATATACAGACCTTGGCTTCTCGGCCTGCGGTGTTGTAAGGCTGCGGCCTGTAGATGATGCCACGGCTGACCGCTACCGCCGATGGCTGGAACAGGGATGCAATGCGGACATGGCATACCTTGCCAACCACGAGGACAAGCGCCTTGACCCAAGACTTCTGATGCCCGAGGCCAAGAGCATGATATGCCTTGCAATGTCATACGCACCGGATTCTTCCCTGCTTCTGTCTCCGGACGGACATGACATCGCGGCGTATGCTCTCGGAAAGGACTATCACGACATCATGAAGCAGCGTCTTAACGCACTGGCCCGACGTCTAGAGCTCGATGTTTACCGCGTATTCTGCGACACCGCACCAGTACTTGAGCGCTATTGGGCGCAGCAGGCCGGTTTAGGATGGATAGGGCGCAACCGGCAGCTGATAATCCCCGGCGCAGGCAGTATGTTCTTTCTTGGAGAGATATTCACCGATGCCGAGTTTGACAGCTATGACTCCCCGATGCAGTCGCGGTGCGGCTCCTGTCACCGCTGCATGGACAGCTGTCCCACAAAGGCACTTGGCGAGGACGGGCTCGATGCGCGGCTATGCCTGTCATACCAGACCATAGAGAACCGCGGTGACATTCCGCCGCGCCTCGCCGCCATGATGGGCAACTGCATATACGGATGCGACCGCTGCACAAAGGCCTGTCCGCACAATCATAATGTGCCACCGACCACGGTGAATGAATTTCTGCCGTCGGCAGCTCTGCGCGCCATGACGCGCGATGACTGGCGTGCCCTTACCGTTGAGCAGTACCGCGCCCTATTTAAAGGCTCGGCGGTGAAGCGCGCCAAGTATGACGGCCTGATGCGGAACATCAGTAAGATAAAGTAATAACAAACAGTATAACAATGACAAACTCGCAACCAGCACTTATCCGTGCCTTCTTCGCCGCTTTTGCCGAAGGCGTGCTGTCACGCAATGCGGAACAGCAGACGGAGGCGGTGGAGATGACACCGCAGCGTGTCAAGCAGATAATGCTTGAGCACTATGAGGACATCTCAAAATATTATTTCGACATACTCTTTAACCCTCTTGCCATCATACATTACGACACGGCCGAGGAACTGATAGCCATTTTACGCTCGCCGGAGGTGGCCCCAACGCTGAAAACGCCGATGGACCTGTTCCGCCACGTGTGCCGCACAGAGGAGGCGCACGAGGACATGGTTACAGAATACCGTCGCAACTTCACCTCGCTGCTGTCGGGCAGAGTGATGTCGCTTGAGGACTTCTTTGAGGGTTTTCCCGAGGGATATCTTGAGGAGGCCGGCGGTGATTGTGAGCGTGAGGTGCGCGCCATGACACAGGTGGTGGTGAAGGCTTTCTTCGCTGGGCGCAAGGCCGCAAAGGCTGAAGGCGCCACAGGCACAAACCAGGTATATCTGTTCCGCCTGCTAATAGACAATATGCAGTGCCTGCTACATTCCGGACCCGTACCGATGGATGACGACATAGACCTGACGCAGGCCTTCCTCGCAGTGTGTGGCAATGAGAAAAACCTCAACACAATGTTGCAGGCGATGCAGCAGACAATGCAGGATGAGGCCGTGTGAGGGTAGGGGGGACGCTCCTGCGCGTAGCCCTTGGGAATAATAACACAGACACACCGCTCCGGTGAATGCAGCGAAATCAAAGTGTCAGGAAAAGGCCTCTTTTTCTGACACTTTGATTTTTCCAAATCGCAGAGAATGCCATCGTTTCAAAATTATCTTGCATCGGGCGTGTACAGCGCAATTACGGGCGTTTTTATTAATTTGTTGATATTCTTGTTGTTGCGGTTTCCTGTCATTTGAAAAGACCGCGAAATAATTCCTATAGACGGCCTTTAGACTTCCAAACGACGGCTTTTTCATAGCCAAATGCCGTCTTTAGCGCTGTAAAAGACGGCATTTAGAAATAAAATCAACGTCTTTTCGCAGAAATATAGCCTTCAAATCCCCCGAAACTCCATGCTTTCGCTCTCCAAAGACCATGAAAACGAATTTTTCTCCTCTAGAATGCAAAGTGAAGCCGACATTCTCAAAAAAGCAAAACGTCACCAAAAAGCCCGAAAAAGTAACATTTTGTCAAAATGGGGGTGTCGGGATAAAAATCAAAATGCACACATTATCCTTTCGAGTTTGTTCTTCCATTTCTCCCAATGCGGCATTTCCTTTGTCAGTAAAGCGTAAAACTCCTTTGTGTGGTTTCTGTGTACAAGATGACACATCTCATGTGTTATCACATACTCTATACATCCTCTTGGGGCACGTATCAGCCCTGGATTTAAGTATATATCACAGTTAATGGTGCAGTATCCCCAGCGTTTTTCCATATTACGGATATGGATGTTTTGCGGTTTTACGTTATATATGGAGAAGCGCTCTATTATAGGTGCAGCGTATTCCAAGAATTTTGTGCTTGCCCGTTGTCTGTACCATGTTTGCAGGATGATGCCTGCGTCTCTTTTATGTCTGCATTCAATTTCCAGAATGTTGTTTTGGTAGTGTACGGCGTTTCTGTCACTTTCAATAACTCTAAGCATATATTGTCGTCCGAGATACAAGTGCGATTCTCCACTGATATACCTGCGTTCTTTCATCTGTATGTCGAACGATTCAAAAAAATGCTTTTGCTGAATAATCCATCCTGCCTTTTTGTGTATCTTTTGCCGTACTTGTTCCAATGTGGCGCTTGTTGGGACCTTTACAGATATGGAGCCGTCAGGATGAACCCAGATGCCAAGAGACTTTCTATTGACAAACTCCATATCATATTCTATGACAGTGGAGCCGTATTCTATTCTGTCTTTTATCTTATCCATATCTTTGCTACATCCACACAGCCGTCAATTATCATATCCATATCATTGAAAGGAAAATCAACCCCGTATTTGCTCTTTACATTATCAAAAAGTTCGTCTTCTAAACATATTTTTATTCTACCGATTATATCGAAGTTTGCCTGCCAATCCACAATTACTGTATCATCGGTAATTACAGCGTTACGAATAATATTGTCGAATACCTTTGTCGTGGCAAGTGCCATTTCCTTGACCGGAAGTTCTGGAAACAGTCGTTTGAAGTTCTCCAGAGTGATGCCGTAATAGGCTTTGGCCGCATTGTTATGCTCCAATTCTGCGGGCATTTCGCTGTCTGTATGGTTCAATACATTTTCTTTGTATAGTTGCATTTTCTCAAGATACTCATTGTCATTCAGCCTGCCTTGTTCGTATGCCTCTATCGTCTCCTTTATTAGTTGTGAGAGCTTTTTATAGAAGGTAGGGTCGGAATCCATATTCTCCGTTATGTATTTTGAGGTACGTGATGCTATCGTGTCTGCCTTGGCTGCCGTGCCTACTACTTTGTCAATTTCCTTTTGAAAGTTGTCTTTGTCAAAGATATTTACCAATTTTGTGATAATTCTCACCTCGTCGCTTTCCACGTGCCGGTTGATAAGTTTCTCTATCCTTGCCTCATATTTTTTGTAGTTTATGGTGTCGGAATATCTTAGCTGTACTGCTGTGCGCAGTTCGGCAAACATTCTCATGTCTTCCTTATATCTTTGGATAGTCTTTTCTTCTGTTGTCTCATAAAATTTCTTTGTTGAAAGTGCAAGCCGCAGTACAGACGAGAAAGCGGATAGTCTGTCATAAAACTCGTGCCTCCTGTCTTCCTGTCTCAAAGACTGGGCGTATGCCTCAATGTCACGTTTGTTTGGAATGGTCTTGAACATATCCCAAAGGTCCGAGCTTTTTTGCGGCAGGTCGGCAATCTTGTTGTCTATTGGCGTAAGGGTATCATGGAACACGCTTTTCCCTTCCTCGTCATAGTCCGCATAGACTCCGAGGGCCTCGTCCAATTCTTTAAGTACGCCATAATAGTCGATGATGTATCCATATTCCTTCCCTTCGCAAACACGGTTGGCGCGGGCAACAGCCTGTAGTAATGTATGTCCGCACAGATGGCGGTCAATATACATTACGGCTACTTTTGGCTCGTCAAAACCTGTCAGCAGTTTATCCACGACGATTATTATTTCTGGATCCTCATGGTTCTGGAACCTGTCTATCAGATTGTTTTGATATTTTTTAGGCGTCCCGTGCTCATCCATCATTCGTTTCCAAAATGTCTTGACATTCTCTTGGGTATCCCCGTATGCCGTCTCCTCACCTTCTCTGTCATCGGGAGCAGTGATGAGCACCTCGGAAGTTACCTTGCCTATTTCGTCTAAATACTTCTTGTAAAGGATAGCCACACGTTTCTTGGGTGTTACAAGCATAGCCTTGAACCCTGTGCCTTTCCAGTTCTTTGCGTAATGATTTGAAATGTCGGTTGCAATGGCGTAAATACGCTGTTCTGTCTGGTTCAGGATGTCGGTTCGTGAGAACTTTTTCTTCAAATCCACAGTTTGCTCTTCGCTCATGTCCTCACATACATAACCGAAGAAATTGTCGATAGGACCTTCTGTAACTGATAGCGGTGCGATGCGTCCTTCGTATAGCAGAGGTCTGACAGCCTGGTCCTTCACAGCCTGATTGATAGTATATACAGGCTTTATGATACCTCCGAACGTACGGGCGGTTTTATCACCTTTTGTCAGTGGCGTACCTGTGAAGGCTATCTTACAGGCATTAGGCAGCACACGCTCCATCTGTGCGGCCAATTCCTTGTACTGGCTACGGTGCGCCTCATCTATCAGTACAAAGATATTTGGATCGGTCAATGGATGCTTTATTCTCTTGACAGCAGTTGCGAACTTGTTGATGACGGTGGTTATTATTGCATCCGTTCCGCTCTCTAACAGTTCGACGAGTTGTTTACCAGTTGTTGCATTTCTAACGTCCTTACCGCATTTCATGAATTTCTTTGTGATTTGTTCATCCAGGTCGGTACGGTCTGTTACCAGTACTATGCGTGGATTTTTTATCTCTGTTGCTATCATCTGTGCCAGCATCACCATTGTCAGTGACTTGCCGCTACCCTGAGTATGCCATACCACACCGCCGTTTCGTTTGTTTGCCTCTATGGCGCTTACATGTTCTACAACCTTTTTTACAGTGAAATACTGTTGGTAACGGGCCAGCTTCTTCGTGCCGGCATCGAACAGAGTAAAATGATAGGTCAGTTCTAAAAGACGTTTTGGGCGACAGAGATTATAAATATATTCGTCCTGTGGAGTAGGAGTGCGTATCTCTTCGTTGTCCTTATTTACTATCTCCAGCAGTGTCTTCCTGTAGTTTAACTCTTCCTCGTTGCTGTTGAACATCTCATGCCATTTGCCCCAAAAGTTGGCGGCGGAACCAGTTGTGGCATAGCTGCCAAAACTGTTGCCGATAGCCAACAGAAGGGAGCTGTATACATACAGTCCCCTTATGCCGTCATCTTGTTGGTTGCGTAGGTGCTGTGAGATGGCCTGCTCCTCCGCTCCTTTCACATCGGGACGTTTGCATTCGATGATAACCAATGGGATGCCATTCACGAATAGCACAATATCGGGGCGATAGGTATTGACCGTGCCGGTGCGGGTGACAACAAACTCCTCGGTAACGTGGTATACATTGTTCTTTGGCTCCTTCCAATCAATGTATTGCATAGTCATGCTTTTTATGTTTCCGTCAATGCTTTCCTCAAACGTATTGCCCAATGTCAGCATATTATATACGGCTTCATTGCCGTTGAGATACCCTCCTTCCATAGGGACATTACGCATTGCTGTCACGCCATTCTCGATGTTCTGCTCTGAAAACCGTACAATTTTATAACCGTCTGCCTTGATGGAGTTCAATTCCCGTAACTGCTTCCGCAGCACATCTTCCAGCAAAACATTGGAAGTCTTGCCTCCACGCATCGCTAATGCTTCATCAGGAGAGATATAGGTATATCCCAACTTTTGTAGCAATTCCAAAGCAGGTGCTTTGCTGATATGTTCTTCCTTGAATGATATTCTGTTCATGTACACAAATGTTTTTTCGTCTCTCTATATATTTATTTTATTTTGTCAATGTTTGACATTACATATTTCATTTCCTTATTTAATACTGCTCCTATTTTGTTTAAAATGCCATCAAATTCAAATAATGTTTCAATAGTCTGTGATAATTGGAATGTTTCCATTGTAGAAATGTGGTATGATATGTCTGAATTCAAATGGGCAATAATTTTATTTCTAATTATCTTTATGTTATTTAAATATAATTTCCGAAAATGTCTAATTGAAACTATAATATCTTTTAGATCGTTGGTAAAGTTATTTCCGATTTCTTCATGATAACTTAATCCATAATAGTCTTTTTGAATTGTATTATAAGTTTCAAAAAAACTGTGAATCAGCAAATATGAAGTTTTAATATGTGTACGCATTTCCCATTCATTTGTGGAAGAAACTATTGATTTTATGTATATCTTCAACTCCATAGCACACATATTTATAAATCCCGCAAAATTCCATACTACAATAGTATTATTCAGTTTTTTTGTCTTGCATTCTTTTAATCCAATATGGAATTGTTCCATGCACAATTCCATATTAGCAATACTATTGTCAAAATCAAACGTCAACTCATTAAGACGTTGCATTATATTCTCTTTCAGAAAAATATCTGTGTAGGTTTGAGTATATTTCATAATAGATCTAACTTTTTTGTTTCCCTGTTAATAACTGCTGCATTAAACCTTGTTTTTGGTTTCGCAGTGCTGAGAGTTTTGTTCTTGCTGATTCAATTTCTCTATCTGCTGTTATTAAGATATTTACAATGTCAATTTGTTCTGTTAAAGACGGAACTTTCAATTTGATATTGAAAAAATCAGTAGGTGTTACATTTAACAATCCATGCGCCCTGCCACCTTTATTTGCTACTTTTGTCAATTCTTTATTAAAACCTCCAAAATCACAATATTGTTCAAAAAAGTCAATGTTTATGTCTGCATCTTTTTAAGCTTAAAGCAGATGTATAATGTTGTTACAACCGCTTCATTCACTTCTTGCAATCTCTTTATGACTCCCATAGGATAACCATTGGAGTAACTTTTATTATAACAGAATTCATCTTTCTTTACAAATATATAATTGTCAAGATTTTCACTTGCTATGGTCTTACTAAAGAAATCAGTTTGATTTACAAAACCTTTTTGTGCGGAAATAGTCATTACATTTTTATTGTTAGATGAATTTCTGCGAATAACTCGCTCGCAGAAATTATTTAATTTGACTTTTCTCCATATTCCACAATGTCCATTCAAACGGACACGCCCTGTTAGCAAACGTTGCATCAAGGCACGTTTACGCAATTCCTGTTTCTCTATGAGTTTTGTCTGTAATTCAATAGCCTTATCCCATTCACTCAATATCGCTACTATCTTTTTCTGTTCTTCTATTGGCGGAATGACAAGTTGTATTTTTTCAAAAGCAGATTTGTTGATTATAGGGACTGCTTGCTCTCCAGCCAATAATCTAATCCGATTTCGTTGATATAATAACCTATAAAAAAGAAATTCAATATTTATCTCATTGCATATAATAGCGTTAATTTGTTGATTAGATGTTAGATCTATTGGCGCTATGCCCATTTTCCCGATAGTAGAACCTATACAGGTAAATAATATACTGCCTTGAGGTAGCTTGCGAGATGCAGAAAAACCTTTTAGTGATAGTTTCCTTTCTGTATCTGTAATATATTTCGCATCTCCAATATCTGTAGGTGTTACAAAGAGATATTCCGAACCCCAATAAGTGTCGTCATTTGTAGGCGGAGTAGAGCCTGTAACAACTTTCGCAATATCACGAATTTGTTTTACCTCCCACTCTTGTGGGAAAATCCCTAAAGAAGTGGTTTTGTATCCGTGATATATATGTCCGTTTTTTGTCATCTGTTATAATAATGTTGAAGAAATGATTGTATGATTTGTTGCTGTATGTATTGTTCTTCTTGCCATTCGTTCATCTTTTTGATAAGGTCTTTTTTCTCATCGAAGTCTATTGCGTCACACTTTTGTTTTGCATCTTGTGGTGGGTAATTGCTTCTAATGAAGGACTTTTTATATTCATTAGCTATTTTATTTGCAATAATTTCGCATAAATATCTTCCTATCATAATAATCTAAAACATTTTATTTGTAAAACCTTGTGTTTCTATAAACAGATTGATGTATCTGCCTATGGCATTGACAATATCAGTCTTGTCCTGTTCTGTGATAATATCATTGTATGACATATTTTTATCGTACAAAGGCTTTCCATCTTTTTCCCCTGTAATAGACATCTCTATCTTATACTTGAATTGTTGGATATCAAGACTTATATGAACAGTAAATCCTGATGATATTACATCAAATATATTATAAAAAATGATATTTGCAAAGAAACGGCTATTTGTTAGCCCTGATGAATATACAGAGCCTGTTGGCTCCCATTTGACAGAAGTGAACAAAGAATAAAACTCAGAAAGTTCATTGTCTATTTGTTTCAGCAAAATGGCAAAGTCATTTATGATTTTACTCGCTATATCTTCCGTAACTTCAGGTTTGTTAATTTTATCGCGGTATTTTAGTTTTAGATTCTTTCTCCAATCGTCCGCGTCTGCTATGCTTTCACCTTTTGCTGCCTTGATGCTTATGTTTAGTGCCCTTACCAAACATTTGCTTAGGTATTCAACAAACGGAGTTATTTGCGAAAGTTCCGCGTGAGCACCATCAGAAGGTACGGGACCAACAGCTACATCGCAACGGTTTAGTGCAGTAAGGTAATTGTCTTTGTCTGCGCTCTTGACAACAATCATTGGGTAGCCATGGCGATAAAGAATATAGTTTACTATCAGGCGTGAAACTCTGCCGTTGCCGTCCTCGAACGGATGGATGCGTATATATCTATAGTGAAACAATGCTGCCAGCTCAATAGGAGATAATTCTCCTTGTGTTTCCGCTTCGTTATACCATTGAAGTAAATCGGTCATCAATGCTGGTGTCTCCTCTGGTGAGGCGTATTCAAAGCGTTCGCCTGTGGCTGTGATGACGGAATTCGGACGTGTCTTGTACTGTCCGGCATGAACAATGTATGATGTAGTATTGCCATCCGGCAGTTGACGATACACTGTATAGTCCTCACGCAGCAGTGTTCTGTGTAATGTTCGTATAAAGTATTCTGTTAAAGGCTGCTCTTTATCACTTGCTATATCCTTAACCATTTTCAGGCCTACATTGGATGCCTTCATTTCCTCCAAATCTTTCATGTTGGCACTTTCCACAACCTTACCGAACATAAGTAGCATTTCTGTCTGCCCATACGTTAAGGTGTTGCCTTCTATATGGTTGGAGTTGTAATTAAATTCCAGCATAAATTTCTTGTCCAGCCTTGTCTGATCGTTTTCCTTTAGTGGCTGAAGTGATTGCCACTCTTTATATAATGTTGTAATATTGTCCATAGTGTTCTATTTTAATATCCTAACTCCTTTAAATACTCTTTCATCTTTGCTTGTACTTCTGCAAGCTCTTTTTCCAATGAGTCTATTTCTTTTTGTACGGCAACAATATCAATTTCAGCTTCCTCCTCGTATGTATCAACATAACGAGGAATATTGAGATTGAAGTCATTCTCCTGTATGTCTTCAGGTGTGGCAACAAAGGCATATTTGTCTTCAGCCACTCCTGGTTTAAATTTTCCATCAACAAATTTTCGGTAAGTAGTGATAATATGGTTGATGTCTTCTGTACGTAGCTTGTTTTGGTTCTTTCCATTCTCATATTCTCGGCTGGCGTCAATGAACAGTATGTTTTTGGAACTGCGTCCCTTGCGGAAGATTGCAATAGCGGCAGGAATGCCTGTGCCATAAAACAGGTTGGAGGGCAAACCAATGATAGCTTCTAATATATGTTCGTTTTCAAGAATATACTTGCGTATTTTCCCCTCGCTGCCTCCACGGAAAAGGACTCCGTGAGGAACAATCACGCCGACAACTCCATCTTTATCATCTGCAACCTCCAGCATATGGCATATAAATGCCCAGTCGCCTTTACTCTTTGGAGGAATGCCTCGCCAGAAACGGTTGTAAGTGTCACAAGCAGCTTCCTCTGCTCCCCATTTGTCCAAAGAGAACGGTGGATTGGCAACAACCGTGTCGAACTTCATCAGTTTGTCGTTTGTTTTCAGTTTCGGGTTGCGCAGTGTATCACCCCAACGTATAACGGCATTGTCGAAACCATGCAGAAACATATTCATCATTGCTAGTGCCCATGTATTGCCGTTAACCTCTTGTCCATACAATGAGAAATTGTTGTTGTCAACTTCCTGACCAGCCTTGATTAGCAAAGAACCAGAACCGCAAGTAATATCGCATATACGTGCACCAGGTTTGCTTTTTGTTAGTTTTGCCAATAAAGTGGATACTTCTGCTGGTGTGAAGAAATCTCCAGCTTTCTTACCTGCTTCACCTGCAAAGGTGGATACAAGGTACATATATGCATCTCCAATAATGTCGTTATCTTCCAAATGAGATTTGTCCAAATCAAGGCCATGGAAGTCTTGCAACAGATTCTTGAGACGGGCATTTTTCTCTTTCGGTTCACCTAAATTAGCACTGTTAAAGCTGATGTTGCGGAAAATGCTGCTACCATCTTCGCTGTTCATCTTCTCGTGGTTGGAATCTTCAAGGTTAGCAAGTGCCTCGTCTATGAGTTCACCTATATTATTGGCGCTCCTGTTCTCATATAGGTAGTCAAACGAACTGCTTTCTGGTACAACGAAACGCTCATGACGCATGGCGCGTTCTGCGCGTTCTTTGTCTCCATTATATTTAATAAGGTGTTCGTTGAGTTTAGATTTGTATACATCACTTACATACTTGATGAACAGCATCGTAAGGATATAATCCTTGTATTGGCTTGGATCTATAACACCACGAAATGTGTCACAGGCTTTGAAAACGGTGCGGTTGATATCATCTTGTGTTATCTTTGTTTGTTTCATAGTCGTTATTTGTTTAATATGTTGAGAAGTATTTGGTTGGTAATCTGCATTTTCTTTTTTGCTATCTCTTTTATTATCTTATCTTCACGTTGCTGTAAATTAGCCAATGCTACAATATGGTTCTGGATTTCCTTACTTGGGATTATAATCTCTAAATTCTCCAATGTAGATTTATGAATCATCGGGGTGCCAGTTCCAACTTGAGTTGTTTTGATTGTGGCGATTACATTCGGGTGATTCAAGTACCAGCAAAGGTACTCTGGAGTTATTATGTCTAAATGTGGTCGTATCGCAAATAGTGTTGTAGACGGGATGGCTTGTATATCGGAATCAAACACTTTGCATAAATGTGTAGTTCCTTTACCCGCAAATAACAAATCCCCTTTACGTAACAAATAACTGGTTATTTTTTGGGGAGGCTCCACACGTGTAGCTGCTGTGCCTATTGAAGATGTCATTAAATCTTTGATTTGTAGATATGCAATGCTTCCAACAGGGGTACTTCTTGCGTATACACCAGAGATTATTGTGGAAATCCTCTGGAGCTTTGTTCGGAGTCTGGTATTTGGAGTACTTTTTATGTTCATGTTGCAAAGGTAATGAATTTATTTTATATAAGCAAGTGTTTGCGATTTTTTTATTTAGTAAAACGATTACTATTATTTATGCGGCTCTTGTAATAGATGCGTCAAGTTAAGTCTATTTAAGAAACTTGTCAAATAGTAAACAAATATTCAGTACTTGTATATGGGTATAAGAAACACGTGCACCATACTTCAAAGGCTGGTGCACGTGGGTATATATATTATATATAATGTGTGAATGTACAGGAGACAGGCTTGTCTATTGCAGCTCGAGTGTGACGATGGAGTTCTTGGGCATCTTCACCTCCATGATGCCGTTCTTAATCTTAACCTCCTTAAATGCGGCCTCCTTCACCTTGTTCGGAGCCTCGAATGTGTTCAGGTCGTCAATCTTTGGCGTGGTTAGTATCACACCGGTGGCCTTCTTTGCCTTTATACCCTCGATATTCACCTTTACTGTCTGCTCCTTGTCGATGGAAACATTGGTAAGGGATATGTGTACCCTGCCAAGGCTGTCCTTGGATGCCGTTGCACTGACCAGTGGCAGCTTGGCGTCAAACTTTCGGTTGGCTCCCTTGATGTCCATTGTCTCGCATTCTATGTCTACTGGCAGATATGTAGCGTCCTGGTGCACTCCATACTGTTTGAACACGTAGTATGTCGGGGTGAGCACCATCTTGTCTTCCTTGGTGAGTATCATTGACTGTAGAACATTGACGATCTGTGCTATGTTTGCCATCTTCAGGCGCTTGGTGTACTTGTGGAATATGTCCAGTGAGGTGGAGGCCACGATGGCGTCGCGCATGGAGTTCTGCTGGAACAGGTGTCCTTTTATTGTTCCGGGCTCCTCATCCCACCATGTGCCCCATTCGTCGAGCAGCAGGGCCACGCGGTTGCGCGGATCTTTCTCATCCATGATGGCTATATGCTTCTTTAGGACATCCTCTATCTCACGACATTTTCCTATAGTCCAGTAGTACTGTTCTTTTGTGAAGTCTGTGGCGGAGCCTTTGGAGCCGCTCCATCCCGGTACGGTGTAGTAGTGCAGTGAGAGGCCGGCCATATTGCCAGAGCCGCGCTCCATGAGCACTTTTGTCCAGTTGTAGTCGTAGTCGCTGGCGCCGCTGGCTATTTTGAACAGGCTGTGGCCGTCGTAGTTGCGGCAGTATGTGCTGTATCTGCGGAAAAGGTCCGCATAGTATTCAGGTCTCATGGTGCCTCCGCATCCCCATGACTCGTTTCCTACACCGAGATATTTCAGGTTCCATGACTTCTCACGCCCGTTCTTCCTGCGCAGGTTTGCCATGGGCGAGTCTCCGTCACTGGTTATGTACTCCACCCATTTCGCCAGTTCCTCCACTGTGCCGCTGCCGACGTTGCCGCTCAGATATGGCTCACAGCCTAACAGCTCGCATAGGTTGAAGAACTCGTGTGTGCCGAAGGAGTTGTCCTCCACGGTGCCTCCCCAGTTGTTGTTCACCATCTTTGGGCGCTGTTCCTTCGGGCCGATGCCGTCCATCCAGTGGTATTCATCGGCAAAGCATCCTCCCGGCCATCTCAATACGGGTACTTTCAGTTCTTTCAGTGCGTTGAGCACATCGGTTCTGTAGCCGTCTTGGTTTGGAATCTTGGAGTCCTTGCCGACCCACAGGCCTCCGTAGATACACGTGCCGAGGTGTTCGGCGAATTGTCCGTATATCTCTTTGGGTATGACTTCGCCCGGCTTGTCGCCGTGCAGGGTTACTGTCTGTGCCGTCATTGGCAGCGAGGCGGCCACCAGCATGGTGGTGCCGATAATCTGTCTAAGTTTCATCAGTAATCGTTAGGTTTAGGGTTTTATAATATGTTTAGTGTTAATGTCTGCAAATGTACTACTTTTTTTTGACTGGGACAAGCAAACCAAGGAAAATATTTCTTACGGCTTTATGTCGTGCGGCCTGCGTGAATATATGGTCTGTAGCACAACGGAGAGTATTGTCATCATCACTCCGAGCCAGAAATAGCGGCTCAACTCGCTGCCCTCGTTGAAGATTATCATTGCCAGAACAATGCTGTAGAGCGGCTCAAGATTGTAGCTGAGGTTTACGGTGAAGGCGGATATGGAGCGCAGGGCCTGCAGCTGCATCAGAAATGGGCCAACGGTGAAGATGGAGCCGAATACCAGCAGCATCACAGTGTCGGCGATGGTGGGCACAATGTTGAGCTGCGGATTTATGTATGTTATGTAAACGGGCATGATGACAGACAGCAGCGCCCACCCTCCAACTATCTCGTACATCAGCATGGTGCTGCTCTTGTGGCCTGTAGTCTGCTGTACGCGCTTGCTGTAGATGGAGAACAGTGCGTATGTGAATGAGCATGACACTCCTAAAAGAATGCCCAGACGGTATCTTGCGTCAAAGCCGAAGATCAGAAGAATGCCTGCAAGGGTGATAAGGCTGAGCATTATCTCGCGTATGGAGAAGCGCCGCCGGCTGATGATGGGGTCGAGTATGGCGGTGAAGAAGCCGTCAAGTGCTATGCACACCACTGCGATTGAGACATTGGAGGCCTTGATGCTGGCGTAGAAGAATATCCAGTGAATGGTGAGCAATGTGCCGCAGCCGCATATCTTTGCGAGGTTACGCAACGGGATGCGGTGCAGCCGGTGGTTGAGAAACATTATTCCCGCCAGTGTCAGGCCGGCTATCAGCAGGCGATACCATACCAGTGGAAGCTCCGTCAGTGAAATCATGCGGCCGAAGATACCTGTGCCGCTGGCTATGAGAATGCCAAGATGCAGTCTTAGGTATGCGTTGTTTGTGGAGAGTCTTGTGTTCATCTGTTATTCCTGAAAAATGTTCTTGCTTTGTTAAGCCGTCTTCTGCTTACAATTCTTAAAGTATGCTAATAAACTTCAAATAGTTTGGCCGTGAGAGTAAATCGTGTTAATTTTGCGCTCGATTATCAATCACGGATGTTTTTTCTATTATTAATAAATTATTTACATTTATGATTACGCTTCAATCTCTTGTTTCTGTGGTAAAGGAGGCTTCCTCGCTCATGATCACGGACCATTTTGACATATCACAGAAAGGCGGTTATTCAAACATTGTGACATCTTCTGACCTTGCGGTGCAGGACTTTCTGTGTGAGCGCCTGTCGCAGCTGTTGCCCGGTAGCGACTTCCTGTGTGAGGAGAAGCAGGTGCATGATGTGTCGCACGAGTATACATGGGTCATAGACCCCATTGACGGTACAGCCAATTACAGCCGTGGCATAGACCAGTGCGCCATCTGTGTGGGATTGAAGCATCGTGACTCCATGTTGATGGGAGTGGTGTATGTGCCGCGTACAGGCGAGATGTTTTCTGCTGAAAGGGGTTGCGGAGCCTTCCTTAACGGCAAGAGAATATACGTATCGGAACGTCCGTTTGAGGACGCCATTATCTGTACAGCCTTCTCTGTGTATCATAAGGAGAACACGGATGTGTGCTCGGAGATAGTGCGTGAGGTATTTATGCAGTGTAATGACTTCAGACGTTTTGGGGCCTGTGCGCCAGAATTGTGCTATATGGCTATGGGACGCTGTGAACTTTACTTTGAATATCAGTTGTGTCCGTGGGACTTTGCCGCAGCATCGCTCATAGTCACCGAGGCTGGAGGAGTGATAACGGATGTTGAAGGAAAACCGCTGACGTGTACGGAGCCCAAAGGTGTTATTGCCGCTAACACCCGTCAGAACCATGAAAGGCTGCTGGGGATAGTGCAGTCCAAGATGGCTTAGCGGTAAATCTCTTTCGTTTCCGAGACTGTATGGAAAGGGTTATGAACAGGGAAGATACGGATGTTGGCGCATCCATATCTTCCCTGTATCTTTTATTCCATGTCAAACAGGGCTGTGAAGCCGAGTGACTCGAGTGCTTCCGTTATCTCTTCCTTTGTAGTGCTGCCGTGTACTTGGGCTATTCCGGTGCCAAGGTCCACTGTTGCGTCGGTCACGCCTTTTAATGAAAGCAGAGCCTTTGTCGCGTTGGCGCTGCAGTGGGAGCAGTTCATGCCCTTGATGTGTAGTTGTATCATATCGTTATCTTTTAATTTGTTATGCTCGTGTGAGTGATCATGGCAATGGCAGTGTGAGTGAGGATGCCTGTACCGTTGCCAGAGAACGTTGAGGAACAATACGCACAATGTGGCTGTACAGATGTAGTTTATCCATGATATATGCCTTCCTGTATGTGCACTGTCGTACATAAGTGTTGGAATGAACCATTCCCGTGGCAGGTTGTCGATGATTGTGCCAGCTGTGATGGCGCCAATGATGATAGTGCAAAGGTAGAGTATCAGCGTTTTTCGTCCCAAAACCTTGTTGATGACAAGGATTGAGGCCATGTTACACGCCGGACCGGCCATGAGTAGGACGAGCGCCGCACCTGGGGTGAGTCCCTTCATGATAAGGGCGATGGCTATTGGTATGCTTCCTGTCGCGCATACATACATGGGGATGGCGATGCACAGCACCAGCAGCATACTTAAGAATGTGTTGTCCTTGAATATCTCAAAGAAGGTGTTGGGTACGAATACTGTTATCAGTCCGGCTATAACCAGTCCTATCAACAGCCATTTACCAATATCTCCAAGCATTTCAACGTATGCGTATTTTAGAGCCTCTACAACTTTGCTCATGAAACCGTTGTTGTTTGAGGCGCATTCTATTGATGTGTGCTGCCCATCGCCGTGCCTCTCCTTCTTTGTGGTGTCATTCTCCTTGTCAAATGTGTTTACCACCTGTCCCGCGATGAGCGATGTCAGAAAAGCGGTCACTGGACGTATGATGGCGAATGGAAGTCCCATGAGTGAGTAAGTGGCTGCGATGGAGTCTACGCCAGTCTCCGGCGTGGCTATGAGGAATGATACCGTCGCGCCTTTGGATGCTCCCTCTCTACGCAGTGACATCGCTGTTGGGATGACACCGCATGAGCACAAGGGCAGCGGTATGCCGAACAAGGTGGCGTAAAATACAGAACGGAAACCGTGCCCTGACAGATAACGGCTGTATACTGTTCCTGGAACGAACGCATGAAGGATGCCTGCAAAGAGGAAGCCAAGCATCAGATATGGTGACATGGCATTGATAAGATTAAGAATTTCTTCCATATTATTTAGTTTCTTGTTTTATTTTCCGGTGCAAAGGTAATGCTTGTTTTTTGCAATCCGGTTGCAAAAGCACTATTTTGCGGCAGGATTGTTACTCTGCCTCCATTGCATCAATGTCACCGGCTTGTATTGCAGGTATGTTCTTGCGTATTGTTTCGATGGGCCAGTTCCACCATTGCATGGCTTGTAGCCGCTTTATTACATTGGAAGGAAAACGCTTTCTTATCTCTCTGGCAGGAACTCCAGCAACAATAGAGTATGGTTCTACATCTTTTGTCACAACGGCTCTTGCCCCTATTATTGCACCGTCACCGATTGTGACACCAGCCATGATTACTGCATCATAGCCTATCCACACATCGTTACCAACAATAATGTCCCCCTTGTTGTCCCATGCTGATGCTACATCTGACTTCTGCAAGTTCCATTCCTCGAAGAATAACGGAAAGGTGTATGTGGAAAGTGACTTCAACGTGTGGTTTGCACAGTTGAATATGAATTTCGCTCCACAGGCTATTGAACAGAACTTGCCGATGGAGAGACGGTCGTTATTGACAGGATAGTGATAAAGTACGTTGTTCTTCTCAAAGTCACAAGGATCATTGACAAAGTCATTATAGATGGTGAAGTCACCAACCTCAATGTTAGGGCGTGTTATAGCGGATTTGAGATATACGGTATGCTTGTCTCCCGTACGTGGATATATAATTTTAAATTCGTTTTCCATGTGTGCTGGTTATTATTTCATGGACTCTCTCTTTTACATATTTGAGATTACTGTTTGTAAGTATAGGGATCAATTCCTGTATGTCTTCAATGCTTTTGTCCCACCATTTCAGTTTTAACATCAGATCAATGAGTTCGTCATCAAAACGTTTTCTTATTGGGCGTGCAGGATTGCCGGCAACTATTGTGTAAGGTTTCACATCACGGCTGACAACGCTGTTCAGTCCGATTATCGCACCGTCTCCAATATGTACACCAGGCATAATGGTGGCGTTCTGTCCTATCCATACATCGTTTCCTATTACGGTGTCACCCTTTAATGGCAGCTCCTCCATTTTAGGTGGAGTTGCTGTCCAACCGTTTATGATATAGAAAGGGTACGTAGACGCAGCGTTCATTTGGTGATTAGCGCCGTTCATGATGAATGTTACGCCCGATGCTATTTGTGAGAATTTACCAATAATCAGCTTGTCCCCATTGAAATCATAATGGTGCAGCACGTGCTTCTCAAAGTCAACATCGCTGAAATAGGTGAAGTCACCTACTATAATATTAGGGTTCTTGATTGTTGGCCTAATGTAGGTTACTGTTTTGCAACCGGTAATTGGGTATATCTGATATGGATTAGGGGTAATTCTTTCTGACATGGTTTGCTAATATTTGGGTAGAGTACGGAATGTTTTCCTTCCTTTTATATAGTATTGCCACAATAAGCTGAAACCTGTTCTGCCCACAATATGCTCGGTTTGCCTCATGGCCTGTATATTGTTACGGTCTTTGTCAAATTCGTGTATCCATTTCTTGAAGTCCTGTCGTGCCCTTATTACAGCTTTGAAGTCTCCGATATTACCAGTGGCAAGCATCTGTATGGCGGCAAGATAGTCAAGGAATCTGCGCCATCGCATTATATGATGTAAATCCTCTTCTGGCAGGTTCTTATATAGCATTGTCAGGTTGTTGCGGAAATTTAAGTAGGTCTTTCTTGGATTACCTTTAGGAAGAGTGCCTCCTCCAAGGTGATACGCCCTGCTTTGAGGTACACATACTATCCTTCGTCCCATTATGTTCAGTCTCCAGCAAAGGTCTATTTCTTCATTGTGAGCAAAGAAACGTCCGTCAAGTCCTCCTGCGTTCCAATAGTCTGTACTGCGTATCATAAGACAGGCACCTGTTGCCCATAGTGTCTCCATGACAGTGTCGTACTGTCCGTGGTCTTTCTCTATGCTGTTAAATACTCTTCCGCGGCAGTAAGGGTATCCGAACTTGTCAATAAATCCGCCACAGCCGCCTGCATATTCAAAGTTTGACGGATGCAGGTCAGACAGCAGTTTGGGCTGGCATGCCGCGACATCGGGGTTGTTGCGCATATACCGCACCATCGGTTCGAGCCATCCTTCCTCCACTCTTACATCGCTATTCATTAGAAGATAGTATTTTGCCTCTATCTGTTTCAGTGCTTTGTTGTAGCCCTCTGCAAATCCCCAGTTCTTTTCTAATGCTATGGTTCTTACTGTAGGGAATTCCTCTTTTAGTATGGTTAGAGAGTTGTCGGTTGAGGCATTGTCTGCAACTATAATCTCTGCCTCTCCTGAATGTTTCAATATGGATGGCAGGTATTTCCGCATCATGCTGGAACCGTTCCAGTTTAGTATGACGATGGCGAGTTCTTTCATTTCTTCTTGAAAATGTTATGGATGCTATGAGCGTGCTGTAGGTTAAATGGTTGCTGTAAGTGCAGTCATGTTTTGGTTGAAGTCTTGCAGCAGTACAGGAACAATCTTGTTGTCATAGTCTGCTGATGCTACGTCTGTAGACAACTCGACACGGATATAGTTGTCTGTAAAGCCATGCATGGCCTTACCCTGTTGTGCCTTCTCAAAGAGTACTGGCATCCGTTTGCCTATATGTTCTTCATAGAACGTCTTAGTCTTTGCGTCAGACAGCGCTATCAGTCGCTTGCTGCGCAATTCCTTGTCTGCACTTGTTACAACGTGTGGGATTTTTAATGCGGCAGTTCCCGGACGTTCACTGTATGGAAATACGTGCAGCTGTGTTACGGGTAAGCTCTCCAGAAGGTTATATGTCTCCTCGAAATATTCCTGTGTCTCACCCCTTGTTCCGACCATTACATCCACACCAATGAATGCCTGGGGCATCAGTTCCTTTATCTTTAGTATCTTTTCAGTGAACAGTGCTGCATCATATCGTCTGTGCATCAGCTTTAGCACGGTATCACTGCCGCTTTGCAGAGGAATGTGAAAATGTGGCATGAATGCCCGGCTTTTAGCGCAGAAGTCGATAAGCTCGTTTGATATAAGGTCTGGTTCAAGGCTTGATATCCTGTATCTTTCAATTCCCTCTATGTTGTCCAATGCTTTAACCAAATCGAGGAAAGACTCATTGGTGGTGCGGCCAAAGTCGCCGATATTCACACCTGTCAGCACAATCTCTTTCCCTCCATCTCGCGCGGCTTTCTCTGCTTGCCTTACAAGTGACTCTATGGACGGGTTGCGGCTGTTGCCTCGTGCAAAGGGGATAGTGCAGTATGTGCAGTAATAGTTGCATCCGTCCTGCACTTTCAGCCAATACCGTGTCCTGTTACCACGGGAGCAACTGGGTTGAAAGTCTCTTATGTCCTTAGTGGCGACAGTGTGTGCCGTTACAGAGTGGTCTCCATCAAGTTTCTCTTTCCATGCCTTGCGAATGTATTCTACGAGATTTGCCTTCTCATTGTTGCCCAGTATCAGGTCAACACCCTCAATTTCCTTTAGCTTCTTTGGCTCCAGCTGTGCATAGCAGCCTGTAATAACCATGAAGGCGTTAGGATTATCGTGTTTCATTCGTCTTATTATCTGCCGGCATTTTCTGTCTGCCACATCGGTGACGGAGCAGGTGTTGACGATGCACAAGTCTGCATTCTCATCTTTTCCCACTGTGCGCACCCCAAGATTTTCAAGCAGATTACAGAATGTTGATGTCTCGGAGAAGTTCAGTTTGCAGCCTAATGTGTGGTATGTGGCTGTCTTTCCTTGGAATATTGCTGTGTCACTCATTGAGTTCTTGATTATAATAATGTGTCATGCTGTATGTGAAACAGCGCTTTTTTATGCTTTTTACTGTTTGTTCTTGTGCATATTGCCATTATAATTGTGGTTACACCTTATTAATATAATAGCGCCTGCCTCAAATTCGTATATGCAAAATTACGTTTTTTTCTTGATATGTGCAATAAAAAGCTCACATAAAAAGCGTATTTTATATGTCTTTGCACTGCCAGAATAAATAGGCTGCGCTTATATTTCTGTTTGTAAGGATGAATTTTCCTTATGATTAAACGGTGTAAATGAATTAACATTCGTTTACATTGTGTAAGTGATAGTAAATCAATATGTTGTAAAAAAGTTACAAAAATACATAAAAAAATAATTAAAAAATGCTTGTGGGTGATGAAAAAAGTGCGTAAATTTGCATCGTTTTAATAAACGAAGATTGTTTTACAGATTTAAAAAGCTTAGAAAAATGAAGAAATTAGTTTTTATGTTCGTAGCTATGGCTGCTCTTTCAATGGTTTCATGTGGTGATTCTACAAACAAGGGCGCTGCTCAGGACACTGCTGCTGTTGATACAGCTGCTCAGGACACTGCTGCTGTTGATACTGCTGCAAACGACACAGTTAATCAGTAAGCTGCGACTTAAAAAGCAACCGCTTTGGGGCTATCAGGTTAATAGAATTAAACTGATAGCCTTTATTGTTTTTAAGAGTGTAGTTTTTGAGTGTAAGGATGTTTATAATGTGTGGCTATGGATATAGAAACAGTTAGGGATTATTGCCTGTCATTACCGTTTGTGACCGAGGATTTCCCATTTGATGAGACCACATTGGTGTTCAGAGTGAGGGAGAAGATATTTGCGATGCTTAGTCTTGATAATAACGAGTGGTTTGTATTGAAATGTAATCCTGACTATGCGTTGGAGTTACGTGACAGCTATTCGGAGATAACTCCTGCCTGGCACATGAATAAGAAACACTGGAATCAGTTGAATCTTCTTGGGCTTCTGCCTGATGAACTGATTACAAGTCTTATACGTCACAGTTATAATGAGGTGGTGAAGAAGATGCCCAAGAAGAATAGGGAGGGTATTCCAGAATTATAAAAACCAGACTTTTACAGTCTGGTTTTTATTTTATACAGCCCCTGTCTTTATGTCGCCGGACTGTTGCAACTCCTTTTCCAAAAATCTTGCAGTGGCGCTTTCTTTACATTTCACCACCTCTTCCGGTGTTCCGGTAGCGAGTACTCTGCCACCTGCACGTCCACCTTCCGGCCCCATGTCTATGATATGGTCTGCAAGTTTTATCACATCAAGATTGTGTTCTATGACAATAACAGTATTCCCCTTGTCGACAAGCCGCTGAAGGATTTTCATCAGGATACGAATATCCTCAAAGTGCAGTCCTGTTGTTGGCTCATCCAGAATGTATAATGTCTTGCCTGTATCACGCTTTGCCAGTTCTGCCGCCAGTTTCACACGCTGGCTCTCGCCGCCTGACAGTGTCGTGGATGGTTGTCCGAGCTTGATATAACCCAGTCCGACATCCTGTAATGACTTGATACGGTTCAGAATGTGCGGCACAGATTCGAAGAACTCCACGGCTTGGTTTATTGTCATGTCGAGTACATCGGCTATTGACTTGCCTTTGTACCGCACTTCAAGGGTCTCGCGGTTATACCTTTTGCCGAGACACGCCTCGCATGGCACCATTACATCTGGCAGGAAGTTCATCTCTATGGTCTTGTATCCGTTGCCGCCGCATACCTCGCACCGTCCCCCCTTTACGTTAAAGGAGAAGCGTCCCGGCTTATATCCGCGTATCCTTGCCTCTGGCAGTTCCACGAACAGGGTGCGTATGTCAGAGAATACCCCTGTATATGTGGCCGGATTGCTGCGTGGCGTGCGTCCAATGGGTGACTGGTCCACATTGACAACCTTATCTATATGCTCTATTCCCTCTATACTGTCATACGGCATTGGCTTTTTTAATGAGCGGTAGAAATGCTGTGACAGTATTTGCTGGAGCGTCTCGTTTATCAATGTTGACTTGCCTGAGCCGCTGACACCTGTGACAACGATGAATTTACCAAGTGGAAAACTTACTGTAACGTCCTTTAGGTTGTTGCCGTGTGCGCCATGTATGGTGATAGCCTTGCCGTTTCCCTGTCTGCGTTGTTCTGGTATCTTTATGTTACGCTTGCCACATAGATAGTCGGCAGTGATAGTGTCGCGCGTCAGCATATCCTTGGGAGTCCCTTGAAATACCACATTTCCTCCCTTGCGTCCCGCCATCGGGCCAATGTCTACAATATAGTCGGCATTCAGCATCATGTCCTTGTCGTGCTCCACCACTATGACGGTGTTTCCTATGTCACGCAGTTGCTTCAGAGATTTTATCAGTCGTTCGTTGTCACGCTGGTGCAGACCTATTGAAGGCTCATCGAGAATGTACAGTACATTGACGAGTTGTGAGCCTATCTGCGTAGCAAGTCGGATGCGCTGGCTCTCTCCTCCCGAAAGGGATTTAGACTGTCGTCCAAGCGCAAGATAGCTCAATCCGACATCGAGCATGAATTTCAGGCGTGTGCGTATCTCCTTTATTATCTCCGTTGCAATGGCCTTCTGCCTTTTGTCAAGGTGTTCGGTCACCGCATCAAGCCATTCATACAGCTGGTCGATGTCCATGTCGGCCAGTTCGGCTATGTTCTTGTCCCATATACGGTAGGACAGCGCTTCCTGATTGAGGCGTTTCCCGTTACAAGCAGGACAGGTGGTGGTAATCTCCTCGCTCTCTGTCTCCGTCTCCTTATTCCTTTTCTTGCCTTTTTGCGTTTCCTCCTTCTCCTTGTTTGCGCTCTCCGCCATCTCTAACAGAGCAGGAAACGCCTCCTGTACCAACGGATCGTCAATCAACACCTCACCTATTCCCTTGCAATAGGGGCAGGCTCCCTCCGGCGAGTTGAATGAAAAGATGTTCGGAGCAGGGTCTTTGTAGGCCATTCCGGACGTAGGGCACATCAGACGCTTGGAATAATACTTGGCTTCATTGGTGTCCTTGTCAAGAATCATTATCAGACCGTCCCCCTGACGCATTGCTACTGCAATGCTCTTTGTAAGCCTCTCCCTCTCCTCGTTCTCGTCATGCGACGTTACTCGCAGTTTGTCTATTACAACCTCGATGTTATGGTTCCTGTATCTGTCAAGTTTCATGCCGGGAACAAGTTCCTGCACCTCCTCGTCAATGCGTATGGATATGAAGCCTTTCTTACGCAACTGCTCGAACAGCTCCCTGTAATGTCCCTTGCGGTTTCTTACCAATGGTGCCAGAATGAATATGCGCCGTTCGTCATATTCACGCATAATCATCTCCACAACCTGTTCCTCCGTGTATTTCACCATCTTCTCGCCTGTAACATAGCTGTATGCAGTGCCGGCGCGTGCGAATAGCAGTCGCAGATAGTCGTATACCTCTGTGGTGGTGCCCACTGTGGAGCGTGGACTCTTGTTCGTCGTCTTCTGTTCTATGCTGATTACAGGTGACAGTCCCGTTATCTTGTCCACGTCCGGGCGCTCCATGCCGCCAAGGAAGTTACGTGCGTATGCGGAGAACGTCTCTATGTACCTCCTTTGTCCTTCTGCGAAGATGGTGTCAAAGGCAAGTGATGACTTTCCCGAGCCTGACAGGCCTGTAATCACCGTCAGACTGTTGCTTGGTATTTGTACATCTACGTTCTTGAGATTGTGAACTCTGGCTCCGTAAACAGAAAGCATTATATCCTAAATGTGTTAGTGGTATTTAATATTTGTTACTATAGGTCGTACAGATACCCCATCTTTATCACTATCGTGGTGTGGCTTGACGTTCCAAAGAAGTCACGCTTGGAGTCGCCGTATATATTGCCCAGGCCATAATAGAACCGTCCTTCCAAATTAAACCGCCCCACTTTGTTTATATGACACTCTATGCCGGCTCCTGCCGCAATGCCGAAATCGAGCTTGTTCTCCACCGGCATGGTCTCCTGTGCAGCCACCTGTGAGGCGCGGCCTATAGTGTTTGAGAAGTTTTCCGGGAAGTTCTCCTTTGTATATGGACTGTCATAGTTCTTTCTTGTCTTTTCTCCAATCATGAAGCCGAGCTGTGGTCCGAGGTTCACGAAGGCGCATACGCCCCGTGTCTCGCGTCCCCATGACAGGTGAGCGAAGAAAGGTACCTGTATGTATGTAATGTCACGCTGGTATGACTCCGCCATACCTGTTGCAGGGTTTATCACGGGTGTCTCGTCAATAGTGCGTATGTCCTGTTTCCATCCTAACTGTGTCACGTTCAGTTCCAGTTGTATGGCGCACAGGGTGGAAAAGTATTTCTCGCTGGTGTAGCGTCCTGTGACACCCATTGTCAGGCCTCCGTGCATGTTCTGTATTACGGTAGGCTGGAATGTCACGGAGTTAAGGGCGTAACCGCCACTGACACCCACGCTGAACCTGTTGCGGTATTCGCCCACCTGCGCCATTGTCTTTGCCGGCAGCAGAGCGGCCAGCAGTAGGGCTATATATATAATATGATGATACATCTCGTATATGAAATAATGTCACATAATCCATTGGCGCCAGATATCTGCGCCACCTCTCCTTTGTTTAATAACTGAGGGCCTCTATTCCACCGCTTGTCTTGTAGTGTATGAGCATGAACGCCTTGTTACGGTATCCGCCGTTATTGGTTTTCTTGAAGTTCAGCGGGCTTTGCAGCCACTGTCTCCGGTTGCCAATGAAATACATTGCATGGTCATATCCCGTTATGGCAAAGTGTGGAAGTGCGTATGTCATGCCCTCATGGAAGCTCTGCCTGTAGCTCTCCTCCAGCTTTACAGTCTGTGGCGATGCCTCGTTGTAATAGAAATTGCTTGGCACGTAGGTGTCATATTTGGCAAAACGCGCCTTGTTGTACTTAGCATACATCAGCCATTCCGTATATCCGAAGAGCGACACCTTGACGTTCTTGTTGTCCTCCACAAGCGCGTCCAGCTTGTTCATCGCCGCTGTAAGCTCGGGAGAGCGCCCTGTATTCAGTATCACAAGGTTGGCTTTGGTCAGCGAGAAGGCTTTGGCGAACATCTCGTTGGAGGAGTTAAGGTTTGTGATGTGGTAGCCTACTTTCTTCTGTTCCAGTACCTTGCGCAATGCAAAGGTGAATGTTCCCTTGCGCGATGTCGTGTCATTGCAGTCTATTATCACAATGTTATGCGTGCCGAACTGTTCCACCACGTGCTGTATGGCGGCGCTGTTCAGCTCGTCCGGTGACTGGTATACCTGGTATATGTTCGGGTTCTTGTCCACATCGTTGCCCGATATGGAGAACGGTATCACCATCTTTATGTTGTATGCCTTGCAGAAATTGCCGAGAGCCTCAACCTGTTTTGAGTAAAGAGGGCCGAAGATGATGTTGCAGTCCGTAGCGCCATCATTGAGCAGTGTGGTGCGTATGTCCGCGTCTATGGGCACATTCCAGGCCCTTACGTTCACGTTTGTACCCTCATTCTTCAGTTTCTCTATCGCGAGGAGCATCCCCCTGTAATACTCGATCATGCGCCTGCCGTCGCCGTCCACATTGTGCAGTGGCAGCATCACGCCGACATTTACAGTGTTACGCACAGTCTGGGCCTTCACTCCGCAGCAGAGTGCCATGGCGATGATGGTAATGATGTATTTGATTTTTTGTGTCATAATCTAACTAAACGAGCTTTTTGAGATGCAAAAATAGTAAAATTCTTTTGAAAAAGCGAAGCTAAACAAAATAAATTGATTAATTTTGCAAAAAATAAATCTTTTCCCTGCCTTTATAGCCTTTATGGATGGAAGGGGTGATAAATAATGTTCTTCATCAGTATGCAGAAATATCTCTTGGCTTTAGTCTTTGCACTGGCCGGCATCACGTCAGTGACAGCAAATGACTATCCATATATTACCGTCGGTTTTGACGCGACGGACAGTGGTGACGAGACCGTTAGCAATGTGTCAACTTTTGAGGGTTCCGCACCTATTAGGGCCACATTCCGTTTTGAAGCGCATGACGCGGAGGACTGGACCCTTGCGTACGAGTGGCGTTTCTGTCATGAGGGCGGCACTTTGGACGAGCCTTATATGGTGAGATACGAGGAGTCTCCGGAGGTGACCTTCACGCAGGCCGGCACGGACAGCATAGCCCTATATGCCGTGTTTACACGTGACGGCAGCCAGCCCGTAGAGTTCAGAAGCCAGTATTGGCGTGACCCGACACAGGCGGTGCCGCTGACCGTCATGGCGAGTGAGAGTGTTCTCACCTTCCCCAATGCCTTCTCGCCTAACGGTGACGGCATCAATGATTTCTTCAAGCCGAAGACTTTTGAGTCTATCGTTGAGTTTCACGCCACGATATACAACCGCTGGGGACAGAAGATATATGACTGGAGCGATGTGCGCGGTGACGGATGGGACGGAAAGTTCAACGGCAAGGATGTCAAGCAGGGCGTGTATTACGTGCTGGTTAAGGCCAAGGGGGCTGACGGAAGGGTGTTTGAGATAAAGAAAGACGTAAACCTGTTGCGCGGATATACGGAGAATGAGACGTTATCACCGACAGGCAACTGATTTATGAGGACAGAGGCGGAACTTACAGAGCAGCGAATACGCCGGCTTTTCCATAAGGGCTGTGTGGAATATGGGCTTGTGGACGATGGCGACAGGATTCTTGTGGCGCTGTCCGGAGGCAAGGACTCGCTTGAACTGTTGAGGCTTATGGCGTTCCAGAGCCGTCTGCACCGTCCAGCCATAACGGTTGAGGCGGCCCATGTGATAATGGATAACATACCATACGAGACGGACCGCACCTACCTGACACGCTTTTGTGACGGATTGGGCGTGAGGCTGCACATACTGCACAGCTCCTTCGAGGAGGCGGACGGCCGCCGCACCAAGTGCTTCCTGTGCTCGTGGCACCGCCGTAAGGCACTCTTCGCCTTTGCCACCGCCAACGGCTTCAACAAGATAGCGTTAGGTCATCATCAGGATGACATCATTGTCACCATGCTGATGAATATAACCTTTGAAGGCTCAATGCAGACTATGCCTCCGAAGTTGAGGATGGAGCACTATCCGCTGACGATGATACGGCCGCTGTGTCTTGTGCCCGAGAGCCTTATAGCTACGGTGGCGCGACTGTTGGGCTTTGAGAAACAGAAGACTTTGTGCCCGTATGAGACGGTGACACACCGCACCACGATGGCGCGCGTGTTCAAACAACTCGAGGAAATCAATCCGGAAGCGCGCTACAGCTTGTGGAACGCCATGAGGAATGTGCATCCGGAGCTGTTGCCATAGATACGAACAATCATTAAATTTCAATCAAGATGAAGCTGATACCAAGTTTTGCAGTAGACCATACTGACCTTATGCCAGGAATATACATATCGCGGCAGGACACTGTCGGCGATGAGGTGATAACGACATACGACATACGTATGACCGCTCCTAACAGGGAACCGGCACTGGCTCCGGCGGCTATACACACCATAGAGCATCTGGTTGCGACCTTCCTGCGTAATGATGCGGACTGGAAGGACCGCATTATCTATTGGGGACCGATGGGGTGTCTCACGGGTAATTACCTTATTATTAAAGGAGAGAGTTCATGTCAGGAGATACGCCAGCTGATGCTCCGCGCCTTTGAGTATGTGGTGGACTATGAGGATGAGGTGCCTGGTACCACGCCGGCAACGTGCGGCAACTGCCTGATGCATGACCTGCCAATGGCGAAGTATGAGTCCGGGAGGTATATAGACCGCTTGCAGAATGCCTTTGTGTGTGAGTATCCGGGAGTGGAGCGCCCAAAGGATATTAACGGGAAATGTTTCTTTGACGCATAACAGAATGCCATAATATGAACGGTGGTGTGAGACTTGTGAGACGGTGTGTGTGATTGCTGCTTGTCGGGAACTGAAATCAGAAAACTCATTCTGCCGTGTTAAATTCGTTCCAGTGGCACAATGTGCCACTGGAACGAAGAGCCTCGTCAGAGAGCCCGTAAGGTGGCAAAAATCGAATGGCATTTTCCAGTTTCCTCTTTTATATGCCTTTGCTGGGCAATCTCTATGCTTTTGCCTTGTAATTTGATAGTGATTGCAGTATAAAAGCATAGAGATTACATTATAAAACGATATTGATTACGCCTCATTATATTCGTTCTCTATTCCAAAATGACATCTGTTTGCACCAATATGTATAAGATTAAGGAAACTTTAACATTTGGATGGGGACGATTTTAACAATTCATATTACATAAAATAGATAAATGAACAACGAAATTCTTTATGTCCTCCTGCCGGATTATGCCGCACATGAGGTGGTATATCTTTCACAAGCCGTCGCTTCTGATGAGTTTGCCTTGAAGGAGAATCCTAAATATGTGAATAGGGTGGTGGCTCCGACACTGGAACCTGTCAGGTCTATAGGCGGCTTTTCTACACTACCGGATTATTCGTTTGACACGATGCCGGATGATTATGCTGCTTTGGTGCTGATTGGCGGTTTCGGTTGGGCCACACCTGTTGCGGAAAAGGTTGTGCCGATTGTCAGATGTGCCATTGACAAGGGCCGTATTGTTGGAGCTATATGCAATGCTGCCTCGTTCATGGCAAGGCATGGCTTCCTTAATGACATAAAGCATACAGGCAATGGCTTGGAACAGCTGAGGCTTTGGGGTGGTGATAGCTATACTAATTCAAATGGTTACGTTCACGCTCAGGCCGTGAGTGACGGCGGTATAGTGACGGCCAACGGTTCCGCTACACTCGAGTTTGCGAGAGAGTTGCTTCTGCTTCTTGAGAACGACACGCCGGAACGTATAGAGATGTATTACCAGTTCAACAAGCAGGGCTTCTGTAATTTGTTCCCGTCATAATCCTTGTCTGGTACCAGCGGAGCTGTAAAGCTCATTTGTAAATAATATTGTTCGCGTGGTGTTGGCTGCGGTCTGCGTGTCGGTGTTTGGCATCGTTATGTCTAAAAGAATGCTATAGGGGTTCTGATTTGTGTTATAGTTGTGAATAAAACTTTGTAAATACAACTAATTGGTGATATTTTTGTTAATTTATGGTAAGCGCATGAAAAAAATAAACATTCTATATTGCAGAAAGAAAAATTATATGTAACTTTGCGACCAGAAAGAAATATTAACAAGGATGAAGAAGTCAACAATATGGACCATAGCCTTGATAATGGGTGTGTCGTTTATTGCTCTGCTCTGGGTACAGGTTTCGTATATCGAGGAGATGACGAAAATGAAGCGAGAGCAGTTCGATGAGTCTGTGACGAGAGCCTTGTATCAGGCTTCACGTAATCTGGAGCTTAACGAGACCCTTCGTTTCCTTGAAAAGGATATCAACGAGAATGAGCGTAAAGCCTTCAGTGCAGTGACAGAGACTGTGAGTGACAACGACGGCGGAGCGGTGCAGCAGTCGCATCAGTACTCTGTGGCAGGGGATGATGGCACCATATATTCTTCCTTTGAACTGAAGACTATATCACTCAGTCCGCAAAGGGTGCAGAAGGGACTGATGATGAGGACGGACAAGAGTGCCATATCCGAGGCACAGAAGAGTATGCAGCAGATAGTCCGTAACAGGTACGTGTACCAGAAGGCGTTGCTTGACGAGGTGGTGTACAGCATCCTTTACACCGCAAGCGAGAAGCCTCTGCGTGACCGTATTAACTTTAGGCAGTTTGATCAGGACCTGCGCAGCGAGCTGTTGAATAACGGTATAGACCTGCAATACCATTTCACGGTACAGACAAATGATGGAAGGGAGGTGTACCGATGTCCGGACTTTAGTGACGAGGGAAGCGAGAAATCATATTCGCAGGTGCTGTTCAGAAATGATCCTACAGCAAATACAGGAACCGCCACGCTGCACTTCCCGGACATTAACAGTTACATATATTCCAGTGTGCGCTTCATGATACCGGCTCTGGTGTTTACCGTGGTTCTGCTCATAACCTTTGTGTTCAGTATTGTGGTGGTGTTCAGACAGAACAGGTTCACTGAAATGAGGAATGACTTTGTTAATAACATGACGCATGAGCTGAAGACACCGATATCGAGCATATCTCTTGCATCGCAGATGCTTAACGATAAGAGTGTGAAGAAGAGCGAGCAGATGATAACCCATTTGGGAGATGTTATAAATGATGAGAGCAAGCGTTTGCGCTTCCTTGTGGAGAGAGTGCTGCAGATGTCAATGTTCGACAGGAAGAAGTCCATATTCAACATGAAGGAGCTTGACATCAACGAGCTTGTTGAGGGTATTGTGAACTCTTTCTCTCTGAGAGTGGAGCATACAGGGGGGCACGTTTACATGGAGGTGGAGGCTGTCGAGTCCACTGTATATGTGGATGAGATGCATTTCAGCAACGTAATCTTTAACCTGATGGATAATGCGGTGAAGTACCGGAAGCGTGAGGAGCCGCTGAATGTGTACCTGCGTACATGGAACCCTTCACCAGATAAGGTCAGCATATCAATTCGCGATACGGGAATGGGTATCAAGAAGGATAATATAAAGAAGATCTTTGAACGGTTCTATAGGGTGCATACAGGCAACCGTCATGATGTTAAGGGCTTCGGATTGGGGCTGGCATACGTGAAGAAGGTGGTGGAGATGCACAAGGGTGACATCCACGTTGACTCGGAACTGGGCAAGGGTACCATGTTTACCATTACTATGGATGTGATAGCGTAGTGGTGGAGCAGGATTGTAGTGACAGTTAAATATGTGTAATAATAAATAGAATGACTATGGAAGAGAACCTGAAAATTCTTCTTTGTGAAGACGATGAGAACCTCGGAATGCTCCTTCGTGAGTATTTACAGGCTAAGGGCTTTGAGACAGACCTTTGTGCGGACGGTGAGGCAGGATACCGTGCCTTCCTCAAGAACCCATACGACATCTGTGTGCTTGATGTGATGATGCCAAAGAAAGATGGTTTCCAACTCGCTATGGAGATACGTCAGGCTAATGCGGAGATTCCAATTATATTCCTTACCGCAAGACAGATGAAGGAAGATATACTGGAGGGCTTCAAGATTGGTGCGGATGACTATATCACCAAGCCTTTCTCTATGGAGGAACTTGTATTCCGTATAGAGGCGATACTGCGCCGTGTACACGGAAAGAAGACTAAGGAGAGCACGCAGTACCAGATTGGTAAGTTCCTATTTGATACACAGAAGCAGCTGCTTACCATTGGAGACAAGCAGACAAAGCTGACAACTAAGGAGAACGAGCTGCTGTCATTGCTGTGCAGTCACTCTAACGAGATATTGCAGCGTGACTTTGCTTTGAAGACAATATGGATTGATGACAATTACTTCAACGCACGCTCTATGGATGTGTATATCACCAAGCTGCGTAAGCATCTGCGTGATGACGACCAGATAGAGATTATCAACATCCATGGCAAAGGCTACAAGCTGATTATTCCAGACCAGGAGGAGAACTGATGTATGCTATGGTCTTTGCCGCAGGCATGGGCACAAGGCTCAAACCGCTGACTGATGTCATACCGAAGGCGCTTGTGCCCGTGGCTGGTAAGCCGTTGCTGCAGCACGTGCTTGACCGTCTCTGTGAGGCTGGAGCACAGAAGGTGGTGGTGAATGTGCACCATCATGCTGCGCAGGTGAGGAACTTCCTGCAGTTGGCGCAAAGGGCTTATCCATGTGAACTGGTTGTCTCTGACGAGTCACAGTGTCTTCTGGAGACTGGAGGAGGGATAAGGAAGGCACGCGGTCTATTCGCCGATGCCTGCGGGCCGGTACTTATTCACAATGTGGATATTCTCAGTAATGTGGATTTGGCGGCATTCTATGAGCAGAGTGTTGGGCATGATGCCACGCTGTTGGTATCTGACCGTGTTACACAGCGTTACCTGCTTTTTGACAGGGATATGCGTCTTGTGGGATGGACGAACATCAGCACGGGAGAGGTAAGAAGTCCATATCCGGACATAAAGGCTATGGATGGTGACAGAAATGCGGTGATGGAACACTTTGCCATGGGTGGCATTGGAAATGGATATGGTAGTATGTATGCCTTTTCGGGTATACATACTTTTGCGTCAAGTCTTTTTCCGCTGATGGATATGTGGCCGGAACGTTTTCCTGTTATGGACTTTTATCTGCGGCATTGTGCGGAGGCTGATATACGGGGAATAGTCAAGCCAGACCTGAAACTGCTTGATGTCGGTAAGATTGATACACTGGCAAAGGCGGAGGACTTCTTGACAAATAATGAATAAAACTTTTATAAAATGCAGAAAATAATAATTCTTGACTTTGGTTCACAGACAACACAGCTAATAGGACGCCGTGTCAGAGAGCTTGATACGTTCTGTGAAATCATGCCATATAACAAGTTTCCGAAGGATGATCCGTCTGTGATAGGTGTAATCCTGAGTGGTTCACCATATTCGGTGCACGACCCGGAGGCTTTTAAGGTGGAGCTGGATCAGTTTGTGGGTAGAATACCAGTGCTCGGTATCTGCTATGGCGCGCAGTTTATATCACATACGCTCGGCGGTAAGGTGGAGAAGGCGGACTCACGTGAGTACGGACGTGCCAACCTTGTGCAGTTTGATGCGGAAAACGCTCTTTTCAAAGGCTTTGCAGATAACTCACAGGTATGGATGAGCCACGGTGACACCATCACCGCTATTCCGGAAGGCTTCAAGTGTATTGCCTCTACGGACAATGTGAAATATGCGGCATACGCTTCCATGTCACAGCCGGTGTGGGCGGTACAGTTCCATCCGGAGGTGTTCCACTCATTGCAGGGAACACAGTTGCTGAAGAACTTTGTAGTGGACATCTGTGGTTCAAGACAGGACTGGAGCGCCGACTCGTTTGTTGAGACAACCGTGGCGGAACTGAAGGCACAGCTTGGTGATGACAAGGTTATTCTCGGTCTGTCTGGTGGAGTGGACTCCAGTGTTGCCGCTGTATTACTTAACAAGGCCATCGGCAAGAACCTCACGTGTATCTTCGTTGACCACGGAATGCTTAGAAAGAATGAGTTCCGTGATGTCATGAAGGATTATGAGTGCCTTGGACTTAATGTTATAGGTGTGGATGCCTCAGAGAAGTTCTTTGCTGATCTTGCTGGGGTGTCAGACCCTGAACAGAAGCGTAAGATTATAGGTCGTGATTTCGTTGAGGTGTTCAATGCGGAGGCAAAGAAGCAGACTGGTGCCAAGTGGCTGGCTCAAGGCACTATATATCCGGACCGTATAGAGTCTCTCAACATCACAGGCAAGGTCATAAAGAGCCATCATAATGTGGGTGGTCTGCCAAAAGAGATGAACCTGCAGCTGTGTGAGCCGCTGCGATGGTTGTTCAAGGACGAGGTGCGCCGTGTGGGCCGCTCTATGGGTATGCCTGAACATCTCATTACAAGACATCCGTTCCCCGGACCGGGCTTGGCAGTGCGTATCCTTGGTGACATAACACCAGAGAAGGTTCGTATCCTTCAGGATGCTGATGACATATATATCCGTGGATTACGTGAATACAAGACAAAACTGAGTGGTGAGGATGCGCGCCGTGTGCTTGCTGCCGGAGTGCCTGCTGATATGAAGAATGGAGAGATAGAGGTAAGCCTTTATGACCAGATATGGCAGGCAGGCACTGTGCTCCTGTCTACCGTGCGCTCTGTTGGCGTGATGGGTGATGAGCGTACATACGAGCATCCCGTAGCCCTGCGTGCCGTAACGTCTACTGATGCCATGACAGCGGACTGGGCACATCTGCCATACGACTTTATGGCGAAAGTGAGCAATGATATTATAAATAAGGTACGCGGAGTGAACCGCGTATGTTACGACATCTCCTCAAAGCCACCATCAACGATTGAGTGGGAATAACATCTTTTTATTATAATAATAGGCAGCCAATTTACAGGTTATATGATAACTGTAGGTTGGCTGTTTTTATAACCTGAATGATATGGGACTGTCATCTGTTGTCGTACCCGGCCGTTCTGTATTCCATAGGTGTGCAGCCCTCTATGCGCTTGAAGAATTTGCAGAAGAAGCTGACAGTGGGAAAGTGCAGATCATCTGATATCTGCGTTATCTGTCTGTCGCTGTGGCGCAGTGCCACTTTAGCCATTGTTATCACTGCTTTGTCTATCCATTCCTTTGCGGTTACGCCGCTTGACTGTTTTATCACTGTGGTTAGATAGCTCTCTGTGATGCACATCCTGTCTGCATAGAAGGCAAGGCGGCGCTGCTCCCTGCTGTGCATATCGACAAGATGGAGGAAACGGTTGAATACACTGATGTCCGCTGTTCTCTTTGCGGTCGCATTGGCAGACATTGTGAATATGTGGCTGAACAGGCGCGTAATGGAGAGAACCACGGCGTCTATCACTTCCTGTGCCATATCATGTGTGCAGGCGGTGTGGAATAATGTGGAGTGTAGATGCAGAGCCAGTGACATCTGCTCCGTGGTGAGCTGTACGCCTCCACTCTTCATCTGTCCGTTGAATAAGAACGGTATGCCGCTGTCACTGTGAATGCTGTGAAATCTCTCTTCAGAAAGTCCCATTCCTATCAGCTCAAGGTCCTTGCTCATCTCTTGTGGCTCTGCTATTGTGCCCGGAGTGATGAATACAGCCATGCCGGCTTTGACAGTGTATTCCTGCAGATTGATTATCGCGTGCATTGAGCCCCGTTTTATTATTCCCATCCTGTAGTCTGTTATCAGATATGGTGTGCTGGGGTGCATGAACTTGTACAGAAAGTCCTGTGCGTTCTTTACAATAGTACAGCCGTTGTGATGGTACACCTGCCGGTATTCCATCTGTTTGCTGTATGGTGAGTTTACTATTTCATCTATTGAAAGTATCCTTGGCCTTTTCATAGAAAATTTTCATTATGTTTCAGTTATTTAATGCAAAGATAATGAAAATGTCGCTTTTGGGGTAATGTTTTATTTAAAATATAAGAAAAAGGACATAAAAAGGCATGAAAGGATAATGCCGGTATTATATTTTTAACGTAATTTTGCAGCACGTAAAAACATTAAGATTATGAAGAGACTGTTTATAACGATGTTGTTTGCCCCCGCCATGGCCTTTCCATGTGCGGCGCAGGGGCTGAGCCTTGCAGAATGCCGGAGTCTCGCTCACGACAATTATCCTGCCGTGAAGCGGTATAATCTCATAGAGCAGACGCGCGGCTATGATGTCAGTAATGCGCTCAAGGCATGGCTGCCGCAAGTGAGCGTTACGGCCGGAGCGGCGGCCTTCAGCGATGTGGTTGCGGCCGGTGTGCCCGTTGACATGGAGAACTGGATGGCCGGCGCCTCGCTTTCCATCAGCCAGAGCGTGTATGATGGAGGTCAGAGCGCGGCCCGGCGAGGATTGGTTAATGCGCAGGCGAATGTGGATGTCACGCAGAACGATGTCACGATGTATGCTGTCAATGAGAGGGTTGAGTCTGTGTTCTTCGGACTGCTGGCCCTTGAGGAACAGCTCGGCCAGAACAAGCTGCTGCACGACGACCTTGGGCTCCATGCCGATATGATACGTAGCATGATGCGTGGCGGAGTGGCAAACCAAAGCGATCTCGATGCGGTGAGGGTGGAGATTGTGAAGACAGAGCAGCAGCGGACTGTTTTGGAAACGCAGCGCGACACGTACCTCCGTGTTCTGGAGCGTCTTGTGGGGCGTAAGGTGTCGCTGCCGCTGCAAAAGCCCGCCATGCCTGACGTTGAGAATGTCGCGGATGCTGCCGTTAACAGGCCCGAGCTTGCTTTCTACGCATCCCAGAATGCCTTGCTGGATGCTCAGCGCAGGCATCTCGACACCCGTCTGCGCCCTGTGGTGAGTCTGTTCGGCATGGGGATGGCGCATACAGACGTTACAGAGATGATGAGGAGCGGCATGGTGATGGGCGGCCTGTCCATGAAGTGGAATATCGGGGCGCTTTACACAAGGAAGAATGACTTGAGGAGGCTGGAGGCGCAGCGTGCCATGAACGACAGCCAGAGAGAGGTCTTCATGTACAACAACCGCATACAGAATCAGGAGAGTTCCGGGGCCATAGCCTCAATGCGCAGGCAGCTGAGTATGGATGATGAGATTGTGACATTGAGAGCCGCACTGCGCAAGGCCACAGAACGCAAGGTGGAGCAGGGGACGGAGAGCGTCAACGAACTTCTGCGCCAGACAAACGCGGTCAGTATGGCGAGACAGCAGAAGGCGCTGCACGAGATTCTGCTGCTTCAGGAAATATACAGAAAGAAGAATATAAACAACAACTGACAAATAAAGATGAGTATGAAACGTAAAGTTTACAGCCTCCTTGCCATGGCGGTCATGATGTCGTCGTGCGGAGACGGCGGCCATGAGTTTGACGCCACAGGAGTGTTCGAGTCAACGGAGATAACGGTGTCCGCGGAGCAGAACGGACGCATCATGAGCTTTTCGCCTGTCGAGGGCGATGTGGTGAGGGCAGGAGAGCAGGTGGCCCTTATCGACACGGTGCAGCTCTACCTCAACGCGCGCCGCATCGGTGCGGCCAAGCTGGTGTACGCATCGCAGAGGCCGGAGACGGAGAAGCAGATAGCCGCCACCCGTGAGCAGCTGGCCAAGGCCCGGCAGGACTATGACAGGTTCAGGAAGTTGGTGGCGGACGGGGCGGCCAACCGCAAGACGGCGGATGACGCGCAGAGTCAGGTCAGGGTGCTGGAGCGTCAGCTGTCCGCGCAGCTCTCACAGCTCAACAACTCCACCAACAGTCTCAACGCGCAGATGTCAACGGCCGACATCGAGCGTATGTCGGTGGCGGATATGTTGCGCAAGTGCCACGTCGTCTCTCCAATCACGGGCACCATACTCGAGAAGTACGCTGAGGCCGGCGAGTTTGCCATTACAGGCAAGCCGCTGTTCAAGATAGCCGATACGGGCAGGATGTACCTTCGTGCGTATGTCACCTCACGTCAGCTGAAGGACGTGAGGATAGGCCAGAAGGCGAGAGTCTTTGCCGACTATGGCGACGGACAGCGCAGGGAGTACGCCGGACGGGTCACGTGGATAGCCTCCAAGGCGGAGTTCACTCCCAAGACCATCCTCACGGACGACGAGCGCGCGGACCTTGTCTATGCCGTGAAGATTGAGGTCAGGAATGACGGCTACGTCAAGATAGGAATGTATGGAGAGGTCATATTATAATAGGTGTGGCATGAAGGCGATAGAGGTAAACGGCATATCCAAGCGCTACGGCGGTGTGCAGGCCCTGCGCAATGTGACATTCTCCGTGGAGCAGGGCGAGATCTTCGGCATCATCGGTCCCGATGGCGCCGGCAAGACCACGCTCTTCCGCATCCTCACCACTCTGCTGCTTGCCGACAGCGGCAGTGCGGCCGTCGACGGTCATGACGTGGTCCGCGGCATGAGGCACATACGCAGCAATGTGGGCTATATGCCCGGCCGCTTCTCCCTGTATCAGGACCTTAGCGTGGAGGAGAACCTGCATTTCTTCGCAACCCTTTTCGGCACGACGGTGCGTGAGGGCTATCCCACCATACAGGCCATCTACAGCCAGATAGAACCGTTCCGCAAGCGCAGGGCCGGCGCGCTCTCCGGCGGCATGAAGCAGAAGCTGGCCCTGTCGTGCGCCCTGGTGCACCAGCCGCGCATCCTTTTTCTTGACGAGCCCACGACGGGTGTGGACCCCGTGAGCCGCAAGGAGCTGTGGGAGATGCTTGCGGAGCTGAAGCGCCGCGGCCTTACCATCGTGGCCTCCACGCCGTACATTGACGAGGTGCGGTGCTGTGACAGGGTGGTCTTCCTGTCCGAGGGCGAGGTGCGCGGCATCGGCACGCCGGACGACATACTGCGCACTTTCCGCGACATTTTCAATCCCGGCGGCATTCCCAGAGATGGAGACATGGTGTCCGCTGCATCCGACAGCGCCCCCGTCATAGATGTCAAGGACCTTGTCAAGGCCTTCGGCACCTTCCGTGCCGTGGACGGCATATCGTTCACTGTGCGCTGCGGCGAGATATTCGGCTTTCTCGGTGCTAACGGCGCGGGCAAGACCACGGCCATGAGCATACTGACGGGGCTGAGCCAGCCCACTGCCGGCCGCGCAGTGGTGGCGGGCTTCGACGTCGCCACGCAGCACGAGCAGGTAAAGCGCCACATCGGCTACATGAGTCAGAAGTTCGCGCTTTACGAGGACCTGACGGTGCTTGAGAACATACGCCTCTTCGGAGGAATATACGGAATGTCCGACAGCGAAATACGGAACAGGGGCGCACAGGCCCTCGCGCGCCTTGACTTCGCCAGTCACGGCAATGATATTGTGGGCGGCCTGCCTTTGGGATGGAAGCAGAAGCTGGCCTTCACCGTCAGCATACTGCACCGTCCCGAGGTGGTGTTCCTTGACGAGCCTACGGGAGGTGTGGATCCCGCCACGCGCCGGCAGTTCTGGAAGCTGATATACGAGGCCGCGGCCGAGGGCATCACGGTCTTTGTCACCACGCATT
This sequence comes from Prevotellaceae bacterium, assembly GCA_030531085.1. Lineage (GTDB taxonomy): Bacteria > Bacteroidota > Bacteroidia > Bacteroidales > Bacteroidaceae > Prevotella. The sequence goes on along the minus strand of JAUNOM010000007.1, from coordinate 13,132 downwards.
ACATGGACGAGGCCGAGTACTGCGACCGCATCTCCATCATGGTGGACGGCAGGATAGAGGCCATGGGCACACCGGCGGAATTGAAACATACATACGGCCTGCCTGATATGGACCACGTGTTCACATTTCTGGCGCGCCGCTCTAAAAGAACCTGAAAAAACTATGAAACAGTTTCTGTATTTTGTACAAAAGGAGACATGGCACATCGTGCGCGACAGACGCACCATGCTGATTATGTTCGGCATGCCCGTGGTGATGATGCTGCTGTTCGGCTTTGCCATCAGCACCGATGTGAGGAATGTCCGCACGGCCGTCGTCACGGCATTCACCGACCATGAGACCCAGAGGATGGTGGAGCGCCTTGCGGCCAGCGAGTATTTCGATGTGAGGTACTGCGTCTCCACGCCGGCCGAGGGCGAGCGCCTGCTGCGTATGCAGAAGGCTGACATTGCCGTGGTGATGACGCGCGGCCATGCGGTGCAGATTATCACCGACGCCACAGACCCGAACATGGGGCAGCTGTACAGCAGCTACGCCATGATGACCTTGCGCGGCGACGACGCCCGGACGGCACCGTTCGCACAGCGTCTTCTCTTCAATCCGCAGATGCGCAGCAGCTATAACTTCGTGCCGGGCATCATGGGTATGCTGCTTATGCTGATATGCGCCATGATGACGTCCATCAGCATTGTGCGCGAGCGTGAGCGCGGCACCATGGAGCTGCTTCTCGTCAGCCCCGTGCGTCCGCTGATGGTGATAGCCGCCAAAGTGGTGCCGTATCTGGTGCTTGCCTTCGTCATCCTCGCCAGCATCCTGCTTGTCTCAAAGTACGTTCTGGAGGTTCCGCTTGCCGGCAGCGTCTGGAGCATCGTGGCGGTGTCGGGTCTGTACATCCTTGTGGCCCTCTCCCTCGGCGTCCTCATCAGCACGGTGGCGCGCACGCAGCTGGTGGCCCTTCTTGTGTCGGCCATGATGCTCATCATGCCCTGCGTGCTGCTCAGCGGCATGATGTTTCCGATAGACAGCATGCCCCGGCCGCTGCAGTGGCTCACTGCCATCATGCCGCCGCGATACTACATCCAGGCCATGCGCAAGCTGATGATAATGGGCACAGGGATGGACAAGGCCATGCCCGAGGTAATGACGCTGATGGGCATGGCGGTGGTCCTGCTGTCTTCCGCACTGATAAAATTCAATAAACGCTTATGACACTGAAGTATCTGTTACAGAAAGAGTTCCTGCAGCTGCGCCGCAATGCCTTCCTGCCGCGGCTCATCGTGATGTTCCCTATCGTGATAATGTGCGTCATGCCCTGGGTCATGAGCATGGAGGTCAGGAACGTGGTTGTGGACGTGGTGGACCATGACCGTTCCGCGTCCTCCACAAGGCTTGTGCAGCGCATAGCCGCCTCACGCTATTTCATCTTCGGCGGTCTGAAGCCGGGCTACGCGGAGGCCATGGACGATGTGGAGCGCATGGATGCCGACATCATACTGGAGATACCTCCGCACTATGAGCGCGACCTCGTGAGCGGCTGCGCCGCGCAGGTGCTGGTCGCCGCCAACGCGGTGAACGGCTCCGCGGGGCAGATTGGCGCGCAGTATATGGGCAGCATCGTGACGCAGAATGCCGCAGGAGGCGGCGCTGCGGACGGGGCGGAGGCCCTCTCGGTCCTGAACCTGTACAACAAAAGTCTGAACTACAAGCTGTTCATGATACCGTCGCTGATGGCGATACTCGTCATGCTGATGTGCGGTTTCCTGCCGGCGCTCAACATCGTGGGCGAGAAGGAGAAGGGCACGGCGGCCGCCATGAACGTTACGCCCGTGAGCAAATGGGCGTTCATCCTTGCAAAGCTAATCCCGTATTGGCTCGTGGCGATGGTCGTCATGACGCTCTGCTTCCTGCTTGCGTGGCTGGTCTACGGCATCACCTGCGCTGGGAGTCTGCCTCTGGTCTATCTGCTCGCCATGCTCTTCGCCTTTGTGTTCAGCGGCATCGGCCTTCTGGTATCCAACTGCAATTCTACCATGCAGCAGGCGGTCTTCATGATGTGGTTCATTGTGGTGTGTATGCTGCTGCTCAGCGGACTGTTCACTCCTGTGCGCTCCATGCCCTGGTGGGCCTACGCCACCACGTATGTCAACCCCATGCACTATTTCATCGACGCGGTGCGCACGGTCTTTGTGCGCGGCGGAGACTTTGCCAGCGTGGCGCATCAGGTTGTGGCACTGACCGTTATAGCCGTGACGGTGAACCTCCTCGCTGTCGTCAGCTACCGTAAGAACAGCTGATGCCAGCCTGTCAGGAATGCGCTATGGCCTCCTGTGGAACGTGCACGGCAAAAAATCTATGCTCCGCAGGAAAAAATCTATCATCCGCAGGAATAAATCTAACGTCCGCAGAAAAAAATCTAACGTAGATTTTTTCCCAGTCACGGCCATGGCGGAAAAATATGCCGTATACAGGTGGCGCAAGAACGCCATAAAACGCCAAGAACCCACTGATATTCAGTGGGTTCTTGCTATATTGAAGCCTGTTGGCAAAAGAAAAGGGCTTCTGCGTTATCTCGAAACTAAAAATTTATCCCTCATCTCTCATAACTCATCACTAATAATTCATCACTCACAACTCATAATTCATAACTCCCCCTACAACTCCACCAGCTTGTTGGCTATGGCGTATATCGTCAGGCCCGCTATGGAGTGTATCTGTAGCTTCCGCGCAATGTTGCGGCGGTGTGTTATGACGGTGTTCGGCGCAATGAACAGCTTGTCCGCAATCTCCTTGTTCGTCAGGCCCTGCACCACGCCCAACACCACGTCCTTCTCGCGTTCGGACAGCGTCTCACCGTTGTCCGCCGTGCTAATCAGCGACGAGAGTCCCGGTATTGTCTGCTCGGGCAGGTTGGTCTTCTCCAGTTCCTTGATGGCCGGGATGAAGATTGCCTCCTCCACGTTGGCGTGCAGCGCAATCCACTCCTCCAGGTTGTAGATGTCGTACAGCGTTGCCGTCAGCAGGTTGCTGCGCTTGGGATCTGAGGGCAGGTACTTGATGATGATGCTCTTCAGCTCCTTCAGTTTCTCGCCCGTCTGGTCGTGGTGCTTGGAGAAAGTCTCGATGCTGTAGTTCTCCCTGTGGCCGCCCTTCAGCAAATCCTCCACATACGGGAAAAGGGTCTGCTCCTCGTACCTCATGTGGTGCGTGATGAAGCGCGCGTACTCGTCGAACAGCCTAATGATCAGCTCGCTCATGCGGTCATCCTCCGCCAGTGCCTCGGTCAGCTCCTTGCGCAGGAAGGGCAGCTGGAACTCTATGTAGTAGCGGTGCGACGCCTGCAGGTATCGGAGCAGTGTCTGCACGTTCAGGTGGTGTATGTCGTTCTGCGAGTGATAGCCGTTGATGGTGAGGTTGACAACGGCGAGGAAGGTGAAGGTGTCCACGCTGTGCGTGTCGCACACCTCCCTGACGGTCTTGGCGCCGAAACCCATGCCTATTCCGAAGGCGCTGAGACTCTGAAGCACGTTGTAGTTGTCGCGTATCAGCTCCAGCATCTGGTCCTCGGGCTCGTATAGTTTTATTTTCTTCATCTTTTTTAGGAAAAACTTTGTGGCTGCAAAGTTAATTCTTTTTAACGAGATGGGCAATACTTATTTTTCGGTATTTGCGGCGCATGGCTCAGACCGTCTTCAGCCTTGCGAACTTCAGCAGCAGCTTCTTCACGCCTGCGTTCTCAAACCTCACAGTCGCCTTGGCGCTCTCGCCCTCTCCCTCGATGTCCGTCACCACGCCCTGGCCGAAGCGCTCATGGTATACGGCCGTACCTACTGTTAGGTATTGCCCGCCGGTGGTGCCGGCCTCGCGGCGCGGCGCGGCTGTGGGTGCGGCGGATGGTGCGGGCTGCGGTTTGCTCTGTCCCCGTTCCGCCATACTGCCGAACAGGGACTGGCGCTGGAATGACGGCTGGCGGAGCGGCGGCGTGTGTGTGCCGCCGCTGACCTGAATCAGCGAGGCGTCGATGTCGCGGATGAAGCGGCTGGGGGTGTCGAACTCCATCTGTCCGTAGCGGTAGCGGCTGCGCGCGTAGGTCAGGGTGCAGTGCTGCTCGGCGCGTGTGATGGCAACGTACAGCAGGCGGCGCTCCTCCTCCAAAAGTCGCTGCGACTCTGTGCACATCGGGCTCGGGAAGATGTTCTCCTCCATGCCTGCGACGTATACTACGGGAAACTCCAGACCCTTGGCGCTGTGTATAGTCATCAGCTTCACCTTGGGCGTCTCGTTGTCCGTGGTGTCGTGGTCGCTGAGCAGGGACACGTCGTGCAGGAAGTCCGTCAGCCCGTCCGGCTCGCCCGACTCTCTGGCCGTCACGACATACTCCTGCATTGAGGACAGGAACTCCTCGATGTTCTCCTGCTTGGAGCGGTCCTCGGGCTCGGCGCTCTGGTATATGTCCTTGGTGATTCCTGACAGACGGATGATGTCGTGGCCGAGGGTGAAGGCGTCGTCCTTCGTAAGGCGCGCAGAGAACTCCTCGATCATCTCCCTGAAGGCCGTGAGCTTGCTCATCGTGCCCTTGCTCACCTCGAGTCCGGCCTCCAGAGGCAGGCATATAACCTGCCACATATTCATGCCCGAGGCCTGTGCCGCCGCGATAATTCTGGTGATGGTCGTCGCGCCGATGCCGCGTGCGGGATAGTTGATGATACGCCGCAGCGCCTCCTCGTCATCATTGTTCACCGTCAGGCGAAGGTAGGCCGTCACGTCCTTGATCTCCTTGCGCTGGTAGAAACTCATGCCGCCGTAGATGGTATAGGGTATGTTGCTCTTGATAAACTGCTCCTCGAACGTGCGGCTTTGGTAGTTGGTGCGGTACAGGATGGCGCAGTCGGAGTACTCGATGCCGTCGTACCGAACGCGCTGCCTGATGTCGTTGCTGATGAAGATGGCCTCCTCGCGGTCACTGGCCAGCTCCTTCAGCAGTATCTTGTCGCCCTCGGCGTTCTGGCTGAACACATTCTTCTCTATCTGCCACTGGTTTTTGTGTATGAGGCTGTTGGCGGCCTGCACTATGCGCTGCGTGGAACGGTAGTTCTGCTCCAGCTTGAACAGCCGCGCCTCGGGATATGTCTCCTGAAAGTTGAGGATGTTGTCTATGTTGGCTCCGCGGAATCCGTAGATGCTCTGCGCGTCATCGCCCACGACGCAGATGTAGTGGTGCTGCGAGGTGAGCTGTCGGATGATGCGCTGCTGCGCGTAGTTTGTGTCCTGATACTCGTCCACGAGGAGGAAGCGCAGGGCCGTGGCGTACTTTTGCAGTATCTCCTCGTGCTCGTTGAACAGCCGGAAGGTGTTCAGCAGCAGGTCGTCGAAGTCCATGGCGTTGCTCTGGCGGCAGCGCTGCTGGTATTCGCTGTATATCCTTGACAAATCCGGCACCTTGTCCTGCACGTCCCTTGTTATGGCGTGCACGTCATTGGCGTACGCCTCCGCCGTCATCAGCCGGTTCTTGGCCTCGGATATGCGGCAGTGCACCCCGGCGGGCTTGTACACCTTGTCGTTGAGGTTCATTTCCTTGACGATGGACTTGATGAGTGACCGTGAGTCGCTCTCGTCGTAGATGGTGTAGTTGTTGCTGTATCCAAGTGTCGCCGCCTCCGTGCGGAGGATGCGCGCGAAGATGGAATGGAACGTCCCCATGCGCAGGTAGCGCGCCGTCTCCATTCCCACCAGCGCGCCTATGCGCTCCTTCATCTCGCGCGCCGCCTTGTTCGTGAAGGTCAGGGCCATTATCTCCCATGGTTTTATTCCTGTCGTGAGGAGGTACGCTATCTTGTATGTGAGTACGCGGGTCTTTCCGGAGCCGGCGCCGGCAATAACGAGAGAAGGGCCGCTGACATATTCAACGGCCTCTCTCTGGTTCCTGTTCAGTTCGTTTAGGAATAGTGGTTGCATTGTGTTCAAACGTTAGGCTTGGTGTGGTTTCACCTGGCCCATTTTACGAATTTCATTTCTCTCAGTATGCGTCTCTGCCTCTTCTTCATGTACTGCGACGGCTCCTTGCTTGAAAACTTACGCGGATTGGGCAGCGTGGCGGCTATCAGGGCGCAGTCCTTGCGCGAGAGCGTGGCGGCGGTCTTGCCGAAATTGTATTCCGCCACGGCGTCGGCGCCATATATGCCGTCGCCCATCTCTATGGAGTTGAGGTATACCTCCATGATGCGCTCCTTTCCCCATACAAATTCTATAAGCGTGGTGAAATACATCTCGAGTCCCTTGCGGAGCCATGAGCGGCCGGGCCACAGGAAGACGTTCTTGGCCGTCTGCTGGCTGATGGTGCTCGCCCCGTACTTCTTCTTGCCCGCCTTCATGTTGCGCTCCACCGCCTTCTGTATCGCATCGAAGTCAAAACCGTGGTGGATGAGGAAGCGCTGGTCCTCGCTTGCCATCACCGCGATGGGCATATTCTCCGTCATCTCGTCCAGTGGCACCCAGTGGTGGTGCATACGCGGGGCCTCTCCATTGCCGATGTGCTCCGCCGCGCGTATGAACATAAGCGGTGTGAACCATACGGGTATGAACTTGAGGGCCACAACAGCCAAGATAGTGGAGACGAAGAACGCCGCCACTATCCATTTTATTATCCTTCCGATGAAAGGTATTGATAAGCTCATAAGTGATTGTTTAGTCTTTCATGGCTTTTATTGCGCCTGCTGCTGCGCGCTGTTTATCATGGCCTGTGATGCGTAGAGATACACTTCCACGCGGCGGTTCTTCTGGCGGCCGGCCTCTGTGGAGTTGTCCGCCACAGGATTGCTTGAGCCGTAGCCGTTCACATTCTTCATCTGTGAGTACTGAACACCGTTCGCTGTAAGGTAGTTTGCCACGGCCTGTGCTCTGTTTACGGAGAGCGGATTGTTTATGGCGTCGTTGCCGGTGGAGTCTGTGTAGCCCTGCACGTCTATGCAGACGTCGGTGTTCTGCTTCATGATGTTCACGAGTCTGTTCAGCTCGCTCTTGCTGGCAAGTGTGAGGTCGTACTTGTTTGTGGCGAAGAGAATGCCGGATGAGAATGTGACCTTGACGGCGTCAAGACCGTTGGCGTCCTTCACCGTTACCACCTCTGCGTTCTTCAGCTGCTCCTCCGCCTGCTTTCTGACCTTGTCCATACGGTGGCCTACGATGGCTCCAGTGCCTGCGCCCACTGCTGTGCCTATGGCCGCGCCCACTCCTGTGTTGCCTGCTATCGCTCCGATGATGGAACCGAGGGCGGCACCGCCGCCGGCGCCGAGTATGGCTCCTTGGCCAGTCTTGTTCATGTTGTTCCATGAATTACAGCTTGCCAATGCTACGCATATTCCAACGATTAGTGTGATGATTTTAATTCTTTTCATAATGCTATTCTTTTATTTTATTAATTAATAAGATGCTTTGTATTGCCGAATGTGTATGGATGTGCGGCGTTTTTTGTAAAATTGACATTGCAAAGTTAAGCATTTTTCCTCAATAACATAAAAAAAACGATTGTTTATAGATGCTTATTTACATTTTTTTTGTATTTTTGCATCATCAAATCATTTTTGTATAATACAATTTAGAGTTTACATAAAATAATTGACAATGGAAAAAAGCGCATTACAGATTGCACGTGCAGCCTATCAGCCAAAACTGCCAAAGGCTCTGCGCGGTGCTTTGAAGGCTGTGGAGGGCGAGCCGACACAGTCAGTAGCAGATCAGGAAGAGGTGGAGAAACTCTTCCCTAACACTTACGGTATGCCGTATCTCAAGTTTGAGCCTGTAGAGGGTGAGAGCGAGAGTGTCGCAATGAATGTTGGTGTGATCCTTTCCGGCGGTCAGGCACCTGGCGGACATAATGTTATATCCGGCCTTTTTGACGGTATAAAGAAGCTCAATCCCGCTAACCGCCTTTACGGCTTTATCCTCGGCCCGAGCGGACTGGTGGATCATAACTATATGGAGCTGACAGCCGACATCATTGACGAGTACCGTAACACTGGCGGCTTCGACATCATAGGCTCCGGACGTACAAAGCTGGAGAAGAAGGAACAGTTTGACAAGGGTCTGGAGATACTTAAGGCACTTGACATCAAGGCACTTGTCATCATAGGCGGTGACGACTCTAACACCAACGCGTGCGTGCTGGCAGAATATTACAAGGCCATCGGCGCTGGCGTGCAGGTTATCGGCTGTCCTAAGACTATCGACGGTGACCTGAAGAACTCGGAGATTGAGACTTCATTCGGCTTTGACACAGCCACAAAGGTGTACTCTGAGGTTATAGGCAACATCATGCGTGACTGTAACTCTGCAAAGAAATACTGGCACTTTGTGAAGCTGATGGGACGCTCCGCATCTCATGTTACATTGGAGTGCGCGCTGCAGACACATCCGAACATCACACTGATAGGTGAGGAGGTTGAGGCCAAGGAGCAGACTCTGGATGATGTGGTGACATACATCGCCGACGCAGTTGCTGACCGCGCCACACGTGGCATGAATTATGGTGTGGTACTTGTGCCGGAAGGACTCATAGAGTTTATCCCTGCCATCAAGAAGCTCATCGCGGAACTTAACGATATGCTTGCCGCTAACCAGACGGACTTCGACATGGTGGCTGACGATAAGAAGATAGACTATGTATTGAAGCATCTTTCTGACGAGAATGCTGCAATATTCAAGAGTCTGCCTCTGTCTGTGTCACGTCAGCTTGCCCTTGAGCGTGATCCTCATGGCAACGTTCAGGTATCTCTGATTGAGACAGAGCAGCTGCTCGCCGAGATGGTAGGCAAGAAGCTGGCACAGTGGAAGAAGGAGGGACTCTTCAGCGGTAAGTTCTCTACACAGCATCACTTCTTCGGTTATGAGGGACGTTGTGCAGCTCCTTCAAACTTTGACGCTGACTACTGCTATTCTCTCGGCTTCAACGCCTCAATGCTTATAGCTGCCGGCAAGACAGGCTATATGTCTTCTGTAAAGAATACCTCAAAGCCTGTTGACGAATGGGTAGCAGGTGGTATACCTATCACCATGATGATGAATATGGAGAAGCGTAATGGTGAGATGAAGCCAGTAATACGCAAGGCGCTCGTGGAGCTTGACGGAAAACCATACAAGTATTTTGTTGCTCACCGCACAAAGTGGGCCCGTGAGACAGACTTCGTATATCCTGGCCCAATACAGTATTTTGGTCCGACAGAGGTTTGCGACCAGCCTACAAAGACTCTCATCCTTGAGCATGAGTAATTGAGTTCATACATATATAATTAAAGGTAGGTTCTATTATAAGATTATATAACGTAATAGAGCCCACCTTTAATTATTTATGTAAAGTTAAAATCTAAAACACTTTCACGGTCAACTTTCAATGACAGGCTATGATGATTGACTTATGAAAAATAATGAGAACGGAAAAATGAAATATAATATGATAAGGAATGTCTTATTTACACTCATGGCAGTACTGTTTGCTGTAGTTATGCAGGCTGCAGACAATGACAAACTACCAGAGTTGCGCATTACTGTATCCAAACCAATCGTGAAAGGAATGAGTTATGCAGATGGCACTATGCGTCTGACTGATACGGATGGTAGTGTTGTGGAGATGAAGGCCAAGTTTAAGACACGTGGTGCTACTGCGCAGAAGTATATGATGAAGCCTTCTCTGAATATGAAGTTACGTACTGATGACTATCTTGAAAGTCAGGATTCCATGTTGCTTGGAATGCGTTCTTGCTCAAAATGGATTCTTGACGCTATGGCTATAGACCGTATATGTATGCGTAATCGTATTTGTATGGATGTGTGGAATGCTTATTCAACTCTTCCGTATGAAACAGATTTTGATGGCCGCAGCGGTACTGTTGGAAAGTTTGTGGAGATGTATATCAATGATTCTTATTATGGTATATATTGTTTAAGTGATCATATTAATAGAAAATTGCTTCAGTTAAAGAAATATGACGAAGCGAAGGGATTGGTACGTGGAGTTTTATACAAAAGTGGTACAGAAGATATAGCCGATCAGAATAACCGTAATTTTACGGATGATTATACAGCCTGTACTGTAGGTTATCATAATGCATGGGAATTAAAAGAGCCAGAAGACCACGAATGTTTAGAAGCATGGCAGCCATTGCTGGATTTGTATGATGGTAGTCAGAGCTACAGTAATTTGAAAAAGTATTTTTATGTGGACAATCTTATAGACTACCAGTTGCTTATCATGGCGTTTTCTGTTGCTGATAATTGGGGGAACAAGAATCATTATTTGTCAATTCGCAATATACAGAAGGATATTGATGATATAGACCCTACGGAAGCAGACCGTAGGAAGTTCATAGTTTCACCATGGGATTTGGATACAGCACTTGGTGGAAACTATAGAGGTGATTATTATAATGGCACTTATTCACAATGGACTGTTAGGGATATGATAAGAAACGGTGGCTTTACTCCGTTTTCGACATTCAATGGGCAGAGTGACTATAAAGAAAGATTGAAGAACCGTTGGATGGAGCTGCGTCTTGCGCAACTTTCTGTACAATCTATCAGTGAACGCCTTGACAATTATACCAACTTGTTTATTAATAGTGGGGCATGGCAGCGTATGACAAATACGTTTGACTCTCGTAAAAGCAAACCGTGTTATGTGAATGATCTTGCTAAAGAAGTGACATTTATAAAGCAATGGTATGCTGCACGCGTGGCTGAGATTGATGCCTACTTTGGTATAGAAGCTACAGGTATAGAATGTGTGCCAAAAGCAGATGCTAATACAGCTAATGGCGATGCTATCTATAATCTGCAGGGTATTCGCCTAAATGCTGTCCCTTCTTGCGGAATGTATATTATGGGGGGAAAAACTTATGTTAAATGATTATTAATAAATAAAGTTTAGTCATACACAACCATATACATATAATATGTCCACCCAATCGTCAAAAACAAATTCTAACAGACAACGGAAAACTCGGAAGTCCAGTAGGATGCTAAGAACTTGGTGTTTGGGTGGATTTGTTATTGTTGCGTATATTTTCGTGTTCTATTATTTTTTTGTCGGTCCTACGGGCTTTCGTTGGCGGGCAATATATAGTGATGCGGTATATCCCGAAGGTGAGGGATTTGAGATACAAGGTATTGATGTAAGCCATTATCAGGGTAAGATAGACTGGGAGGCGTTGCGCAATGCCATGATACAGAAGGCGCCTGTGCGCTTTGTGATTATAAAGGCTACAGAAGGGGCGTCCATGATAGACGAGAACTTTGAGGATAACTTCTATCAGGCGCGTGAATATGGTTTCATACGTGGAGCATACCATTTTTATAGTACACGCTCTGCTGCGAGGAAACAGGCTTATCATTTCTTGGACAAGGTGAAATTGGAGTCAGGAGACTTGCCGCCTGTACTTGACGTGGAGCATAAGCGTCCCGAGCAGACAACGGAGGAGTTTCAGCAGGATGTGTTATTGTGGCTTCATATTGTGGAGGACAAGTATCACGTGAAGCCCATTATATACACATATTATAAGTTCAAGGAGAAATACTTGTCTGATGCACGCTTTGATGATTATCCATATTGGATAGCCCACTATTATGTTGACAAGATGGAGTATAAAGGCGAATGGAAGTTCTGGCAGCATACGGATGCCGGACGTCTGCCCGGCATAAAGGGCTATGTGGACTTTAATATATATAATGGTTCATATTATGACTTGAAGCAACTCACTATACAATGATGTTATGGACTAAAATGTAAACGTGCCATTATGCAATCTGCATAATGGCACGTTTACATTTGGAATAATATCCTTAGAATTTTATGGTAACACTCTTCTTTGTTTCTGACTGTATGAAAGATGCCGCGCCATAGTTTAAAGTTCCGGCTACATCAAGAGGTGCTGCTTTCTTGCTGTAAGAACAGATATAACCGCCGCTGACTGTCATGTCCCCATCAGTTTTTATTCCTTTCGGAGAAGAGATGTTATTCTGACCTAATGTTACAACGTTCAGACTTCCCTGGTTGATGATTATGTTGCCATTGCTGTTAAGTCCCTTTGTTCCATTGCCATTTGAATGTATTGCAACATCGCCACCGTATTGTACATACGCCATATTGCATTTTATTCCTGCACTGGATGTGGTGTCGTTAGTATTAGTGTCAATAAGTGGTGCGCCATACGTCAACACGGTAAGTCTTCCACCGTAAATCTTGATAGAATCCTCGCTGTTAGTACCTTTGCCGCCATCAGAATTAATTTCAACATTGACAATGCCTCCATTTAAGTATATGCCATCATTGGCCTTGATGCCAGATGCGGAGACATTCTGGTGCTTGTACACATTTACATATATGTCTGCTCCTTTGCGTATTCTTACATAGTCATCACAAGCAATGCCATGTTTGTTGTGTCCGTAAACATCCAGTTTTCCATTACCGCTGAAAATGGTCTGTCCCTCGCTGAAGAATGCTCCTTTTGACTGAATGCCGTTCTCCTCAATGGGATAATCTACACCATCCTCAAGCCTGTTTTCTGTGTCGTCGGCCAAAACGACAAAGCACGTCTTCTTGCACTGATTGTTTATGGCAGGGCCATTGGGATTCTTTAAAGACAAATCTTTAAATTCCATGATGAACTTCTTGTCACCGAATATTGTTATGCTGCCATTGTGCGAAGTACCGCTTAATATGTATTTTATACCAGACCTTGTGTTGGCAATACGTATGTGTGCACCGTCTTTATCTATTCTTGCTGCGCTGCTGTTGCCTGTTACTATAGCATCATCATCCGTGAAATTTATATTTATGGTGTATCTTGTCTCGACATTCTCGACCATATCTTCTGTGGCAACCCCTGTTTCGGGGATGTTTGGATCTAATTGGCTCCTGTCATGTTTTATTTCAGGATATGTTTCGTTCTCTAATTGGTATATATAATCAGAAATGTCGCTGTCATCAGACTTGCAGGCGAATACGGAGGCGATGGTGACGTATGCCAATAAGTATTTTATGTAGTTGGATGTTCTCATTGTATGCTCGTTTTATAATTTGAAAGTGTATCCTGGGACCACTGGAAAAAGTGTGTGGATATCGTAGTACAATAAAAATACTATTTTG
>JAUNOM010000046.1 GCA_030531085.1 Prevotellaceae bacterium | reverse complement strand
GTATTATGTGTCAGTATGGTGCATGATGCCGTTTCTTCATATAATAAGAATAACTGTAAACCGTAAACTATTATGATGATTAAAGGAGTTTTTAAGTCAGTGCTGTGCAGGCTGATGGTGTCGGTGTGCATGGCTTTCGCACCGCAGTGTATGCAGGCGGCCAATCCGTTCTTGCCACTTTGGGAGTACATACCCGATGGGGAGCCATACGTGTTTGAGGACCCAGACAGGCCGGGCAAGTACCGTGTCTACGTCTATGGCTCTCACGATATTCTGCTGAAAGCCTACTGTGGGCGTGACCAGGTGGTGTGGTCCGCCCCTGTTGAGGACCTGAACAGCTGGCGTTATGATGGAGTGGTCTTTGAATCCAGACTTGACCGTGACGGTAACAGCCTCAATGCTGACGGTGTCGGTGATGTGCTCTTTGCGCCGGACGTGACGGTGCGCACTGATGAGAACGGCAAGAAGAGGTACTATCTGTATCCTAACAACCAGGCAGGTGGGCGTAACGGAATGATAGCGGTGGCTGATCGTCCCGACGGACCGTTCCGAGTGACGAACTGGAGTGCGGCAGATGCAAGGAAGACCGATGGCGTACTGCGGTTTGATCCCGCTGTCTTTGTGGATGATGACGGCAGGGTTTACGGCTATTGGGGCTTCAGAAAGTCCTACGGTGCGGAGCTTGATCCAAAGACAATGGCTACAGTCAAGCCCGGAACAGAGGTGGTGGAGGACATGGTTTCCAATCTGGACCAGGACGGAGTGTTCCGCTTTTTCGAGGCTTCCTCCATGCGTAAGATAAAGGATAAGTATGTGTTCATATACAGCCGCATGACTGCTGACGGCGACTTCGGTATGGGAGTAAGCAACTATACGCTGGCTTATGCCTACTCAAACTCTCCGCTTGGCCCGTTCACTTATGGCGGAACCATCATCGATGGCAGAGCGAGAGAGAAGGGGACGGATGGAAATGTCCGCCCAACAGCGCATCCTGGAGGCAACACGCACGGCAGCATTGTGGAGGTAAACGGGCAGTGGTATGTGGTGTATCACCGTCAGTGCGGCCTTGATGAGTATTCACGTCAGGCCATGGTGGCTCCCATTGACGTGAAGGTGACGGCGGACAGGGTCACAATATCAGAGGCTGAATACACCTCGGAGGGCTTTGAGACGGGCGGTCTTAATCCTTTCACAACGTACCCTGCAGGCATTGCCTGCTATTACACTGGTCCGCGCCGTGCAACAGCAAAATATCCCGTCTTCACCTTCAGCGGTTCATATCCGCAACCCGTCCGTATAGCATACGATGGCAAGGCTAATCCGTATGACCTCGCCATAAACCGTTCGCCGTTAGTGAATAACACGGCCGGCTCTGTGGTGGGATACAAATATTATAATATGTCTCTTGCAAAGGGTAAGAAGGGACTTTCTCTCTGTCTGTCGCTGATACCAGGTGGTGTGGACGGAGAGATAGAGATACGTATAGATGCTCCCGATGGCCCGAAAGTTGGTGGTATCAGTCTGTCAAAGTCCCAGCCTGCCACGTTGACGGAAATGGCTGCGGACGTGCCGGCTGTGTCTAAGCTGAAGGGAAAACACGCCCTCTACCTCGTGTTCAAGTCCTCTACCAAGGACAAGTCAATATGCGAGATAGAGACATTGAGGTTCAAGGCGGCACGGTAATGTCCGTTTGCGCGCCATCGCTATTGACTTTAGAAAAGGTATTTTGCAGTATTTATTCATGTTCTTAATACTTTTTTCTTAAGAACTATCAATTACTAATTTTGGATACAAATACGACTTAACCTTACTACCTGTTATATACAGGAAATAAAGTTAAGTCGTATTTGTACCAATTCTATCCTTTCGTCAGTATCATTTATATGTTACCACTCCATAATGGTTCTTTTTCCCAATCACTGGATGGGAAACCTAATGCGCCAAGATCTACTTCTGGATATTCAAAGAAGAGGGTTCGCATTTTCTCAATCATATCATTCCCCGGAGATATTATGTTTAGGAAGTATTTGATGATGCACATATCAAAATATACTTTCATAGGATCTGTCTGTTGCAACAGCCAAGGGCGTGACATCCTTACAGGAATTGTCGCACGTATAGAGAATATTCTGTTCCAGATACGGACGTGATGACAGCAGGAATTACGTGTTACAGTAATGATTGTAAGCCATGATTCGAATGGTGCGACTTGCAATTCAAAAGATTGTGATATGCGTTTCTTTATTCTTTTATTCTTAATATTAGAATAAATATTAGTAATTACCCCAAAAGGAAGGGTTTCTGCTAAGATCCATGCAGGTGGAAATTTGTTGGAATAAGTTTCTTTGAAATGAATAATGAAATCCTCTCTTGTGTGTTTTAGCTCCTCTTCTATTAGGTGAATTGTTTTAGAATACTTCGTGGGATTTAAGAAATTGTTTGCATTTGTCATCCAAAAGGGGTCTCCGGTGATTTCACATCCAACATTAACAATGGCATTTCTTACTGCTATCTCTATCTTTTCTATTTCATTGAATAGTAAAATACGCAGTTTTTTGTCAAAACGATAGAGCATCATTGCCTGCTCGAATGTAGCTCCTGCTTTGTAAATATTATGTTCTTTGGGTATACTAAGTAAAGGATGCAAATATGCTGACAGACGATAATAACCAATATGTGTTAGGTAATGTTGTACTTTACTATCATCGGTTATGGACAACCCTCTTGATTTTAGCAGTTCCACCAACTCATGTGGACTTGTATAAGTTTTATTAAAAGGTATTCTTGTTGACATAGGTATATTAAAAAAACGACCCGCACATTTGAGCATCGTAGAGAGGCTTGGCGGGTTCTCGTACTGCAAAGGTACAATAATTATTTGGTTTGCGCAAGGATTAAAGCGAAAAAATATAGTAAATGAGCATGATTTGTGCCTTTTCCTTATCGCCTCCTTATGCCGCCGCCTCTTTAATAACGGTGTTTTCTTACGCACAATGACGAAAATAATTGCAGAAAATCTTGTGAGTGTCAGAAAATTATAGTAACTTTGCATCCGCTTTCCGATGTAACCTATGGCAAGGCGTGGGCCGGATGAGGCCGCGAGCATAGTGAACACTTGCTATGTTGCATTCGAACGATAACAACAATTTTCAACATTACAAAGCAAAAATGGATTTAATTAAAGTTGCTGAAGAAGCATTTGCAACCGGCAAGCAGTTCCCGGAGTTCAGGGCCGGAGACACTATCACTGTCGCTTACAAAATTATCGAGGGTACAAAGGAGCGTATCCAGCTCTACCGCGGTGTTGTAATCAAGATTTCAGGTCATGGCACTAAGAAGCGTTTCACTGTGCGCAAGATGTCTGGAACCGTTGGTGTGGAGCGTATTTTCCCAATCGAGTCACCGAACATTGACTCTATTGAGGTTAACAAGCACGGTAAGGTACGTCGCGCTAAGCTGTACTACCTCCGTAAACTCACTGGTAAGAAGGCACGTATCGCTGAGAGACGTGTTGTCAATAAGGACTAATCCAGCTGGAAACAACGCTAAGGAACAGCAGCCCGGTCACTATTCTGTGGCCGGGCTGCTATGTTTTAGGACGTTCGGAGTTGCAGCTGCAACTACCATTGCCTTATCATTACAATTCTGTCGGGGCAGTATGAATATACGGGTAGAGACACGTTTTTCACTGTTAAGGATTTTGTCAAGTCAGATATTTGTTGTAATTTTGCAGAAACCAACAGGTCTCCCATATATGCCTGATAATACAAGTTCTTATTATCCTTTGTTATTTATACAGCAAGCACTATGAAACGACAAGCCACCATTCTGATTCTGTTACTATCGTTCATCCTCACCACACCCGTGCATGGCAATGGTAATCCAATCATCAGTCATGCCTATTGCGCCGATCCCTCAGCACGCGTCTTTGGAGACACGCTCTGGGTATATCCCAGTCATGACAAGGATGACGCGCTGTCTTTCTCCATGGAGGACTATCATGCGTATTATACCACAGACATGAGGCGGTGGCACGATGCAGGTGTTATCTTCAACCCCTTGCGTCAGACCACATGGGCCAAGAGCGCCGCATGGGCTCCGGACTGCATCCAGCGCAACGGGAAGTACTACCTGTACTATCCCACGGACAAGAGGCATATAGGTGTGGCTGTAGCCGACACTCCCTACGGCCCGTTCCACGACCCTATAGGGAAACCGCTCATATCCATAGACACCCCTGGAGTGGTGTGCGACAGGGACTTCATCGACCCTGCCGTGTTCTTGGACGACGACGGGCAGGCGTATCTGTTCATGGGACAGAACACGGTATGCTGCATCAGGCTGAATGAGGACATGGTGTCGTACGACGGCAAGGTGCACATCATTGAGGGGGCGAGGGACTTCTTTGAGGCCGTATGGGTGCACAAGCGTGACGGGCTGTATTATATGTCATATTCTGACGGCCCGTTCCGTGGGCATGAGCCACGCATTGTCTACTGCACAAGCACCTCTCCGATGGGGCCATACACATACCGTGGCGTGCTGCTCGACTCCGTAAGCAGCGGTACAAACCATCACTCCATCGTCAACTACAAGGGGCAGGACTGGCTGTTCTATCATACCGCCGACCTGTCACGCCGCCTTGCACCGGGATATCATTGCGGAGTGCGCCGCTCGGTATGTGCGGACTCGCTGTTCTACAACGCTGACGGCACTATGAGGAAGGTGCGCCAGACGGTGGACACGGCACGGCTTACGCTGGACGGCATACCTCCACGCAGGCGTGCGGCTATGCTGGCAGGCTGCGTGCGGCAGCCCACAATAGCCAAAGGACGCAGCATGACGCTGGGCAAGGACACCTCACGACGGGCCCTGCAGGCACTGATAGACAGCTGTTCAGCGGCTGGCGGCGGTACGGTGACAGTACCCGCCGGCAACCATCTGATGGATGGGCCGCTGGAACTGCGCACGGGTGTACGCCTGCATCTGTGTGATAGCGCCACACTTACCTTCTCGTCAAATCCGGATGACTACCTGCCTGTGGTGCGGACACGCTGGGAGGGAACGGAGCTGTATGGCCGCTCGTCAATGATACACGCCGACGGACAGACGGACATAGCCATTACGGGCGAGGGGACTGCAACCATCAATGCCAACGGAGGCGTGATGGCACGGTGGGGAATGCCTATAGGAGCAGACGTGTTTGAGGAGAACATACACGGCACTCATGGTGAGACTCCGGAGACGGGCGATGTAGGCAGGCTGCGGCAGATGGGCGATGATCTGACACCTGTGGCCGACAGGATGTTTGGGAAGGGCACGCATCTGCGGCCATGCGCCATTGAGATGAAGGACTGCAAGAGGATATTGATAGAGGGAATAACACTAAAGGACAGTCCCTTCTGGTGCATTCACCCACTGTACAGTGAGGACATCACGGTCAGGAACGTTACGATAGACTCTCATTTCCCCAATAATGACGGCTGTGACCCGGAGTCCAGCCGCAGGGTTCTCATAGAGGACTGCACATTCCGCACGGGTGATGACGCGGTGGCAATAAAGTCCGGGCGCGATGCCGACGGCCGCAGGGTGGGCAGACCGTCAGAGGATATCATAATACGCCGCTGCCGTTTCTTCAGCAAGTGCAATGGACTCTGCATAGGCTCGGAGATGTCAGGAGGCGTGCGTGGCGTGTATATGTCAGATATAGAGATTGGCGATGTCAAGAACGCCCTGCTCTTCAAGTCCAATCTGGACCGTGGCGGATTTATTGAGGATGTTTTCGTTGACTCCATATCCATTGGTAACGTGGCAGGGGCTGTACTCCGGTTCGAGACCAACTACTTCGGGTACCGCGGTGGCAACTGGCCTGCGAAATATTCTGACTTCAGCATCAACAACGTCAGTGCGCGTTCCGCGTCCGCATACGCCATATACTTTGACGGCAATGCCTCGGAGCCCATCAGTAACATTACGGTCCGGAATTTCAATGTCGGTTCCGCCAAGCACCCGTATTATATGTACAAGACAAGCAACTGCACCTTCACCGACTGCCATGTAAACGGCACGCCGCTGCCAAAGTCACTGCCGGAAAGCAAGGAACGCCAGCAGTGTGATGTGTGGTAAGACTATAATTCCATAATGTGTGACTATATGTTGTCTGAACAATAGAGAAGCAAACTAAAAAATCAATAATATATTTGTCTGTCTCGTGAAAATTACCTACCTTTGCTGTTGCAATATTATTATAAAAGCAATGTGGTAGCATGAAGGACAGCCTATAAGCGCATATCCGCTTCTACCGACAAAGAGGACAAAAGGAAATATGATACAGAAGGAAAGCTTTGAGGATTATACAGAGGGAAACCCGAATTATCAAGATGAGCGCGTGGCCCTGATATCACAATTCAGCAAGATAAAGAGCGGCGCGGTCTCAAAAGTAATACTGGATGGCTTCCTGTTAATAATAGTATATAAGGGAAGCACCAGCATTACCATAGATGATGCAGAATATAGTCTGAAAGGTGGAGACTTGTTTGCTTGCTATCCTCAGAATGTTCTGGAACGCTCTGTTAACTCTGATGACGTTGAGGTGCGTGTGATATACCTTACAACAGATTTTGCAGAAACGATATCAAAGCGTGGAAATGTTGACTGGACAATAGGAATGATGCTGAAGAGGCATGAGATACTGCACGCCACACCGCAGAAGCTAAGTATTCTGCGCAAATACTTTGATTTGGCTAAGCAGAAGCTGCAGTCTCCAACATCTAAATATAAAGGGTTGGCACTCGAGATGATATTCACTGCTATGCTATATGAGTTGAGTGACATTCACTCCACAGGCGACACCGAGACACATACGACAAGATACTCGGCTGCGGAAAACCTGCTGCAGCGCTTTGTATCAATGTTAAATAAGCCTGGCAACAAGCCACGCAGTGTAACATACTACGCAGAGCATTTCTGTGTATCACCGAAATATTTCTCCGCCGTCTGCAAACAGATGACAGGCAAGTCTGCCAGTCTGCTTATAAACGATGCGATAATCCGCTCTGCACGAATATTGCTAAATGACAATAAAAAGAGTCTGAAACAGATTGCAGATGAGCTTGGCTTCAAGAATCAAAGCCACTTCGGCACATTCTTCCGTCGTCACGAAGGTATCACTCCCCAACTGTACCGTGACAGGAACATGGGCAGGGAGTAATGGCTCATCAAACCCAAATAAGGAAATAAAAGAAATGGCTGACAGCTTAATCAAACTGCCAGCCATCTTCATATCTTCTCATGTCGCATTCCTTCAACACCGTGTCTCGGTATCAGGCAAACTCGACAGTCCACCATAGGCTTACATTGCCAAGACTATTCTAAAGTCCGCCTCTCCTCCATTACT
>JAUNOM010000045.1 GCA_030531085.1 Prevotellaceae bacterium | reverse complement strand
CCCTGGACCCACTGATTAAGAGTCAGTTGCTCTACCAACTGAGCTAAGAGTGCATATCCAAAACTGTTTGTTTCTTTTTTGCGAGTGCAAAGGTACTAACTTTTTTTAAATTGGCAAAATAAATATGCGTTTTTTTTAAGTTTTCCTTACGTTTTTTGCCTTTTCTCCGAAATTTAAACGCTGTCAGACGCAATATCCGTATACCTTTAGCCTAATAGTTCATGTCGTATGTAATCTTGTCGATATCGTATGGCGTGCGCTGATATATGTAATAGTTGATCCAATTATGGTAAAAAAGATTGGCATGAGCACGCCATGTCACCAGAGGCCCCTTGTCGGGATTGTCATCGATGTAATAATTCTTCGGCATCTCAACATCGTCACGCTTTTCCAAGTCACGGCGATATTCCGTGTCCAAGGTGTCGGGGTTATACTCCATGTGTCCGGTTATGAAGATCTCACGGCCGTCACGCGCCATCATGATGCTTGGCCCGTTCTCCGGCGCTTCGGCAAGGATGGACACTTGAGGGACACCGAGTATGTCCTCCCTGTGATTCTCGGTATGGCGTGAGTGAGGCATACTGAAAGTGGAGTCAAAGCCACGGAACAGCGGTATGTTCTCAAATGCAGGGTTGATGTGCTGCGTGAACACGCCGAACTTCTTTTTCTCCAGCTGATATTTCTCTATACCATAGAAATTGTACAATGCCGCCTGCGCTGCCCAGCATATATATAATGTGGAGGTGACATTCTGCCGCGCCCACGCGAATATCTCCGTCATCTCCTGCCAGTAATTCACATCCTCGAACGCCATTCCCTCCACAGGAGCGCCCGTAATAATCAGGCCGTCGAACTTCTTGGAGCGCAGCTCGTCAAAGGGAATATAGAACTGCTTCATGTGTTCGATAGGCGTGTTCTTGGAAGTGTGCGACTTCAGCTTCATGAATGTCACCTCTATCTGCAAAGGGGTGTTGGACAGCAGGCGCACGAGGTCTGTCTCTGTCGTAATTTTAATCGGCATCAGATTCAAAATGGCTAGACGGAGGGGACGGATGTCCTGCGAATGTCCCCTTGTCTCGTCGATTACAAATATATTCTCCCTCTCAAGAATATTTATGGCTGGTAATTTATCCGGTAGTCTTAATGGCATATTCTAAATATCTTATCTTTACAACCTAATTCAAAATCCACACTCACTTATTCCAAGGAGAAATACTCCTCTTCCAACTTGTCAAGCATCTCCTGGGTCTCGGTATATTCATTTACCATCTGCATATTTGAAGCGTTCTCGGGCTTCATAAGCAATTCGTCGAGTTCTGCCTTGCGCTTCTCCAACTTCTCTATCTTGCCCTCAAGCTCGTTGCGCCGTTTTGCCAGTTTATTCAAACGCTTCTGCTCGGCCTTACGGTCCTGCCAGTTGTCGGATGAGCCTTTGTCACTGTCCTTTTCCGCAACAGTCTCGGCAGATTTCACGGGCGTTTCCACAACTTTATGGCCGAAAGCGTTCACTGCCTCATTTATTGTGCTGGCATTCTTGGTGCGCAGATAGTCATATATTCCTCCTAAGTGCTCGCGCACCTCGCCGTTGCCGAACTCGTACACCTTATCCACAAGGCCGTCAAGAAACTCACGGTCATGGCTCACAACTATCACAGTTCCGTCAAAGGCCTTTATGGCATTCTTCAGAACATCCTTGGACTGCATATCAAGATGGTTGGTAGGCTCGTCAAGGATGAGGAGGTTCACAGGCTCAAGCAGCAGGCGTATCATTGCAAGTCGTGAGCGTTCGCCGCCGGAAAGGAACTTGACATACTTCTCGGAGGCCTCACCACCAAACATGAATGAGCCAAGAATGTCATTAATCTTCAGACGTATCTCGCCACGCGCCACATTATCTATCGTCTGGAACACCGTCAGAGTCTCGTCCAACAGCTGCGCCTGATTTTGCGCGAAATAACCAATCTGAACGTTATGACCTATCTTCAAACTGCCCTCAAACGGTATCTCTCCCATGATACACTTCACAAGAGTTGACTTACCCTCACCGTTCTTGCCTACGAAAGCGACCTTGTCGCCCCGCTTTATGATGAGATTGACATTATGAAAAACATTGTGATCGCCATACGTCTTCTCCACATCCTCGCAGATAACAGGATAGTCGCCGGAGCGCAGACATGGCGGAAAGCGCAGCCGCAATGCGGACGTGTCAATCTCATCAACCTCTATTGGCACTATCTTCTCCAACTGCCTGATGCGCTGCTGTACCTGGACCGCCTTCGTTGCCTGATAACGGAAACGCTCAATAAAGGCCTTTGTATCCGCTATCTCCTTCTGCTGATTCTCGTATGCACGCAGCTGCTGCTCACGGCGTTCCTTGCGGAGCACCACATACTCATCATACTTAACCTTATAATCAACAACATGGGCGCAGGAAATCTCAAGGGTACGGTTGGTGACGTTATTAATAAACGCCCTGTCATGACTCACAAGCACGACAGCCTGTGAACTTTGCGCAAGGAACTGTTCCAACCATTGTATTGACTCAATGTCAAGATGGTTGGTTGGTTCATCCAACAAAATAACATCATTGTGGCGCAACAGCAGTTTTGCAAGCTCTATACGCATACGCCATCCGCCAGAGAACTCCGCGGTAGGACGCTCAAAGTCCGTGCGCGCAAAACCCAATCCTGTAAGAGTCCGTTCCATTTCGGCCTCACGGCTCTCCGCACCCATCATGAGAAAACGCTCATGCTCCATGGTGAATCTCTCAACCAGCTGCATATAGCTGTCCGTCTCATAATCCGTGCGCGACTCCATCTCCTTCTGCAACCTGTCGACCCTCTCCCTCATTTTGTCAACATCCGCAAAAGACTTACGCGCCTCCTCGCGCACCGTAGTGTCATCCTGTAATATCATTACCTGCGGCAGATAGCCTATCGTAATGTCGTTAGGCACCGACACTGTACCGCTTGTCGGGGACTGTATCCCTGCAAGGATCTTCAACATCGTGCTCTTCCCTGCCCCATTCTTACCAACAAGTGCTATACGGTCACGCTCGTTTATGACAAACGAAACATCCTTGAATAACGGTTTTACCCCAAACTCTACTTTTAAATCCTCAACAGAAATCATATACCAGGCTCCGCGTGGAGCATCCTTTCATCTATATTACTGTAACAATCTTGTATTATCCTTCCCTACTCTAACTATTCCATATCTCCCATGCGCCTTCCGCCTGCAACAGCAACATCTCAAGTCCATTCTTGGTCACCGCGCCTTGCTCACGCCCTTTCTTCAAGAAAAGCGTCTCGTCAGGATTGTAAATCAAATCAAAGAGCAGATGTCTGGATGTCAGGAACTGGTAAGGCAATGGCGGACACTCGTCAAAATGCGGTGCCATACCGCACGGTGTGCTGTTCACCACCACCGTATACTCCTTCAACAGCTCTTCATCTATCTGCTCATATTGTATGGTATTATCCTTCTTGTACCTGCTAACAAGCAGAGTCTCTATCCCCATCTTGTACAGGGCATATACAACAGCCTTACTTGCGCCTCCAGTTCCAAGTACCAGAGCCTTGGTATGATGGGGTTCTATCAATGGCTGTATGCTACGCGTAAATCCTATAACATCACTATTATATCCAACAAGATACTTCTTTCCGTCCTTTTCTGTAACCTTAACCACATTCACTGCTCCAATAGCACGCGCCTCCGGTGATATGTTGTCAAGATATGTCATAACCTTTTCCTTATATGGAATTGTTACATTAAAGCCACAAAGATCAGGGGTATAGTCTATCACCGCCTGCAAATCTGTTATTGACTGCAATGCGTATTTCTCATATACCGCATCTATTCCCTCATTACCGAACTTCTCGTTAAAGTATCCGGGAGAAAAAGAATGTCCAAGTGGATTACCTATAATACCAAACTTCTTCATAACTTATTATTGCTTTCTATTTCACACCTATTGATTTGCTATTTGTATGCAACATACATCGTACATACTCCAAATGTCAACCGTCTGAAAGACGCCTCGCTAAATCCAACATTCTTCAATATGCTCACCATTGTCTCTCCCTGCGGAAAGGCCTCTATCGTCTTTGTAAGATATGAATATGCTGCAGTGTCCTTACTGACGAGCCTTCCATAAACAGGAAGGACAGCATGGCTGTATACATGAAACAGCTGTCTCATCGGAAAGCTCACGGGCGTTGTCAGCTCCAGCACACACAACATACCGCCCAGCCTAAGCACACGCAGCATCTCGGCCAGTCCTTTTTCTAAATTCTGGAAATTGCGTATACCAAAGGTTGCTGTCACGGCATCGAAAGTGCAATCTTCAAAAGACAACGAGGTACAGTCCTCCTTTGCAAAGGAAATTACACCCTGCAAATCACGTTGCGCCACCTTTGCACGTCCTATAGCCATCATTCCTTCTGAGATGTCTGCCCCCACTACCATGTCGGGATGGAGCTTCTCCGCCGTCAATATGGCAAAGTCACCTGTACCAGTTGCTATGTCAAGCACTTTACATGGACGATTGGGAGCCATGCACTTTACAGCCACATTTCGCCAATAGCGGTCTATATTCCACGAAAGACGATGGTTAAGCTTATCATAAGTGGGGGCAATGTTATCAAACATCGCCTCCACCTGCTTAGCCTTCTCCCCTTTTTGACTATAGGGTTTTATTGTCTCTTGCTTATACATTATTTATAATAGCCGCAATTTAAAGAGTAGCAAGATAGTCACTCACATTCTTCTCTATACGGGCACTGATATTCTCCTGGTCAACATTACGGTCAAATGTCTCGCCAGTGATATGCTCATAAAGCTCAATGTAACGCTCGCTGACACTTGCCGCATACTCGTCCGTTATCTCGGGCATTGTCTGTCCCGGCTCATTCATGAAGTCATGTTCTATAAGCCACTGACGTACAAACTCCTTGGACAACTGCTTCTGCGGCTCGTTCTTCTCAAACTTCTCCTCGTAACCCTCTGCATAGAAATAACGGGAAGAGTCCGGTGTGTGTATCTCATCGATAAGATATACCTTGCCGTCACGTTTGCCGAACTCATATTTTGTATCAACAAGAATAAGTCCCTGCTTGGCCGCTATCTCCTGTCCACGCGCAAACAGCTTACGAGTGTAGTCCTCCATGATCTCATAGTCTTCTTTTGAGACAATCCCCTGGGCTATGATCTCTTCCTTGGAGATATTAAGGTCATGTCCCTCATCAGCCTTTGTCGTTGGAGTAATGATTGGCTCCGGGAAACGCTCATTCTCACGCATACCCTCCGGCAGCTTCACTCCACATATCTCACGACATCCTTTCTCATAATCCCTCCATGCAGAGCCTGTCAGAATACCGCGGATAATCATCTCCACTCTGAAGCCCTCGCACTTCAGTCCTACAGTAACCTGTGGATCAGGTGTGGCAAGTTTCCAGTTAGGGCAGATGTCGCTTGTGGCGTCAAGAAACTTTGCTGCAATCTGATTTAATACCTGACCTTTAAAAGGAATACCCTTAGGCAGAATAACATCAAATGCTGATATACGGTCTGTCGCTACCATAACCATAAGATCATCATTGATGTTGTACACGTCACGCACCTTACCGTGATACACACTCTTTTGACCTGCGAAATTAAATTCGGTTGAAGTTAAAGCTTTGTTCATTGTCTATTCTGTTTAAAATTATCCAACTTGTTCATTAATCTCCCTCTTCTCCATCCTCTCGTATGCCTTCACTATGCTTGTAACGAGCTTATGCCTCACAATATCCTTACCTGTAAGATTTACTATCCCGATACCATCTATTCCTCGAAGCACTTCCAGCGCTTCCCTAAGACCGCTCTTCTGCCCTTTTGGCAAATCCACCTGCGTAAGGTCTCCGGTTATAATCATTTTGGTATTCCATCCCATCCTCGTCAGGAACATACGTATCTGTGCTGTGGAAGTGTTTTGTGCCTCGTCAAGAATAACTACAGCATCGCTGAGCGTGCGTCCTCGCATAAACGCCAAAGGAGCTATCTGGATAATACGCTTCTCCATCATATCCTGCAATCTTGCCTGTGGTATCATGTCCTCCAAGGCATCATACAGCGGTTGAAGATACGGATCTATCTTGTCTTTCATATCACCTGGCAGGAACCCCAACTTCTCACCGGCCTCAACGGCGGGCCTTGACAGGATTATCTTCTTAACCGCTTTCTCCTTCAAAGCCTTCACTGCAAGAGCAATGGAGAGATACGTCTTGCCTGTTCCCGCAGGCCCAACGGCAAACACCATATCATTGTCATTATAAGCATCTATCAGACATTGCTGGTTAGCAGAACGGCTCTTTATCGGTTTGCCTGATATGCTATAGGTAACAACATCCTTGGACGCCTCCGCATTTGCCTGTTGTCCATTTGCTATATCATGAATATCCTCATCGCTTATGACGTTGAATTTAAGCACATGACGCCGCATACGCTCTATACTTGCCTCAAATACACACATCTCCTCCTCATCACCAAGAACACGGATAATATTGTCACGTGCCATAATACGTAACTTTGGATACAGAGAACGCAACATCTGCAGATGACTATTATTTACTCCATAGAATGTTACAGGATCAATATCTTCAAGAACTATATGCTTTTCTATCACGTCTTTCGTATAAAATTCAATTCGTTTGTGCAAAATTACAAACTTTTTTTCATATTTCGATAACTTTTTGTACCTTTGTGTCTCAAAAAGTTCTTTTTTTCATCTATCAAGTATAAAAACATTAAAAATGAAGATTTCCACAACTTCTTTTCTACATACATTTGCCATCACAACCGTAATACTTGCCCTTATACGTTGCGCAATAGGTCCCACAACAGGCAATATTGACAAAAACGAGAACGACAGCCTTTCCGTAACATCAGACAGCCACACTCTCAATACACAGGCAAAACAGGTGTCTCTGAACCAAACAAACATACCCGACAATGCCAATTTCACACCTCACAAGATATTAAGCGTCCCCTCTTTCAAAACAACATTTCCAGACAGCAACGGAGTCCAGCTACAGTCCGCACAGCTTCATGGAGTTAAGCCCGTGCAGAATCGTACAGATGCGGAACAGCGTATGTCTGAATTGGTGTACATCGCCGCTAACCCTTATTTTCATGTGGCACCATTAAAGGAAAGCATCGCATACCTTGTGCCACGTGCCAGTGTGCTGTTACAAGATATAGGCAGAGCATTCTATGACAGCCTCTACATAAAAGGCATACCTCTGCATCAGATTATTGTCACCAGTATTCTTAGAACAGAGGAGGACATCACACGATTACGCAAATATAATATCAACGCCAGTGAGAATTCATGTCATCGTTTTGGCACCACTTTCGACATCAGCTACAACAGGTATGTCACCGTACAGACAGACAATGAACAACGCCGCGCAGTAAGAAACGACACTCTTAAATGGGTATTGTCTGAAGTGCTGCGTGATATGCGGCAGTCTGAAAGATGTTATGTCAAATACGAAGTAAAACAGGGATGTTTTCATATCACCGTAAGATGATGATTTTCAGAAAACTCATTCTGACGTGTTAAATCCATGCCGGTGGGACATTGTGCCACAAACGACTTGACCTCGTCAGAGAGCCTGTAAAGTGGCAAAAATCAAATGCGTTTTTCTTCTTTTTTGAAAGATACGCTATTGCAGACCAATCTGTATGCTTTTAC